>CAYYHV010000055.1:16268-24143 GCA_964471695.1 uncultured Pirellulaceae bacterium
GATCACGCCCGTCAATTTGGCTTTGGCGAGGTTAACCTCTACCGAGCCACCAAATGCTTCCGGCAATGGAAGCACGAACGCCGGAGCCAGATCGCTGAATCCTAATTCGCCAGTGATCGCCAGCGGATCGGGATCCGAATCCGCAAAATTATCAAACGAACCAAAGATGGAGTTGAGTTCCCATCCCGTCTGCGCGATGGGGATCGTCAGCCCTGCCAAGCCAAAGCCGATTGTATTGGGTTCTCCATTCCGTAATCCGACTTCACCGATTGGGCCCTGACGAAGATCAAATCCCACCGGCTTGGGGCCAAACAGCACGGTCCCCTTAAGCTTGATTTCTCGCGTGGTGGAATCGACAAAGATCTCTCCGTTCTTAATGGAAAACCCGAGAAAATCCTTCTCGAAAGTCATCTTGCCGATCAGATCGGCACTCAAACCCTTGATAGGCGTGTTGGTGATTTCTAACCGATTTCCGGGATCCGAGTCATCGGGATTGGGATCCAATAAATCAACGGATAGCCCTGCGACATTGGGGAACTCCAGTTTTCCTTGAAGAATGAACTTATCCACGTTACCGTCCTTCACAAGTGACATGGTAACGCCGGTCGTCTTAAGCTTAACGCCGTAAATTTCGGCCTCCGCGTTGGGCAAAGCAATCCTGGCGACATTGATGCCAGTGTCCTTGATCGTCAACGGGTTTCGTTCAGTAAGCGATACGCCCAGGCCTGCATCGAGGAAGGCGAAATCTTCCGTAAGCACATTGATTTGACCTTCGACTTCGATAAAGGAATCGGCGACGCCGGCATCTCCCGGGTTCAACAGTTCCAACTTGTCCGGCACCACGTTCAATCCAACGACTTGAAGGGTTGGCTCATCGTAGAGGTTGATAACCGACGTCGCGGTGGCCCCGATGGCGAAGGTCGTATCCCCGGTAAACAGAAAATCCGAAACGCCACCGATTGAAGAACTGACGTCACCTTGCAGGAATATCTCCGACTGGTTGTACCGGGCAATTCCATCCACTGAGATTAGTGACTTGAACGGATCGTTATTCAGGATTGGCTTCAAACCGACAAAGGTCCGGCCGGTCGACTCAAAAATGTCGTTGTCGGGATCGTATTCAAAATCGCCCACCAGCATCAGCTTGCCCGTGTCGTAGTTGGGCACTTCAATCAGCCCCGCATCCATGCGCTCCATCGTCTGACCGGAAGCAAGACTGAAGAACGGCGTAAAGCGGGTGTTTCGGTTGAAGTCGCTATCCGCAGTATCGCTTCCCACGTTCGCGTCCGTCAGGTAATAGTCTTCCGGTACGTCGATCTGAATGCGATAGCGACCGGGATCGACAGTAAAGGAATAGCCGCCGTGTTCAGCCGAGCTCGTACGCGCTACGAACTGGTTATTCTCGTCACGCAACGTAAGCTCGACTCCACCAACGCCTCGCTCACCACTATCCAGCCGTCCGTTTTCGTTCTCATCCAACCAGACAAAGTCTCCAACCACGGCAGCAGCGACCAATCCTGCATCCCAATCCAACCGGTCCGTTGCATCACCTACCGTGAACACCGGCGTGTCGCCCAGTCGTGAATTTGATGCTCGAGGTCTGGCATCGCTGTCAATCTCCAGATTGTTGCCGACATCCGGCGTCGCAAACGCAAAACCGTCGGGTGCGTCGAACAAAACGTAGTAGGCTCCGCGATCGACTCCGGAAAACAGGTAGCTACCGTCGTTTGCCGTCGTTCTCGTACCAACGAGCATATCATCACCGCCGCCGATGATGCCATTGGCTCCGGCGTCGTATAGGCGAACCCGAACGCCTGCTTTGCCCGGTTCCCCGCTTGTTTGCAATCCGTCATTGTTACTGTCCACGAAGACTCGGTCGCCGATATCAACAGAAACGGGTGGTGGCGTTGCCACAACCGTAAACAGGTCATAGTCGGAACTGAAATCGGTGGCGCGATTGGCGCGATAGAAAACTTGATTGCCGATGACCGTCATCAGGGTAATGTTCGCCGAGCTGTCTCTGGCGGAGTTGCCATCTGCAATCAACTGTGTCCCAGATTCTGACCCATCACTCTGCCAAACGGCTTGCCCGTTGGAGTTGTCCCGAGCTGAGAAGAAGATCACATCTTCACCAACGGCAAGGTCGTTGGGGAAAGAAGACGTAGTCCCGGGGGCGATGTCTTTGACGAGACGGGTTCCACCTGCCGTTCCATTCGTCTTCCAAAGCTCCGAACCCAAAAATGGCGCATTCCTGTTAAAGAACAAAGTACCGTTCAATGAAACGCCATCGCTTGCGATAAAATCACCGATCTCCTGTGTGCTTGGTGTCGTACCCGTCGTCTTCCAAAAACCCGAAAATGCGGCTTCGTTAAAATACAATCGTGTGTCATCATCGCCAACGATTCCCCGCACCCCTGATGTCGGAGTTCCACCGACTTCCTGCGCGTTACCCTGACCATCAACAATCCGGAACAACCGATTGCCAGTCAGCGTCGTCGCGACAAAGTAGAGGTCGCCATCAAAATCATAGAGATCATAAGGATTTGAGCCGCGATTCGGATTCAAATCAGCGACCATCTCAAACGACCCTCCGGACGTTCGCCAAAGCTCTCTTCCGTGGGTACCGTCGTCATGTGTGTAGTAGAGCGTGTTCCCAATCGTCACAGCCGAGAACGAACTGATCGACTGATTGGGATCACCTATCAATTGCTCCCCCGATTCGGATCCGTCGGTTTCCCAGAGGTCGCCGGCTGAAGTGAAGTAGATTTTCGACTGGGCAGGGATAATGCTGTTAATCGATGCGGGCGAGTCGAAAGCAAAAACCAGTTCTGCATTTCCGTCGCTTGCCTTGAACAATCCGCTTCCTAGTGAAGCCGGCCCCAATACGCGGATGTTCAATCGACCCGTTCGGGTTACACCGCCATTGTCGTCGACTTCGTATTCAATTCTGATCGTGGCATTCTCAAGTTGGATGTTAGGATCAGCCGTTGGTGTGAAAGTGATGACTCCACCCGCTGCCGTCGCAGTTCCCTGAGACGCAATAAATGACTTGATACGCAAAGTGGAAGCGTTTACGTCATGGTCGTTGCCCGTCACATTGACCGCGATGGATTCATCGGACCGAATGGTGACCTCATCCGTATTGGCCGACGAAGAACTGTTCTCATCCACGACTCGTAGGAAGAGGGATCCCAGACTTTGATTCCCATCCAGATCCGATATTTGATAGTCAATGCGACTTACCGTTCCCACAAAATCGTCGGCAGGCACAAATGTGACTGTTCCGCCCGTCAGTGAGACTGCCCCCTGATTCGATGGCAACGTCGTGAGCAACCGCACCGCCCCGTTGCCAAGATCTCCGTCAAAGTCACCATCGTTCCGAACAACGTTAACCTGTGCCGTAGTGTTCTTGTTGATTGTGACGAAATCCGAAGCCGCAACGGGTGCGTTACTATCGGAATAGGCGCCGGCGCGAAAGTAAAGTTCGCCGTTAAATTTCGTCAACAGGTCGGGACGAGCATCACGATGTAACCCGTCAACAGTGACCACCTGACTTCCACTGACGTAAGCGAGCTCGGACCGTGAGCTACCCAGTTCGAGTTGATGCGTGAAGTAGAGACGATCACCGACTGCCTCCAGGCTGGTTGGCATAACCCCAAAAGACTGAACGGCCAGCATCTTTCTCGATTCGAGATCTTCGACGAACATCTCCAAGTGGGAATCGTCTGCGCGCGAAGCGACTCGAACATTGCGCAGGGACTGAATGTCGCGACGGAATCGATCCGCCGCACGAGAGAAAAGGTGTCTAATCATAAGAGGCTCAATCAACGGTGGGCACGCCGTACCACGTTAATCACCTCGACAGAATTTGGGGGGCCAGAAATAATTGATGAAAATCACATAAACCCTTTGACTGAATACAGTTAGCGGCGAGATTCGGCGGTTAGATCGGTCATATTTCGCATTCTCAGGTACCGGCTGTCTACAGGTTGCCGTTACAACCCCGTATCCGGCCCCAATCACGGGATATCCGTCCCGAATCAGCGTATGAAACCTTATCGCTTTATAGACCGACCTATAATCAGATAAGCCGTCTGCCATGGATTCGTAGCGAATCCACCTTCAATTCGCGGCCAAGTCCGCGAGAAACTCGTCTTTATGCGCTATTCAACCGAAATCATTTGTGGTGCGGCCCTGCTTGGCCTGATGCTGAAATCTCCGAGCCTGGCTGAAGAGATAACGAGCACAACTGAGATTAACCACGTTGAACCGTCAGTCTATTCCGATGCCAAGTCGCTGTACGTGTGGGCCTATCCTATGGTCAACCTCCACAATCGCAGGATGACTTACGTGTGGGGAAATGCGATGGTCAATTACCATCGGCAGCGCTTGTTCGTCTCGTTCTCAAAATCAAAGACCGCTCCCCAACCATCCCCAAATTCTCCTCTCAATCGCCTGAAGATGCAGACGGATTACCTTAATCCAGAACAACGATTCATCGTCTGCCCGAATCAGGATGTTACGTACGGAATTGGATTTCTTGATCTCGCCAAGTCGCCTGTCGTCGTGCAAGTCCCCGCATTCGGAAAGCGATACTGGTCAATTGAACTAATGGATCAACGCAGCGATGTATTCGC
Source organism: uncultured Pirellulaceae bacterium (assembly GCA_964471695.1). GTDB lineage: Bacteria > Planctomycetota > Planctomycetia > Pirellulales > Pirellulaceae > CAYYHV01. The sequence continues at coordinate 20,906 of CAYYHV010000055.1, forward strand.
CTCACCGGGGATTCGTAACAACACCACGCCAGGTCACTACCTGGTGGTTGGCCCCAATTGGAAAGGCGAAGCACCCGAGGGAATCGTCGACGTATTTCATTCTCCAACGCGACACGCCATCATCATCCCGCGCGTCTTTCTCGATGATACCACTGCCGATCGCGAGGCAATCCAGCCAGTCTTGAATCAAATCATGTCGTACCCTGTCGCCGAGTATACGGGCGAAATGCGCGTTACGGATTGGCAACAGGATCCGATGTACCCAAAGTTCAAAGGGAAATCCGAAGTCAAATGGGTGCGCCCTGAGAATTTCTGGCAGCAGTTGCCAGCCGTCTTGGATGAAGTCCCACCGATGGAAGGCGAACAGTCGCTTTATCTTCAGGCTCGGCAACTTATCAAGCTTTACAAGTCGCACGCCAAAATCAGGAAACAGCTGAAACAGGCAGTCAAGGACGCGGAGCAAGACATCGTGGCTCCGATGTTTCAACTCAAGAACGTTGGTCAGTCGTTTGGCAATGGCTGGTTCGGCGCCATCAATGGAGCCAAATTCGGAACCGACTATCTCAATCGAACCGCCGTCGCCAAATCGTACATGATGGTGAACCTACCTGAAGATGCGCTTTATCTGGGAGCCGATGATGATGCCAACGGCGTCCAGCTCAATGGCAATGCCGACTATCAGATCACCTTTCCAGCCGACCAACTACCGCCCGTTAACGGTTTCTGGTCCCTCACGGTGTACGACAAGTTTCACTTCTTCGCACCGAATACGATCAACCGGTACTCCCTGGGTACAAAAAACAAGTCGCTGAAGTACAACGCCGATGGCTCACTGACGCTTTACCTGCAACATAAAGCCCCCACCGACGTCGCACTTCACGCAAATTGGTTGCCTGTACCCAACGACGACTTTGGACTCATGTTGCGGCTGTTCCTGGCTCAGGAATCCGTCCTCAATCAGACTTGGCACCCCCCAGCAATCAAGAAATCCTCCTAACCAACTCGACGGAAGGTCCCAGACTTCCAGCCGAACTTCTATACTACGATGCGCTCGGTGACGTTCACCTGCCTTGCTCGGTTTTCTGCTTTTTCTTGGGGTCGGTTCTGCGCTCACGAGACCAATCTTAAGTGGAATGGGCGCATCCTCTGAGGCCTTTCCCTATTTCTTGAAATAGTCATGCGTTAGCTGTATGTGGGACGGGAATAAGCCGCATTGCGCTGATTGTTGATGATTGGCCCGATGCGTTCGCCTCGTTCGGAATTCGAGCCAGAACCACCCCCCCGAACGCGATCCGGCTCGATCTCTATTTTTCAAAATGCGCACGTTAAAAACAGCAAAGGAACATTGATAATGCGAACGAGAAAATTGCGAACCGACCCCCTTGAGAAACGCGAGTTGCTGGCTGCCGATCTGTTCGGCAGTGCTCCAGTGACGCACGAATTCGACACCCACTTCGTTTCCTCAATTCTGGGCAACCTGGGGACCTCTCAACCTCATTTTGACTTGAATCTCGACGGAGTCGTTTCGCGTATCGACGCGCTCCAGGCCATGGACGACCGCGGCAACACGTATTACGGCAATGACGGTGATAGCGACCCTCAGTTGTTTGCATTTGACGATCACGTCAATGAACTCGGATCCGAAGCGACTCAGATTACCCTTGAGGGATCTCATGGTTCGTACTTCGGTCATGCATCCGGCATACTGGAACTGGCAGGTGACGTTGATGTCTTTCAGTTCGAAAGTACAACCGACGCGCAGCTGAACATCCATTCGTTGCCGCTTTCGCTGTCTACGACTCGTATTCAGATATTTGATATTAACGAGACGCTCATCGCCGAAGCCGACTCGATTGACATCCATCTCCCGGCTCATCTCGATACCAACATCACTGCTGGTAGCTACTACCTTGTGGTTTCTGCAGGCGACAACCATTCCACGGGTGAGTACTTGGTGGACTTGTCACTGATTTCTCCAGGCAGCGGAGGCAGTGACCCTGTCGACGATCACGCCAACCAAATTGGAATGAACGCAACTGCCATTCCTTGGAATAGCGGAGGTGGACTGCAATTCGGCTTCGCGGATGGCATTCTTGAAGAAAGCGGAGACATCGACGTCTTTCAGTTTTCCGTCGACAAGTCCGGCCCTCTCCACTTCATGATGCTTCCGCCGGGACTGGCATCGACGCGTATCACTCTGGTGGACTCTAACCATGTCACGATAGGAAGCATTGAATCAAATTCGATACACGAACCCATTGAGCTAACCGCAGAACTATCGTCGGGTGGCACGTATTACGTCGTTGTCGAAGCCGCCGATGGGGTGACTACCGGCGACTATTTCTTCGATCTCCAGTTCGGCATTCCAGATGACGTTGATCCACCGCTAGACGACCATGTCGACCAGATCGGTGTCGACGCGACGGAATTGTTCGCCGATGCTGGAGCCAATGTCCTGATGGGCGACGGCGTTGGAACACTGGAAGATTCTCATGACGTCGATGTGTTTCAGTTCACGTTGGTTGGAACTGCCAATCTGAGCTTCTTTGGCCTGCCCCACAGTCTCGTTGGCGCTTCCTATAGCCTTATGGATTCAGCCGGAGTTGAATTATTCCAGTTCGGCGACGACCTTCCAGTCGAGCAGACATTGAATTCCGGAACCTATTATGTGGCCGTTGGTGGTGGTACCGAGCCCTACATGCCGTTCCACTTCTTTGTTGCCGGCGAATATGTTTCACAAGGTCGATATGCGGGCGCCACGATGAGAGTTCTTGTGTAAATCTCGACATAGAAAAACAGAACGCGCCATGGGGCGCGTTCTGGATCACGGCTGCATCTCGAGTCGACTTACTTATCGTCGCTCATCGCCTCGTCGCTCATCGCTTCGTCGCAAATTCCGCATCTCCCGACGAATTAGTTGGGCGTCATTCATCAACCGATCCAAGCGGAGTTCGAGTGCCCGATATCGTCCTTCCATGCTATCGGTCTCATCACGATCGCCTCGGTCTCGTCGGCCATCCCGATCATCTCGGTCTCGTCGGATTCGATCATCTCGGTCGCCCGGGTTAAACAAGTCGCCCTCGCGCTGATCTCGGAGAATTTCTCGACGATCGACGTCCAACTCGGACAATTCACGTTCGTCAAACAAACCACGTCTTCTTCGGCGCGATCCTTCATCGCCGTCATCATCATCTTCATCGAACAGGTCGTTGGCTTTGCGTCGAACTTTTCGCCTTAG
>CAYYHV010000056.1:0-6523 GCA_964471695.1 uncultured Pirellulaceae bacterium
CCTAGGAATGCCCATGTTATGACTGCGTAGGCAGTCGTCACCGCAATAGCAACGCGCACGAAAAAATGTTATTGGTCAAAGGTCGCAAACAGCAAGCCAGAAATACCAAGCTCACGAAAACTCGAAACGAGAACTCGCCACTTCCGTAATTCATCCAGAGGCCGCCAAGTGTTGCAGCCGTGAAGACAGCAATTGCCATCGGAAGTAATTCCAATGGGCCGGCCGCAAGATTGGAAGAAAGCGCAGTGGCAGCGCACGCGGTGAAGAGTAGACAAGCGTAGACCACTAGCCACAGTCCGTGACGACGACTTTTGGAATCATAGCTCGGCATGGGATCGTTCGGTATAGAATACGGGCGAGTTTTTGTCAGCCCACATGTTAGCGAACGAGGCCCGGTTGCGTCGTCGGAAATCAAAACGCCCGTAGATTAACGGGGGTCAATTCTTCGTTTTTGGATTTCGTCACGAATCTGGGCCGCCTGCTCATATTGTTCTGATGCGATGGCATCCGCCAACTGCTCGCGCAGAGTGCGACCGACATCGAATTGGTCACGAAGAGATTCTCGCAAATCTACCAATCGAGCGACGAGTTCGTCATCGTCGAAGTCTTCTGCGAGTTCGTGCTTTTCGTAGACAGCCCGGAGCTGATCCAGTCCCAGATTGATCTGTTGGATGGCACCTTCGGCGTCGTCGTCAACGAGCTTATGCATCGCACCAGCTTGAATCTTGTGGTAAAGGACGAAAGGGCGATACTGTTCGTGAGTCAGTTTCCACTGTTCGTCGCTGGAATGGCGCAGGCACATATCCATCAGCCCGAGGGTATGTTCGGCGTCGAGAACGGCTTTGTCGTATTCCTGCATGGCCAGCCAGCAGATACGCCGGTGGTAGAATTGAACGAACTCGCGGTCGCATTCGAAGCACTGCTCGTCGGTAAACTCGAAATCGTCGCCTTGGGACATTTCGAGTTCAAGCAGATAGTCGAAATATGTGTCTGAGCCTTCTGGTTTCCAGCCATCCGGGCGTCCTTTGGTTTCCAGTTGAAGGACGCCAAGTTCAATTCGCATTTGAATGACTTTGCGATCGTCGTCGCCTGATACCATGCGGACACTGACCGACCCCGGATCGAATTCCCAGTCTTTGAGGATTCCATCAAGGTTCTGCGCTTCGTCCATCGATTATCTTTCATACAGTGGCAGGAAAATTTACTGCCAGTTCGCTATCTATCCCGCAAAGGAATTATAGCTCAACTTCCCGGTCTCGTTCTAGCGTGCAAGCACTCTGGGGGTTTGTCGGACGGGTTGGGCCTAGGCTCTGTGGAACAAATCAAAACTTCATGGTATCTGCGCGCCAGCCACCGTTCCTACCAGATCGACGTCGCCAACCGGCGGCTAGCGCCTCGCCGCTCATATTTGTTCCACAGAGCTTAGTCTGACATGCCGGGTGGTTTGCGCCGTTGTTTCTTTTGAGATTGCGCTTCTTTACTCTTGCGCTTACGAATCTTCGATCCACGACTTGGTTTGGTCTTTCTACGTACTTTCGGTGGAGCCACGACGGCTAGAATCATGGCGCGCAATTTGGAAAGACAGTCGGCGACATTGCGCCCCTGATCGCGAAACCGTTGACTGGTAATCACCAGTTCACCATCGTTGGTGAGTTTGTTACGGTACTTGGCAACAAAGCGTGCATGGACGCCTGGTGGGAGCGAGTCATTTCCGATAACTTTCCATCGCAATAATGCCTTCGTGTTGACCTTGTTGACGTTCTGGCCGCCCGGACCACCGCTACGGGCGAACGTAAAATCAAACTCGCGAAGAGGAATCTGTATCGTGTCGTTAACTGTTAGCATGCAATATTTCCAAAGGACTGGTTCACCCAAGTTTAAGCTAAATCGTTGCCCAAGTGACAAGTGAGTCTTCGCCAGCTATGAAAACGTTTTGAATTCAGCGAAATAGTCCACGGCTGAATTTTGGTACGACGCAAGCCTCGAGCTTGGAAACGAATCCCCACGATCGCATTGAATTTTTCTGGGGTGTTGTGGCGTGCGAAGTCTGTCAGGCGAGAAATGGCGACTGGAGCCGGCACGACACCGAATAAATCTCTCGCCCGTGTTGTTTTTCGCCGAAAAGGCAAATTCGCGGATCAATCTGGATACTGGTGAAATTCAAGTTGATTCATGCTGACGGTGGGGAATTGTGGCGTTGCACATCCTATCCTGCAACTGCATACTTTAGCGACGTTTACCCTTGGACTCGCCGCGACGAATTGCAGTTTATGACCAACCCACCCGAAGTGGATTCGCACCACACCGACTCCGTGGCTGGGGAAGGCGGCATTTATGGGCCGGCCTTCCAAGGGCTCTTGTGGACTCAGGCATTAACTGCGGTGAACGACAATGTTTTTCGTTGGTTCGTGATAGGCATTGGCAAAGCTCAGTTCCTGCCTGAAAGTTACCCGATGCTGCTGGCCGTCGGTTCGGCATTCTTCTTAATTCCGTATTTGTTATTCGCCTCGGTCGCCGGATGGTTGGGCGATCGTTTCAAGAAGAGTCATGTGATCCTTGGCTGCAAAATCGCAGAGATTGCCATCATGCTGTTGGGCGTCCTATCGCTGTCATTGCTCGGCGAACCAAATCCTGCGGCTGGTCCAAGCATGGGGTTTTATGTCATGCTTGGCGCCGTCTTTCTCATGGGAACGCAGAGCGCTCTGTTCGCACCGTCCAAGATGGGGACGATTCCGGAGTTGCTGACGGAGAAAGAAATATCCGCGGGCAACGGCATTTTCGCGCTGACGACGCTGTCGGCCACGATTGTGGGTACTGGAATCGGCGGCTGGCTAGCTGATGTGACCGTGAAGGCGTGGAATGCTGGAACGAATATGATCATGACGCCTTTGTTCGTGATGGTGGGAATCGCTGTTGTGGGAACGGCATTGGCAATGTTGGTGCGTTCCTTTCCTGCGGCGAACAAATCGGCAAAGTTTCCCATTACGTTGGTGACGGAGACGATTCGCGACATCATCAGCTTGTCCCAAATGGGGGCTTTGTTTCGAGTCGCTTTGGGTATCGTGTTTTTCTGGGCCATTGCGGGTTGGGTGCAATTGAATATTGATGTGTTCGCAGAGCAAAGCGGGTTGTTGGTTGAGTCGCATCGTACGCCGCTACTGGTTGCCACGACGTTGGGGATTGGAATTGGCAGCGCGTTTGCTGGATATATATCGGCCGGGCGCATTCGCTTGGAAATGGTTCCCTGGGGAGCCCTCGGGATGGCGATCTGCTTTTTTCTGCTCTATCTCGCGCCAGCGGATTTTATTCAAGAGAAGCTGCTCAACTCACGGATGATTCTGGTCTGCCTGATGTTGGCGGCGCTAGGATTTAGTGCCGGTGCCTTCGACGTTCCGTTGGCGGCTTATATTCAACACAACAGTCCGATTGAGAAACGCGGTGCCATTCTGGCTGCAACGAATTGTATGGCGTTCGGCACCATGCTGGTTCTGTTTGGTATCGGTACGTTGTTGCAGAGTTCGGTTCGTGAGGGATCGGTTTCTTATCTGCCGACCGAAATGCAGGTGACGTCGCTCAATGAAACGGACCTCGCGGAAACGACGAAGCTGGTCAAGCAGTACGATCAAAAGTGGACACTTGAAAATTCCAAGTCGTTGCTGCGCGAGATTGTGGATTCGGCCCCCGCACCCATTCGGGCTCCGTTGATCACCTCTCTTGTGAATCTGGATTGGGAAAAATCAAAGGCTGACGATCATGCGGTAAAATTGGCGGATTACGAAGTCGAATTTCCTGACGGCGATGATCAGCGAATGATCAAGAAAGTTCTTCGGCAAACGGGAATGCTGCCGCTGCTGACGGGGCGACAGATTTTCCTCTTCATGGCCTTGTTGACGATCCCAGTCTTCATCTACGCCTATAGAAATCACCCGTGGATTACCAAGGCAGGGCAGGAGTTTGCGCATGAGTCGGTTGGATGAGAAGCGTGTTGCCGATTCCCAGGTCGAGCTAAACCACTTCATGATGCCGGAACATGCCAATCTCTATGGCAATGTGCACGGAGGAGTCATCATGAAGCTGGTTGATGAGGCGGGCGCATTGTGCGCGATGCGTCATGCTCAACAGCCGTCAGTCACCATCGCCATCGACTCGATGACTTTTCTTTCGCCAGTTCATGTGGGCGATGTGATCAACCTTCGGTCCAGTCTCAACTACGTTGGCCGGACTTCGATGGAAGTCGGAATCAAAGTGATCGCCGAGAATCCATTGACTGGAGACAAAACGCATACGAATTCGGCCTACGCTGTTTATGTTGCGCTGAATGAAGAAGGCAAGCCGGTAGAAGTACCAAGCCTGGTGACGGAGTCGGATGTCGAGAAGCGAAGATGGCGCGAGGCGAAGGCGCGGCAAGCCCATCGGCTGAAGCCCTAACCGCGTGGAACGCCCAATCGCTGAAGCAGTGGACCGGCGCCGATATTCTCCCGTTCATCGCTGGATCGCTAAGCGATGGCTTTCGCGACGGCGGCTTTCATCTTTTCAATGCCAGTCTGAACTACGTGAGTCGCATCCTGTTTCCAGTATTCGCGGTTGAATAGCTCGAGCGAAAAGGCTCCCTGCCAACCGCCTTCGGCAAGATGACGTATCGCGGGACCAAGCGGTGAAACACCATCGCCCGGATAGACGCGGTCTTTGTCGCCAAGCTTGTCGCGCGGTGGTTCCGCCGGATAGTCGTTCATGTGGAAGCAGTGGATGCGTGACGGGCTGATCAGTTGCAGGCCCGTCAGGGACGAGCCACCTTTGTAGATATGATAAAAATCAGGCAAGATACATGCCTGGGGATGCCCAGACTCGATGGCAGCTAGCGCCGTTTCACCAAGTCGGCTGAGTGTTTTCGAAAATCCCCAGACTTCGAGTTGCGGAGTCACGCCGACCTCTTCGCCGACTTTGAGCAAGTCTCCGTAGCGCTCGGCGATCGTGAACAGGTTCATGTCCGAACGATCGGTTGCGCCCGCAGGTGGAGCCGCGATGTGTGTGCCACCGATTTGCTTCAAGAGCTTCATGTCTCGGCGGGCATCGTCGAGTCCTTTTTTGCGCTCGGCTTTGTCGTCCACAATCCACTTGGCAAATCCGATAGCGCTTTCGACTCTTAAGCCCAGGTCAGCGATTCGCTGCTTAAGCTCCGGAAGCTTGCCACCACGTTTAACGAAGTCGTTGATTTCGCCGATCCACGGCTCGATGCCGTCGTATCCAGCCATCGAGGCGAGTTCGATTTCCTGCTCCAAAGTCAACTTGTGTCCGCGAACGGTGCTCGTATTCAGGCAGTATCGCGGTGCAAATTCTTTTGTGGTTATTGCCATTTGTTGCGGACTTCCTCAAGTGGATATTCGTTGATCGGCAAATCGCCGGTTTTGATTTCTTTCAGTCGACGCCACCCACGGGTTATCAGCGATTGGCGTTGGGTGACAAAATGTGGGTCGAGGTTCTCCTTGGCAAAATCGCCTTCAACGACGACTGGTGGGAACTCATCATCGACAATGAATTGGGCGATTGTTGGATTGCAGCGGACGTGTCGCTCTTTTTGTGTATGAAGCGTTTCGGGGTCAACCGATCCAATGACGAATCGAAGGTAAAGGTCGCTGTCGGTAATGTCTTCCACGTCGGCTCCGCACACGTCGCACAGGTAGCCTTCTTCGCACTTTGCCATGATGTTTATGTTAACCCAAGAACATCAAACATCGAGTAGACACCCGGTGATTGTTGGGAAACGAATTTTGCGGCTGTCAAAGCACCCATTGCATAGCAATCACGATTGCTGGCTCGGACAGTAACTTCGATGGTTTCCCCGAGCATTCCAAACACGATCGTATGTTCGCCGGGATTGTCTCCAGTTCGGATCGCGTGATATGCAATTTCGTTTTGTGGTCGTACACCGGGCCGACCTTCGCGGCCATTGACGTGCTCGGTTTGTCCCATGATGGCGGCAATAGTCTCGCCAAACTTCAGGGCGGTTCCGCTGGGAGAATCTTCTTTGTAACGATGGTGCCGTTCGAGAATCTCGACGTCCACGCCTGACGAATGTGAATTGAGCGCGTTGGCCGTAACTTCGGTGAGTTTCATCGCAATGTTGACAGCGAGGCTCATGTTTGGTGCCCAGACCACAGGGATGACTTCGGCAGCCATCTGGATCAGCGACGTTTGAGCTTCCGTCATGCCTGTTGTCGCAACCACAATCGGAATCCGGAGCTCGATACATTTGCGGAGAATGGATACAGCCGCCTCGGGGATGGAGAAGTCGATGACGGCTTTAGGCGACTCCGTCAATTCTGCTGTGATACGGACACCGATGTCACCAATTCCGGCAAAGGCGCCGGCATCTTTTCCAGCCGCGGGGTGATTGGCGTTGTCAATGGCTTCGGCAATGGATAGTTCCGGATCAGCGTGACCGAGGGCGATCAACCGTTGACCCATACGGCCGGCGGCGCCGTGAATGGCAATAGGAGTGGTCATAAGTGAGTGTTCTCAATCC
>CAYYHV010000056.1:6533-18742 GCA_964471695.1 uncultured Pirellulaceae bacterium
TAGTCCACGTTTTTCAGTCTCTGGCACAACGTCTGCAACATCACGTATGGCAAATCAAAAAGTAGCATTGCGTCGAATTGAATGATGCATGAATACATCATCGTCAAATTCGATGTGGCTGTTGGGAAACGAATCCGCAACATCTTTGGGGCGAACATGACTGCAATACTATCCGTCGCGAACGCTGGGGAAAGAAGTTGGAAACAATCCGCTAAGGAGTTTGCTGGGCAAGCGATTTCATTGTTCGCGCCGCGCAAAGCCAAAGAACTTTTTGAGTCCCCCATTAGCCAGCCTCGCGGTCTCCAACAGAAGTTGATCATGGCTTTTCTTAAACGACGCGCGTTGCTTGAACAACAGGAGGAATTCTTCGAGCGATTGCATCTAGATTTTTGGCAAGGCGAGGGAGGGGCCGTTTTTTCTGAAAACTGCGACCACCGATTTGAAGACCTGTTTCTGGCCAAGCAAAAAGAAGACTTTGAACAACTTCGCATCGCCTGGGAATTACATCGACCACAGCACATTGTCGAATTCGGATGCAACTCGGGACTGCTGCTGCAGTACATGACAGCTGAACTCAACGGTGTTGAAACATCCACGGGAATTGAGATCAATGCTGAGCAGGTTAAAAAAAACCAGGAAGCATCGGGGTTTGATTCGCGAATCAGGTTCCATAACGCTGACGGAGGTGAATGGCTTTTTGACAATGGCAAAAAAAATTCGTTGTTCGTTTCCAACGGGGGTGTCCTTGAGTATTTTCGCCGCGAGCGACTTGATGAAATGCTGACACACATTTCTCGCAATCTCAAGCCCGCGATTTTCTTCGCCGTTGAGCCTGTTGCCATCGATTACGATTTTTCAGCGAAAACTGAATCCATTCCATTCGGAGACGAGTTGTCGTTTTCTCACAACTATACCGACTTGTTTGTGTCCAACGGTTTTGAAATCATTCATCAGCGAGTCGTTGAATTCGACGCGTGGAAAATGATGTCAACGATCGCAACTGCCAGCTGTTAGGACCAAATTGGCACGGGGGCTACGCCAACAGACGACTGAAGCGCTGAACGAAAACGCCAATTTGGCGAACCTGTTGAGCGGCGGCTTGTCCTTACACCTCGAAGCAAGTGTCATTTCTGTTCTTTCATCGTCTGTGGATCCCTGCCATGCGACTCGTCAATTGCACCGCCAAAGCCCTGTTTCACTGAAATAGCGGCGTTGCTTACCGAGGCGCGCGCCCAACTTCCATGTTGGGTTTCTGCACGTAAATTCTCGCAATCGCTATTTCAAAGTTTTCATTTGTTCTCTGGCGATTACAACGAGGTTACATCATGTACTCTGCGCAAAAAATGCGCGCGGTGTGCTCGACGCAGCGCGTGGATGCGATGCTTCATGAGGCTTTTGATTCTGTTCGCAATAACTCGAAGCGCTTTGATGCGCTCCAGCGACTGGTTTCGCATGTGCGTTCCGTCAGTCGACTGGTTGGACCGTTTCGCGATACCGGCTATGTCGGCTGGATCGGAGCCGAAGCGGCGATTGCCGGATTAGTGCGACTTAGTCATTGTTGCCAAGATTGGCTGCGTGAGCCAGAAGCTTGGCAACCGACAACACTCAGCCGCCGCAAGCAACTCGGCGATTTGGCGCGTCACCTGTTGGCAAATCACCCAGTGCCTCGCTTTATGGATTGTGTCTGGTGGAGTGATGACGATGTGATCGCCCAATATCGCCACTGGTTTCGCCACGTCGGGCTGGGTAACAGTGTCCGCGGCGTAAGTCGCTGCAAGCTGTCGAAGACTCAGGCCCGTCGTTTTATGCTGGCTCCTGATCATTTTACGATCGAACAGGCGCTGGTATGGTGCCTGAGCGAACGCGAAATGCCGGCGCCAACAGTGCAGCTGGCAAGCTACCCGGTTGGTCCAAGTCGCCGGCGGCTGAAACGAACGCGAGCCTGGGCCGATCGACCGGTCGGACGTCATGTTTGGCCTCGCGTTGGGATCGACGACTATTTTGCGTGTGAGACCGCTGCTGAGGCCGAGCCAAGAAGCTGGTTCATTCGTCAGATTCGTCATCCCGATGACTTGGTTCACGAAGGACGTATCATGAAGCATTGTGTCGGCAGTTACCTGGAAGAGTGTGAAGAAGGTAAGACGACAATTTGGTCATTGCAATGCAAGACGCAATTCGGTCGTCGTCATATGCTGACGATTGAAGTCCTTCCGAAGTCCCGGGTTATTAGCGAGGCGCTTGGGTTCGAGAATCGTCCGGCTAAGGCGAACGAGATCGCGATCCTCAAGTCGTGGGCTGAGCAACAGGATTTGATCATGCGGCCATGATGGCGATGATTCAAATCCGTAAGCAAGCATCATCGAATCCCGGCGGCGAAGTCGAGCCACTGGCGCAAACAAAAAGCGAGGCTGCCATAGCTGCCTCGCTTCAGTTCGTTTGTTGATTCTATGCAGCCAGCCTAGCGACGGCGGATGATGGTTAGTCCAAGTAGTGCTCCGAATAGCAATGCAAAGCTGGATGGTTCGGGAACTAGCTGCACAATGGCGTCGTCGATTTGCGTTCCATAGAACGGGACGAAGGAATCAACGGAGTAACGACGAGTCGCACCCATGTTATTGCCCAAGTGCAAGCCGGTAAGTTGCAGCTGCCCGTTACGCATAGCAAACGTGGGGGCCCCTGAATCGCCGGATTGAACGTAGAGTTCGCCGAAAGCCAACGAGTTTGGACCGTCCAGTCGCGGGTCCTGGAGGTCGCCCTCGACGGTATCGTCGAAGAATCCAATCCCTTCGGTCAGGGTGCCATTCAACCTCAAATCCATCACAATGTCAGCAACGTTGCGACCGACGACGAAATCAGTGCGGGCGACGCCGTCAACGACGCCTGCCGGTGAGCGTCCAACGAGTAACATTTCTTCGTTGCGATAATCGCCGAGCGACAGGCTATCCGAATCATAGTCGCCAAGTTCGGAGATTGCGTAGGGGCGAATCTGTTCTGGCATCGCTTCCGACAACAACCCCACGTAGAGATCGGTATTGCCGATCTGGGTGCCGGCAATAATCTGGCTTGAATGAACAACTCCATTCGGGTCGTTCGACTCGTGGAAAGTTATCATCCCGTCGGCTTGGAAGTGCGTCGCTGTGATGATGACTTGAGGATGGATCAATGTTGCCCAACGGCCAGCCTCGTCGCGTCCCACGCCAGAAAAATCGTATGCGGAAGCATGGAACTCTGGTGAATTAGCAAAGCGATCGAAGATCGGGTCAGGACTGCCTGCCGAACCAGCATAACCGCCGACGATTGATGCTGCGTTTGCAGACGCAGACATCGCTGCCAAAATCAGGACCGCCACCCTGATTATGGCGTTACTTCGAGTAACGTACATGTTCCTATCTCTTCCGTGTTGGAACCATTAATGATTGACGAACGTTAACATAGCAAATCTCGGAAGATTTCTCCAAGATCATGCTAGCGGTCGGACGCAAACAATTCGGAATTGTGCGTCTAGGAAATTCGGCTGATTATCTGATTTATCAGCTGTAGAGTTTGATCGCCTTGATGATTTCGTCCAAGTCGTTGGGAACCGCGACTTCACGATTTGCAAACGAGGCTCGACGCACACCGCGCGACCCGAGGACTTCGTTAAATTTGTCCTGATCGCGGGTATGGTAAGCGACCGTCGCGGTGGGGTCCTTAAGCAGGTGACCGGTCAGTATGCAGACGACTCGGTCGGATTTGCCGATGACACCCTGTTCTCGAAGTAGTTTGGCTCCAGCCACACTGGCCCCACTAGCCGGTTCACAGCCGATACCACCGGCTCCCACTTTGGCTTTGGCGTCGAGAATTTCTTGATCTGTCACGTCGCGAACGACGCCATCGCACGTCTCAAGGGCTCGCAAACATTTCGTCAAGTTGACGGGGCGATTGATCTCAATGGCACTGGCAATCGTGTTCGCTTTTTCGCCCGAATCGTCGAGTTGTTGATAGTGATTGCAGGCGATTTCCAATTCGCCTTTACCTTGATTCCAACGCAATCCCTTTTGCTCGTAGAGTTGATGTAGCGTGCTGGCTCCAGCCGCGTTGATGACGGCCAGTCGCGGAATGCGATCGATCAGCCCAAGTTCTTTGAGTTCGGTGAAGGCTTTACCGAACGAACTTGAGTTACCGAGGTTTCCACCGGGTACCACAATCCAGTCGGGGACTTCCCACTTCAGGCTCTCGAGCACCCGAAACATGATCGTCTTTTGTCCTTCCAAACGGAAAGGATTCACGCTGTTGACGAGGTAAATTCCGAGTTGATCAGCGACTTCGCGGACTCGAGCCATCGCGTCATCAAAGTCACCAGCGATTTGAACGGTGAGTGCGCCATATTCCAACGCCTGAGACAGCTTGCCATAAGAGATCTTGCCCGTACCGATAAAGATGACGGCTTTCATCAAGCCCGATACAGCACAATACATCGCCAAAGACGCGCTCGTGTTTCCTGTCGACGCACACGCGGCTCGTTTGGCTCCCACACGGCGAGCGTGTGTGAACGCGGCAGTCATGCCATTGTCCTTGAAGCTGCCTGAGGGATTCATGCCTTCGTATTGAAGGTACAGGCACCCTGGATCCATGCCGACATACTCCGCCGCCACGTTGGCTTGTTGCAGCAGAGTTTGTCCTTCGCCCACGGTCACTACGTCTTCGCGACGAGTAAACGGCAACAAGTCATAAAAACGCCAAACGCCACTGAAGCAGAGCGGGTCGGTTCGACGAGTCCATTTCTCTTCGATCTCTTTGAGCGATTTTGGGACGGGCAGCCGATCCCAGTCGTAGGCCACATCGAGGAGACTACCGCATTTTGAACATGAAACGCGCACTTCATCGACGCTGTAAGTCGCCTGGCATTGAGGCATAACACAACGTTGGTAGGCGGCTTCGGTCATGGGATACTTGGAGGACGAAGTTGCTTTGGCGGCGACGTTCACAATCTGGGCCCGTTGGTTTTAACTTTCGGTTTTGGATTCTACTGCCGCTGTGGCGTTTTGATACATTCCAGCGACAAATACTCTTATCGGCTTTTCACTCAAATCGAGCCGGACAATCTGGCGAAGCTACCTCCGCAGTCCCCCGAACGGCTCCCATCATGGGTGCGTGTCAAACTACCTAAGCCAATGGAATACAATAGCTTACGCATGCTAGCGAAGCCGGGTGTTGCGGCTTGGGACGTTTGACAGTCTTGTATCGTCTTTCTAACATACCGGCTCTGGATGATTTCGGTATTCGCTTTGGAGAGAGTCGCAGAAAATGGCTGGTCGTTCAAATAAAAAAATGAAGAAATCTGATTCAAAAGTCTACAAGGAAAGACTATTGGAGCTGAGAGCCCGACTTCGAGGCGACGTAAACGCGATGGCTAGTACCGCCTTGAAAGAGGCCAGCGCCGAAAGCTCAAGTCCGCTACACATGGCTGACGTCGGCAGCGACAATTTCGAGCAGGAATTCACGCTCAGCTTGATGCAGAGTGAGGAAGAAACCCTTGAACAGATCGAATCAGCCCTTGAGCGAATCGAAGAAGGGGCCTATGGTCGCTGCGTCGAATGCGAGTGTGTTATTCCTAAAACGCGGCTGAACGCCCTTCCTTACACGCCTTTTTGTGTCAAGTGCGCCGAGATCATTCAACGACGCTAAGTAATACAGCCGCCACGGCCACGGGCGCATCGCCTGGCCGTGGTTGGGCAGGGGTAAATCGTACAAACCTCTCTCTGGCTGCGGCTCTCGCAGTCATCGGCTGTGCTGCCGATCTTCTATCAAAATACTGGGTCTTTCATTGGTTGGGGCCACCCAACACGGGACGCATCCATTGGCTATGGCCCGATCATGTTGGCATGCAGACTTCGCTCAATACCGGAGCGCTTTTTGGTATTGGCCAAGGTGGAGTCTTGGTTCTAGCCGGAATTTCATTCGTCGCCACGCTGGGCGTCATCTGGTGGATGACGTGGGGCGGGGCCAGTCAGGATCGATTCATTTCGGTCGTGCTAGGCATGATCACTGGTGGCATACTGGGCAATATGTATGACCGGCTGGGGATCTGGGGGACGCGAGCGGTTCGAGATTGGATCCTGTTCCAATACAACGAACAATATGTGTGGCCGAATTTCAATATTGCGGACAGTCTTCTTGTTGTGGGAGCCGCGTTGATGATGTGGCATGCATTTCGGCAGGACGTCGCCGCTAAACAACAAGAACAGCAAGAAGATGCTTGAATGGCTGATTCAACTGACGTTTCTCAAACTGATTTGCTCGCGCGATACGAATTCGCGATCGAAGCCGCCAAGCAGGCTGGGCAGCTAACGCTCAGCTATTTTCAGCAAGGCGTCGGAGTCGATTTTAAATCGGACAATACGCCCGTGACGATTGCGGATCGCGAAGCCGAATTGCTGGTGCGTAAGCTGGTAGAAGAGAAGTTTCCCGGCGACTCGATCTTGGGAGAGGAATTTCCGGAGCGAATCGGTGAATCGCCATTTCGCTGGATCGTCGATCCTATTGATGGCACCAAATCGTTTGTTTGTGGCGTTCCGCTTTACGCGACTTTGATCGGTATTGAGTATGAAGGCCGCGGAATCGTCGGAGTCATCGAGTTGCCTGGTCTAAGCGAAACCGTCCATGCCGCGGAAGGGCAGGGGGCTTGGTTAATTCGCGACGGTCAAAAACAGCCAGCCCAGGTTGCCGAGATGGCATCGATGTCAGAAGGGCTGTTTACCACCAGCGAGCGGAAGACATTTGATGATCGAGGCGCAAGCGAGGTTTATCTAAGATTGGAGTCTGCGGCTCGCACGGCGCGAACTTGGGGCGACGCTTACGGTTATTCCCTTGTTGCGACGGGCAGAGCAGCCGCAATGGTGGATCCTATCATGAGCGTGTGGGATGCGGCGGCGATTCAGCCGATTATGGCTGAGGCAGGCGGAATCTTTACAGATTGGCACGGCAAGCCCACGATTCACGGGGGCGAAGGAATTGGGACAACTCCGGCACTTTTGCCCGAGATTCTTGAGATTACAAAGTCGGTGTCCCGATTAAAGGCGTAGATGCCCCCGGATTGAGAAAGTAATAGACGACGATGGTCGAGGGCAACGATGGCTCGAGAATGTGAAGTTTGCGGCAAAAAAGCCGGCATGGGCAACTCCGTAGAGACCCGCGGTAAGGCAAAGTACCTTGGTGGCGTTGGTACCAAATTGACTGGTATCACTCGTCGTCAGTTCAAGCCGAACTTGCAGAAGGTCAAAGCAGCAACTCCCAACGGTGGAACAAAATCCATGCGGGTCTGCGTGCAATGCATCCGGAGTGGAGCCGTTCGTAAGGCGGTAAAACAAAAACCGTTCAAGCTGACGCCTGACGCAACCGCGAAATAGCGGCAGTCGTCGTACGAACTGTACCGACTGCAAATTGTTGAGAGCCCGGTTTGATACCGGGCTCTTTGTATGCGCTCTCAAGCCGGTAGGATACTGGCTTCCGAACCTACCATAACTGTTGTGAGAATCACGATGTTGGATCGCGAAACTGTCAAGAAAGTCTCCCTGTTAGCTCGGCTCGAATTAACCGAACCCGAACTCGACACGATGACAGAACAGCTTGGCAAAATTGTGGGTTATATCGATCAGCTTTCCGAGTTGAATACCGACGATGTCCAACCGATGGCTCATGCAGTCGAACTCTCCAATGTATTCCGCGACGATGTGGCTGAACCCAGTCTGGCTCGTGAAGAAGCTCTTGCGAATTCGCCAAAGAGCGATGACGAATGTTATCGCGTTCCTGCCGTACTTGGTGAGTAAGCGGCTCTGCGACAATTCGCCTTTCTCCGATCAACGCTCAACAAATTCAGACGACTATGTATTTCGAATCCACCGCGACTGAACTTCTCAAAGACTTGACGTCGGGTACCAAGACCAGCGTTGAGATATGCCAGGGCTTCTTGAGTGAAATCAAATCACACAATGAATCGATTGGCGCGTTTCTGTCTTACAACGAAGAACAAGCCTTGGCCCATGCCAAAGATGTCGACCAGCGACGCGCTGCAGGAGAACCCGTTGGGTTATTGGGTGGACTGCCGGTCGCGGTGAAGGATTTGCTCTGCACAAAGGGCCAACCGACGACCTGTGCTTCGAAAATGTTAGAAAACTACGCGCCGCCGTACGATGCGACGGTCGTCGAACGACTCAAGTCTGCGGATGGCATCATCATCGGCAAAACGAATCTCGATGAATTTGCCATGGGTGGCTCGACGGAGAACTCCGGTCTGGGCAAAACCTGTAACCCATGGGATTCGACTCGAGTCCCCGGTGGTTCAAGCGGCGGCGCTGCGGCGGCGGTTGCGGCGGGGATGGCACCACTGTCCTTAGGCACCGATACCGGCGGCTCAATTCGTCAGCCTGCCGCGTTTTGTAATGTAGTGGGACTCAAGCCAACGTATGGACGAGTCAGCCGCTATGGTTTGATAGCGTTTGCAAGCAGCCTCGACCAAATTGGTCCGCTCGCTCGCACCGCAGAAGACGCGGCTTTGTTGCTCGAAGCCATCGCGGGTGCGGACCCACGCGACGCAACCTGTGCTCCCAGGGACGTCCCTCAATATTCGAAAACCGTAACGACACCGCTGGAAGGTTTGCGGTTGGGAGTCGTCAAAGAACATTTTGGCGATGGCTTGGACAGCGAAGTCGAATCCGCAGTTCGCGAGAGCCTCGAAGTTTATCGTAAGCTCGGCGCAGAGATTGTTGATATCTCGTTGCCGCACAGTCCCTACGGAATCGCGACTTACTACATCATCGCTCCCAGCGAGGCCTCGAGCAATCTGGCTCGTTACGACGGAGCCCACTACGGTTTTCGAACGGACGAAGCCGAGATGAAGGCCGAGTTGGCGGAGCAGCGGGCGGCTGCCAAGAGCTCCGATAATCCTGAGGAAGCGCTGGCTCGTTTGGACAGCCCGCTGGTACGTATGTACCGACGATCGCGCAGCGAGTCATTGGGAGATGAGGTCAAGCGACGCATCATGCTGGGAACCTATGCGTTGAGTGCCGGATATTATGATGCGTACTATCTCAAAGCGTTGAAGGTGCGACGACTGATTCGCAACGACTATGATCAGGCATTCGAAAAGGTCGATTTCGTCGTGGGGCCGGTGACGCCGACTCCGGCTTTCAAGATCGGTGAGTTGTCGGACGACCCGCTTGCCATGTACATGGCCGATTTGTATACCGTCTCGACGAATCTGGCTGGCATCGCTGGCATGTCGCTGCCGTGTGGTATGTCATCTTCCGGTTTGCCCATTGGTCTGCAATTGCAGGCGCGGCCCTTCGATGAAGAACGTCTGTTGCGAGCCGGGCATATGTTCCAGGCCGCTACGGACTGGCACACAAAATATCCAAGTCTGGCTTAGCGCCGATTTTCCGTAACGATTTAGACGATATGAAATACGACACCATTATCGGACTTGAAGTCCACGTGCAACTCGACACCAACAGTAAACTGTTTTGCGGGTGTAGCACCAAGTTTGGGCAATCGCCCAACACGCAGACGTGCCCGGTGTGTACTGGGTCGCCTGGTGCTTTGCCGGTGATGAATCGAAAAGCCTTCGAGTTGTCGATGAAAACGGCTGTTGCGCTGAATTGCGAAATCCCAAAATTCACGAAATGGGATCGTAAACAATATTACTACCCGGATTTGCCCAAGGGCTATCAGATCAGTCAATTTGATCTGCCGATGTCGCAGAATGGATGGTTGGAGATTTCCGATTCCAAGGGGGCGTTTGAAACAAAAAAAATCGGCATTACCCGAGCCCACTTGGAAGAGGACGCGGGCAAAAGCATGCATGACGAAGCGGCTGGGAAGGCAGACAGTCGCATTGATCTGAATCGTACCGGGACGCCACTGTTGGAGATTGTCAGTGAGCCGGATATGCGTTCTCCGTTGGAGGCGCGTTGTTATCTGGACGAGCTCAAATTGCTGCTGACCTACATCGGTGTCTCGGATTGCAATATGCAGGAAGGCAATTTGCGAGTCGACGCGAACGTCAATCTGCACTTCCAAACGGATGACGGTAAGGTTGCGACGCCAATCGTGGAAGTCAAAAACATGAACAGCTTTCGGGCTGTCGAGCGAGCGCTGGAATACGAAGTGCGCCGCCAAATCATGGTCTACGAAGAGACGGGACAGAAGCTGGGCGATGTTCCCAAGCAGACTCGTGGTTGGGACGATGCCGAGGAAGTCACCAAGGCTCAACGTAGCAAAGAAGAATCCAGCGACTATCGCTACTTCCCCGACCCGGATTTGGTGCCAGTCACCGTGACCGACGCGGAAGTCGAAGCCGTGCGAGCCAATCTGATTGAGCTGCCAGCCGCTCTGCGGACTCGATTGGTCAAAGAACAGGGCATCTCGGAATACGATGCGAGTGTTCTCGTCAATCAAGGCCGTGAAGTCGTCGATTACTTTCTGGAAGTCGCGTCGATCAATGGCGACGGGAAGCAATCCAGCAATTGGGTCCAGCGTGACGTATTGCGTTACCTTAAAGAGAACGAAGCCACGGTGGAGCAGTATCCGGTTCCCGCAAAAGATTTGGGCTCCTTGGTCAAAACGATCGCCGATGGTGGGCTGGATAAGTCACGTGCGGCCGATGTGCTGGCCCATATGGTCGAAACGCAATCGTCCGTGGTGGATGCGATGACCAAGCTGGGAATCGAAAAAGTCGACGACAGCGCGCTTCAATCGCTGTGTCAGGAATTGCTGGACGCGAACCCACGCGTTGTGGCTGATGTTCAATCCGGCAAGCAGCAAGCCGTCGGTGCCTTGATTGGCCAAGCCAAGAAGAAGAATCCCAACGTCAATCCCGGCGAGTTCCGCAAACTGTGCCTGGACCTGATCGCCAAGATGTAGGCCGAAACTTTTTTTCGTCCGAGTTCGAAGGCCGGCAACAAGCAACCGCTGCTCATGCCGGAACTTCGGTCGCCCATCATCTCTTGCGCCAAACCACCAAACGCAGTCTCGTTCACAAAGCGGTTGCGCTGTTCCGGCATTTCGGCGACCATGTTACCGGCCTGCTTGTGGATGTCACCATTCCTCGCATTTGTCGCCGGAATTTGCGAGTCCACACCTGTAATCCTAGACGTCACAAGTCATCACTCCATGTCTGAGCGACGCGAGCTTATCTTTCCAAGTCGGGATGAACTCTTGCGCAATATATCCATCAAACCCGGCATCAAGAATCGCCTTGATAATCGGCGGGTAGTTCAGTTCTTGAGTCGAATCCAATTCGCAGCGGCCTGGGTTTCCGGCGGTGTGGATATGAGAGATATATTGCTTGTTCTGTAAGAACCGTCGAATGGGATCGCCGTTCATGATTTGCACGTGATAGACGTCGAACAGGAGTTTCATTCGCGGCGAGTCGACAGCTTTGATCATATCGATACAACGTTCGATATCGTCGCCAAAGTATCCGGGATGCCCTTTCATGGGGTGCGAGTCATCACGCGAGTTCAGCATCTCCAGCACAATGTTGATTTGCTTTTCTTCTGCATAGTCGGCAACCGACTTCCAACAATCGACGCAATTCTTCATGGCTTGTTCGTCGCTAATTCCCTTCTCACGCATCCCTGTGAACGTAATGACACCAGGGCAGTCCCATTCGGCGGCGACGTCGATGCCTTCGCGGAGCTTCTTGGCACACATTTCGTGATGGTCTCGGTTGATCGGCCCTTTACCGAACCCGTGACTGCTGCAAATCGAAACGCCCAGCCCATGTTGCTTCATCAGCGGGTAGTGCTTGCGTCCGATCCCTTCCATCGCCTTCAAACCCATCTTGGCTGCGGCCGGGATGAGTTCTTCCATTGGCATTGGATTGAAACACCAGGACATGACCGATTGTTGGGCTCGACCCTTCGTAACCCGATATTCCGGTCCGGGAGCCACTGACGCATCGGGCGATTCGGTTTCATCTCCGGCTGCCTGATTGGGAAGCATGGTCATGCCGATGCCGCCGTAAAGGGACGCGAGCAGGAGTTGGCGGCGTGAAGGTTGAAAGTCACTAGTTGTCATGGTCGCATTCTTTCGATGATTACTTGCTGGGCGAGCGAAGCGGTTGCGTCCATGCTTGCTTCTTCTGGTTTTCGAACGAAGGATTGTCATGTGCAGCCGATGAGGTAATGCGAGCTCGCACGTAGAGTTCAGTTCCGTCAGGCTGGTAAGAT
>CAYYHV010000056.1:18752-21946 GCA_964471695.1 uncultured Pirellulaceae bacterium
TTGACGGATTTGAATACCGTACCAATATCCGTGGAGTACTTTCGAGTCAGTCGTGCCTTGGGATCGTCCGACTTGCGTTCCGTGGAGGTTGAATCGTAACCTTTGCGAGTCCCGATAAAGTCAATGGTATAAGATTCGTTGTCTTTCGCCTCGATCGCCAATTGGATTGCGCCCGACGACTCGTCGTAGTTCAATTCCTTCAACTGGATTCCACTGGACGCATAAAAGTCGCCTGACTTCATGGCTCGGACGATGTGTTCCGGAGTCAAATAGCTGGCACGTACGACTACCCAGCCTCGACCCGTCGATGCGCCGGCCGGTTTGCCGTGATAATTGTGGCTGTCATCCGTCGCGACACCAAAGACGGGCGGTGCATTGAGTTCACCGATTCGAATGGTGTTGGCAATATCCCACATGCGCTCAACACCGGGATGGTGGTCGTCGCCGAGGTGCCCAACGGCTGGGTGTCCATTGTAAACTTCGAAGAAGCGTTCCTGGATGACGGCGGCGATATCTTCGGCAGTGACTGCATATTGGAAATTAGGATGGTTCAAGTGAACCAGAATCTCGCGGCCAAGGTTGCGGGCTTGCTCATCGGCCATTCGCAAATTGTTCGCCATGGCTTCGCGGACGGTGGCTCCACCGACGGGGTCGATAACCTTGGAGAGATTCGTGGCATTCATGTGAACCGGACCGCCTTGAGATTGATCGCTGATCTCTTCGGCTTCGACCATGATAAACTTGCCGCGTTCTTCTACGAGGGCTCGGAATTCATCCAGCGGCTTCAACCGAATCTCCAGCGCCTGGGATGATTCGTCGGTCCGAGATTCGACCCATCCCTCGCCAAA
This sequence comes from uncultured Pirellulaceae bacterium, assembly GCA_964471695.1. GTDB lineage: Bacteria > Planctomycetota > Planctomycetia > Pirellulales > Pirellulaceae > CAYYHV01. The sequence continues at coordinate 19,601 of CAYYHV010000056.1, forward strand.
GCGAGCCCGGTACTTCGAGATGACTTGGTCGCCGCCACGGCCTTCGATTTCACTTAGCCGCATCCAGCGCTTTCCACGGCTGAGAATGTTGTGATCGGTGAGTGCCAGAAAGTGATAGTCGTGGGTTCGGTACCATTCGGCGATCATTTCCGGGAAATCGTCGCCGTCGCTCCATAATGAGTGCGTGTGGATATTTCCTTTCCACCAGCGAGGCGTCGGGTTCTCAGGGACCAAGTCGTCGGCGATGAGAACGGTGGAAAAGGTAAAAAACAGCAACAGAATGCGAATTGTGTTCATGACGGATACCACGGTGAAGGGAGGTTTGAGCCGAGCGTATCACAAAAAAGCCGCTTGTGGTGCTAGTCGGATTGAATATCGAATTGCAAATTGCGAAGATTCAGGCAGAACGCAATGAATCTCAGGATCATCTTGGATGGATTTTTCAAAAAGCATACAATCCGCGTTGAATTTCGCGACTGAACGGGGCATTGTTTCGTGGCCAAGTTAAAAGGCGAGGTTGTTTCCGTTAAGGATTCGGGTGACCTCATTACGGATATATCGTGTGAACAGCTTGAAGGCGTTCCGCGTGACGAAAGCGTGACGATCAAATGTGATGGTCATGTGACGGCTGGTATCTATCCATCTGACCATCAGCAACCCGCGTTGACTCTGTTGGCAATCGCGGGTGACGAGACTCTTGAGCTCAGCCTCGTTGGCGAAAGTGCCAGCGCTTTTCTCGGTATCAAACCCGGTTCCACCGTCGAAGTGAAGTGGTAGCGTTCGGCGCTCTCGAAAATTCTGCTCCGAGGTGGCTCGTAAAACAGTGAACCTTGCGCTCGCTTAGTCGTCTTTTCCCAAGGAGCAAATAGTCCTGTGGAGCCCAGCGGCAAAGGCGCCTGGTTTACAACCAGTAGAACGGGGGTTCGAGTCCCTCCAGGACTACTTTCTGAAGCGCCCTACCTCTGGATGGGCGGTAGGGGAACCTAGTCGGCGCTAATCTAAGTTTCACTCAATTTTCAATCGCGTGCATGATGAACCAATTCACACTCGGGAAGCTCGCTTGCCAGTCGCGATAGCCCCTCGTCGCTGATGCGGGTCCAGCGCAGATAAAGTGTATTCAAACCTTGGATGGAAATCAGAGTATCGATTGCCGTATCGTCTATGGGGCAACCCGTCAAATGAAGCTGCCCAATTCGTGCATTACGGAGTGCGTGAAAGTCACGTCCGAAATCACAGTGTTTGAAGCTAACCAAGGCTAGATTGTTGGAATTCGCGATGGCTTTCAGGAGTTGGCTATCAGCCTCGCACCTGTCTAGTGCAATCGCTTCGATGAATGGCAGCTTGCGAATGATCGATGAGGATTGGTTGGAAGGCGTGTTTGGTGGGAACACAATTTTGCGATACCGGACGTAGTTTTCTTTGCCCACGACTCTCACCACAAGCCACGCTCCGAACGGGTCGTCGAGCGACTGTTGGTGCGTTTCCAATCTTGGAACGATGCTCAAGCCGTATGGTTGGTCCGTAAAGCTGAATGAAGCAGCACCAGCGTTCCGGCTCGGCCCACTGATTTCATCGAATTCTGCCACAGCCCGTCGTTGTTGACGGTAAGGTTCGATTTTCTGCGCCCAAACGGCTAACACGCCACCCGCGATGGTTACAACGATAAACAAGAATCGCACACTGCAACTCTTCAGGTTGCGGTTGATGCCTTGTAGTGTCGTAGGTTTGGCTGTCATTTGGTAAGTCGACTGAAATAGATACGCGTTCCGTCGGGCGAGAAATCTGGGTTCACATACTTCTTCGAAGTGTCTTGATGAGGAATCCTCTCTACCTTGTCGGTATCCAGGTCGATCAAATGAAGCTTTGCGCCTTTGCCATTCGAAGGATCTTCTGAACCGAACGCAGCAACGATGAGATTGCGAGTCGGGTGCCAGTTAAGGCCCGGCACAATCTCACCTTTGTAAACGACTCGTTGCGACTTGCCATCGGCCGAAGCAACCACAAGTTCCGTCTGAGTTCCGTTCCCTCGTGCATAGCAGAGCTGCTTACCATCGGGTGAACTGCAATAACCATGGCGCACGAATTGGCGTGGCTGAAATATTGGTGAGAGTTCACCGGTGGGAAGGTCCAGTATATGGAGGTTTCGTAAGACCTGAAGAATGCCAAGTTGGTTGTTGTTTCCAAGCCACACTGGATTTCCCCATTTGTATTCGACGACCACCTCTTTGCCCGATCCGTCCGCCTGCATAACCACTACACCATCCGTGTAGTTCTGAAACGCGATTAGTTTTCCCGATGGCGACCATTTGGGTAGCGCTCCTTTGCCGATTTCTCGCAGATTCGTGC
>CAYYHV010000056.1:21956-24060 GCA_964471695.1 uncultured Pirellulaceae bacterium
CGCTGATCCGAGTCGACAAACCTCGGTGGCTTCCATGAATCAAACACGACACGCTTGCCATCGGGTGAGATATCTGGCGAAGCGAAATGTAGCTGCGAATCCGAAACGAGCTTCGTGACATGACTTCCATCCAGTTTCATGGATAGAATGCCAAGCATTTCGCCAGCTGACGAAATCCGTGAAAACAGCAGGATCAGAATCAAAGGAAGGAACGAAATTGTTGTGCGCGCACTCATGGGGATTCGACCCTCAAGCCAGTGGACAACGAGTGACTGAGCCTTGAAGTTACTAAGGTTAGTCATTTTTTGCTTCAGATCAAGCACGCAGGGCCTGTGTGGCTTTCACCGAGCGACACAATCCCATGGAAAAGCGAATGCGCTACCAAACCCACTGCGGTCAAAGAGACTGATGCGCTATTGCGTTTTGGCTTCGTCCCCTCGACGTTTAAGACAAGGCATGACGCACGTACTCGCCCAAACGGCGCCGCTGTCTATTTGGACGAAGCCACGTTCCAGGCAAGGCTTGTGTCCCAAAGGTATATGCTGCCATCTTGGTGCCCACTTGCCAGTTTAGCCCCGTCGTTTTTGGTCGAAAAACACACACGCCGACGAATACGTTCGCGGGTTGGACCGCGCTTTCTGTGAACGAACGGCACGTAATACCGTATGAAACGGGGTCGGCATGATCCTACCAATCGACAAACGGTTATGGATGCTTCTCCCACTAGAGTGGGGGAGTTCTGTCGGCGGCAGAATTCCTCATAATGTCAGTTCACGGCTAGGGTCGCTCCCGAAGCCTGCTGCCTTGGCGGTTGCCGTGTTCTCATTTTGCAAGGCATTCGTTTCAAGGCGCGATTTTCTGCTTTTGCAGGCTGACGTCGCCGGAGATTTAGTGGTGCAGTCAGCCTATGAGCGACAATCAGCCGCAATTCCTCAAGGAATTGGACAAAAAGCTTTGGACCGCCGCCGGCAAATTGCGAGCCAACCTCGATGCGGCCGTGTACAAGCACGCGGTTCTGGGCCTTATTTTTCTGAATTATGTTTCCGACGCATTCGAGATTCGACAACAGGAAGTCGAATCCCAACTTCGCGACGAAACTGACGACTACTTTCTCGGTCCCGACGAGTATGACGGCGACGAAATGCTCGAACCGTTCAAAGGGCGAGTCTACGACCCCGCGATGGGCAGCGGCGGCTTCTTTGTCTCCAGCGAGAAATTCATCGAAGAGCACGGCGGCAAGATCGGCGACGTCTCGGTCTACGGACAGGAATCGAATCCCACCACATGGCGACTGGCCGCGATGAACATGGCCATCCGCGGGATCGACTTTAACTTTGGCAAACAACCCGCCAACTCGTTCACCAACGACCTGCACCCGGACCTGCGAGCCGACTACGTGATGGCCAATCCGCCCGCCTTTGCGAGCAGATTCATAAGAGATAGAAACGCAGAGACGCGGAGAACGCAGAGTTCTTGTCCGATCATTTCCTCTGCGCTCTCAACGTCTCCGCGTTTCAACTTCTTCGAGGAGGTGGCGACTTGTGAGTGACCTGAATGCATTAACGGAAGGAATCATCGGCGCCGCAATCGAAGTCCATCAACGGCTTGGACCGGGACTGCTTGAAACGGCTTATCGGAAGTGTCTGGGGTATGAGCTGCGCAAACGCGGATTTGAAGTCGTAGAAGAACAACCAATCCCGGTTGTTTATGACGAAGTTCATTTGGAATGCGGTTTCCGAGCTGACTTGCTCATCAACGGAAGTGTCGTCGTTGAGCTAAAAGCTAATCAACAATCCATCCAGTCGACAAGGCCCAAACTCTGTCTCATCTTCGATTAATGAACCTACAGGTGGGGCTACTGATCAATTTTCACGAATCCAAACTGGTGGATGGCTTGCATCGGATCGTCAACAACTTCAGGGAGACATCATGATCCGGAGCATTGAAGGTAGAAACGCAGAGGCGCTGAGGACGCAGAGTTATTGTCCGCGCATCTCCTCTGCGTCTCCGCGTTTCAAAACCGGTGGCTCCGAGCTCCTTACCAACACACAGATACCGGCCTGCATCTGGTTCCTGACCAAAACGAAACAGAAGCGAGGCCGAG
>CAYYHV010000057.1:0-5983 GCA_964471695.1 uncultured Pirellulaceae bacterium
CGTTACTTCCATTCGATAGTCAAGAAACGGATTGGGAGTTCCGTCCTCTGCCGCCTGAGGGCCGTCTGCGGTCAACGTGACCTTATGCCACTGTTTTAACTCGCCCGAAATCTCTTGGCCAAATGTAGACTGGCCGGCGAGCATTACTCCTATTGCAAGGCAAGCTGTCAGGCTGGTAGCTAATCGTCGCATTTCTTCCTCGTATTCGTGTTGTGTCAACCTTGTTCGAGCCGCGAGTAAGTGCCACGGCCGATACAAAGGACTCGATACCAGTCATTTACGCAGACCGAGAATAACAGTTATCTGAAAGCCGAACGAGATCGCCGCGTGAGTCGGTCGAGGAAGGGAAAACGTGGACCGTCCATTGTAGCCCGTCGTTCCTTGCGTTCTCCCTGATCGCGCGTCGGATGGATGAGCTTTATTCTCGGTTCCGTTTTCGCACGTCGATCAAGCCAAGTCGAGGTGGCGCACTTCGCGAAAGCAATTTGAACGAGTTCCTGGCGTCGCTAGTCCGGCAAATGGCAAACAGGTGATGCGAGCGCGAAACCTGCGAGTGCGAGCGTTGAGTTGCTCCCAAAGCCGTCCCCTTCGAGATCACTCGAGGCGACAAATTCCGTCGCGACCGATCCGCGGTAAAGCGTTGCAACGGTTACTGTGCGACGAGTTCCGATTGACTTTTGCAGTCTGTTTGGGCGCGATCTAGTTCCTACGTCGTCGTCGAGTGCGCTTCGCTTTTGTTGGGCGGCTGCGTTGATTCGACTTGGTCGTATTTTGGTTGGGGTGATTTGCCCGTGATTCACGGGCTTGCAGTGACGGATTTTCTGCAATCGGAACTCTTTTGCCGATCAGTCTTTCGATGGCCTTGAGGTCACACCTCTCCTCAGGGCAGCAGAGTGACACGGCAATTCCCTCCGCTCCTGCTCGTCCCGTACGACCTATGCGATGCACATAGCTTTCCGGTTGGGTCGGCATGTCAAAGTTGACGACATGAGTTACGCCATCAATATCAATGCCTCTTGCAGCCACATCGGTTGCGACCAGAACTTTGATACTGGCGTTGCGAAACGCAATTAGCGCCTTTTGCCTTGCTGATTGAGATTTGTTCCCGTGAATCGCGGAAACTTTAATGCCTCTACGTTCCAGCTTCTCCGAGAGTCGATTGGCGCCTCGTTTTGTCTTCGTAAAGACGATCGCACGCTCTACGTTAGGCTCGTCGAGAATATGATTCAGAATTGACTGCTTGTCACTTCGTTGCACCATCATCACACGTTGGTCGATTTTTTCGACGCTCGGAGTCTTAGGTGTGACGTCAACGTTGACTGGTTTCCAAAGTAGTTGTGTCGCCAAGGACTTGATTTTTGGAGGTAGAGTCGCTGAGAAGAAGAGGGATTGGCGTTTTTGTGGGAGCGCCTTGATGATTCGCTTGAGGTCAGGCAAGAAGCCCATGTCAAGCATGCGGTCTGCTTCGTCAAGCACGAAGATGTCGAGATCTTTCATGCGCACGTGCCTCTGTGACATCAGATCAAGTAGGCGACCTGGAGTCGCTACAAGAACGTGCACGCCTTGTTTGAGCTCACGTACTTGTTTGCGCTCGCTCACACCGCCAAAAACCATGGAGACTTTTAGTGGAAGATGTTTTCCATACTTGCGAAAACTATCGCCGATCTGAATAGCTAGTTCTCGAGTCGGCGCTAACACTAAGGCTTGTGGATGGTTGGGGCGTGGCTTCGTGGGCTCTTGGCCTAGCCAGTCCAGGATTGGCAAAGCAAACGCGGCTGTCTTGCCCGTGCCAGTTTGGGCGCAACCGAGTACGTCGAGACCATCAATAGCTGCCGGGAGAGTCTTGGCTTGGATCGGCGTTGGGATCAGATAATCTTGTTCAGCGAGTGCACGCTGTAACGGAGCTATGAGGTTTAGCTCTTTGAAGTTTTTCAATTTGTACTTTCGTCAGGGGCATGCTCGCCAGCCTCTTCTTGCGTTCCAAGATAATGGTTTCGTCGGAAAAGAAGTTGGCGCGGTAAAAGCCGATGGGGTCGCGTTTGGCGACACATGGTGTGTTCTTAGTTCTTGTGGTCGAACCTCTGTTACGCCCCTGCTTCGCTTCTTTGAGCTTATTGCCCCAGAAAGTTGTGACTTACGACGTTTTCAAAGTCGTTATCATGATGACCACAACCATCCCCAATCCAGCTTCGTTAACTATCCCTGACCGTTGAGCGTTGACGGTCAGTCATTTGTGGCTGGTTGTTTTGACGGGGAAATTCGAATGCGGTCAATTCCTTGATACACCGAGGTAGCCGACACGGCCAAGTTTGGCCGTGTCAACGTCACCGTTTTGAAATTGGCATCGAGCGAATTACAGAACTCGCACGGCTTCGGCTCGCGGCCCTTTAGGCCCGCGACCTTCGCTATACTCAACGGCTTGGCCTTCCTTGAGCGTTTCGAACAGACCACCATCGACGGCGCTGTGGTGGAAGAACAGCTCGCCATCATCGCCAGCGATGAATCCAAAACCTTTGTCTGCAACCAACTTCTTAATTGTACCTTGCGACATGTATGTCACTCCTGAACAGTTGAGTGGCCACCCTTATGTATCTACGTGACACATCAACGGTATCGAAACAGAAGAATCAACTGCGAAAAAAGAGAAACCGCAGTCGTCGCAAAGCAAAGAATGGGCGATCTAGAATCATGTTGATGGCCTTAAGCGTTTCGTGGCCAACACCTGAACTATACATCGTCTCATTGATGCAGAGAAGTGCACTTTTCTTTTTCGAACCAGAATTTCCCAACTACATCCACTTGTGGCGATTCCACCGATGAACCTATTGGTCGAGCTTGGGTGCTATTTGATGTGATCTCAATCTGTTTGATTCCGGTGAGGTTCAGACTTCCGAAGACCTAGTTATAGGAGAGCCGGCAATCTGGGACGCGTGAGAGGCCGGTCTTTATCTTGACTGTCAGTTGTAGGTCATATTTCTAGTAAAGTGACTCCGTCAGTTCGTAGAGTGCTCAGCGAAAATGCCAATGACGCCAGAGCCGTTGTAAGTGTGGGCAGGCGGCGGGGCAGCAGGTGAGATGCGCCAGCACGATCAATGCCGCTAGCTCGGGTAAGCTTTTGTCGCTGAGCGCCGATTGCGGGCATGCGAATTACCGAGGCGATCGGATCGGTCAAGGACCCGGTCAAATGAATCGTGGCTCGAGCCATAGTCCGCCTGGAAATGACTGGCTGATGCGAATCGGATGGCGAACTTCTTCGCATCCGCGTCGTACGCGAACGAGGCGGAAGATACGCCGTTAATGACGTGTATGGTCGGTTCTGCATTCTGAAAAACCGACGTCTCTTACCAATTTTGCATCAATCGCTGACAGTGATGCTGTTCGGGTGATAGCATAATCGGTGTCGGAGGTTCTTAGCACATTGCGATTTCGTATGGTTGCGATAAAGATTAGGCAGCCAACCAAACAGCAGAAATCACTTTCCAGCATATTGCTGAAACCGCTAACGTGCAGGGTGTTTGAAGGATTAGTGCTTTGACGTTAGCCCCCAAGGACGCGCGAGCAACATCAACATCAATATCGAATTAGTTTCATAGCCGAGGGTATCACTCACATGTCTCAACAAACACGTCGTTCCTTCTTAAAGAAATCCGCGCTTGCAGGATTGTTTTCTGGCATCTCCGCAGTCAGCTATCGAGCCTCGTTTGGGGCAGAGCCACCAAGCGAACGAGTCCGTGTTGGCATGATTGGTGTCGGCAATCAAGGAGGGCCTCGCAACAACACAAAGTATTTCCTGAAAAACATCGAGGCAATCTGTGATCTCGATGCAAACTACCTTGCCGAAGCTGGGGCGTTTATCAAGAAGGAAGACGATCGGTCAGTAACGGCGACTGACGACTACCGTCGACTGTTGGATTCCAAAGATCTCGACGCGGTTGTCGTGACGGTACCTGACCAGTGGCATGCGTTGATGACGATTGAGGCTTGTCAGGCAGGGAAAGACGTGTATTGCGAAAAGCCACTGACGCTGATGATCGGCGAAGGGCAGCCGATGATCGATGCGGCTCGTCATCACAAGCGTGTGGTGCAGACGGGGACGATGCAGCGCAGTGGGCTGGAGTTCAAACTAGTCACGGATCTCGTGCAGTCGGGAGCGCTCGGGAAAGTCAAGGAAGTGAACGTGACACTACCTGGACCGAACTGGATTGATCGCGCAAAGTCTCCGGTTGCAGACAGTACTCCACCTGCAGGCTTCGACTTTGACCGTTGGCTGGGCCCTGCTCCGTTGCGGCCTTACAACAAGAACCGAGTCCACTACCTGTTCCGATTCTTCTGGGATTATAGCGGCGGTCAGCAGACCAACTTTGGTGCCCACCATCTTGATACGGCACAATGGGGGTTGGGTATGGATGACAGCGGTCCCGTCAGTGTCGAGGGGACAGCCGTTTACCATCCGAAAGGCTGGTATGAGACGCCTGATAGTACGGTTATCAAATATACGTACGCCAACGGCGTGATTATGAATTGCCACCAGACGCCCGGCACGAAAAGTCCCAAGCAGGGAACGGAGTTCGTGTGTGAAAAGGGATCTGTCTTCGTTTGGCGGGGAGGTATTGTCGCCAGTTCCCCAGACGTACTGAAATCAGTCGACGTCCCTGCTCCACTTGTGCATGATGGTGCGATCGTGACTCTCCCGCAGAAGGAGAAGCGGTACGCGAACATCGCTCATGTTGGAAACTTTATCGATTGTGTGAAGTCGCGGAAAACACCGGCTGCGGATATCAGCATTGGTCACCGCAGCGCAACGGTTTGTCATCTTGGCAATATTGCCGTTCGCAGCGGAAAAAAGGTTAACTGGAACCCAGAGACACAGACGATCGAAGGTGATGCCAATGCTGCGAAGTGGCTGACCAAAGAATATCGCGCGCCGTATCGCCTGGCGTAGTGGCTTGTGAACTGCATATTTGAAAAACTGGTTTCCATGCTTAAGCATGGAAACCAGTCAAAGCTCTTTCCGGCGGACCGCACGACTCTCTTGTGCGGATCTGTTTAGACGGCTTCCTGAATTGCGTCAGTGCCATCAGACGAATCAGGAGAAGCATCGTCCTGTTTGAAATCGATATCCGATTGTTTCACCGTCGATTGAAACGCCCCGTGAAGCTGAGCCCAATCCATAACCAGCTTGCCACCATCTTCGACGTGTGCATCGGCCCAGTTCATCAACAACTCGAAACAGGCGTGGTCGATGTAGTCGACTTCTTCAAGGCAAACGTGAAGCTCGGCATCACCCGGTAATTGCTCCAGATAGTCGGCAAGAATCGGCAGTCTCAGGAATGTCGCCGCGCCGCGCAACTTGAGCTGGTACTTGTGATTCTCCTCGTCGGCATCCACATCGATTTCGAGGTGTGAAAACCGATACAGTAGTTTCGCTGCTGAAAGGGCCACACCGACTGCGACGCCGACGAGCAAGTCGACGGAAACAATCAGCGCGACCGTTATGGCATAAATCCAAGCCTCGGACTTTCCAACCTTCCACAACTCCTTGAGTTGGGCAGGGTTCAGAAGTTTCATACCTGTGTAAACTAGCAAGGCACCCAAAGCTGATTTCGGGATGTAGTTCAGTAGTTGTGGCAGGAAGCAAACAAAGAGGAGCAGCCATGCCCCGTGAAAGATGGTGGAATTCCGAGTGCGGGCACCAGCCTGCACGTTCGCGGAACTTCGCACGATCACTCCGGTCATCGGTAACGCACCTACCAGTCCACAAAGGAAGTTGCCAACGCCCTGGGATGTTAGCTCCTGATCAAAGTCGGTTTTGACTCCGATGTCTCGCGACATGTTATCAACAGCCGACGCCGTCAAGAGTGTTGCGGCACTCGCCACGACTGCGAATACACATGCGGACGTCCATGTCGAACCTTCGAGGATAAACGTTCCCCAAGCCGTTGATGGAAAAGTCGTCTCACTGAACATATTCGCTGGGACGTCG
>CAYYHV010000057.1:5993-12413 GCA_964471695.1 uncultured Pirellulaceae bacterium
CCTTGAATCCCATCGCCGTCGAAAATACAGTTGCGACCAGGATGCCAACGAGAGCGCCTGGAATAAAACTGACTCGCTTCGGGGCGTATTTGCTCCACGCAATGATTGTGGAAATTGTGACTACGCCAATCAAAGCAGCCATAAAGTGCGAAGCTCCGTTGCCGAAATCGAAACACTTCTGGATGGCCACGGGGATCGTTGCCAGATACTGCAGTCCGCCGCGAGCAGCCTTCTCTCCCCACATCGCTTTGTGGTCCAGCATGACGTGAAACTGGCTTATGAGAATAAGCGCACCGATTCCAGACAGCATCCCCTTAATTACCGCGGGGGAAACGGCTCGAAACCAACGGCCCAATCGAAATCGTCCCGCCACGAATTGGATAATCCCGGCAAGGCAAACGCTTACTCCCAGAGCCGACAAAGCGTAGTTATGGGCTTCGTCACTGAGTTGGTCCGTGATTGCCACATCGCCAAGCCTTCCCAGGTATTCGTCCTGCCGCGTCAGCACAATGTCTGCAACGATCACGAATAGACTGGCGGCGGGCCCACTCACTTGTAGTGGCGAACCGGCAATTGAGCCCACAATGAGCCCACCGATGATTCCGGTAATCAATCCCAACGCTGGATTGACGCCGACGGCGACGGAGATGCCGATACAAAGCGGCAAGGCAACCAGAAACACGACAATCGACGCAAGGAAATCGCTGCGAAAATGCGCTTTCGAGTGGTTGATGTAACTTTGAGTTGACATTTAGGTTCCTTCACGCGTCTGTTTTGTATGGACTGAGAACGATCAGCGAACGCAGTTGTGGCTTGCGCCATCTAATTTGAATTGACGATCGGTTCGTGCGACACTCTCTCCACAACAAAGACTTCACCAGTTTTAATGCGATAGCACCAACCGTGCACATTGAGATCTTCGGCCGACTCTGCTTCACGGATGCAATCCAGCTCCCGCAAACCTTTAAGCTGTAGCTGGACATTGGCAACGGCGACGTTCCAGAACGATTTGCTGCCGTTGGCTTAAATTTCGAGGTCGTGCAATTCTCGACGGAGTTAATTGCAAACCATGGCGAATAGTTCCATCTCATCCGGTTTGACCACTACTTTCATAGCACCGCAATGCGAATGATCGCAGATGACGATTTCCGGAACTCTCCAAGCCCGTAAGGTAATACAAGCGGACCCCGTCGATTAGTCGGTGCATGAAGGGGCTCCTCGTACGAGTATTCTGAAATCGTGCGGGAAGCTGATCTCGGCGATAGGAAGAGGCTTTCTAAGTAGGCAGCACGACTGCGGCGAATTATCGCTTGCGACGCCGCGATAAGCTAGCATCTGATTGAGTCGCACCTTTAAGAGTCGCGACCAGCCAAATCCTGGCGTTTTCAAAATGCCAGTTTCTTTCTCCGGCAGTTCTGTCTCAAGAGATTGTCGTGCCCGACCTTTCGTGACTTGCTCGAGTGCATTGGCAGTACCGCCTTCAACGACCAATGCTCCTGGATGGCATCTGCAGAGCCGCAGCTCATCTGATTTGTCGGAGTTTCTTGCGTTCATGGCGGATTTTCCGAAAATAGAACAGTGCCGTATCGCCCATATATAGGCGATTTACCATGGACGGAAAAAGGAGCTATTTTAGTCGTGAACTGTCGAAAATTACTACCTTAAAACTGATTTATGAATTCCGTGACTTTGAAGTTGCCCAAACATCCCTAACGATGTGGCCATGTTCCGTCGTGGAGGAAAGCAAAGATAGGCGAAAATAGAAAAAGCGGTTAGAAAAGGAAAGACGTCTTGTTGTTTCTCAAATGGGCGAGCTCTATTACAGCCCGTTGCCCATGGTCTTCAGCGTCGCCATGCAGTTCTAGATCGTCAACGATAGCACGAAGAGGTACTCATGGAAATGTCGAGGGACGCGGACTCGGTTCCCTCCAGCTCCACCCAGTCCCAATTGGTGCGGAAGCTGTGGATGCGTTTCGATACGGTCATCATGATATTCGTGGTAGGCTTTGCTGGCTGGAACATTCCTGGGCAATTTCGATCTGCCGGATTACAGCAAAGCTCAACTCCCAAGGAATGGGCGTTACTTGGAAGGTTGGCCCTTGGTTCCGTGTGTGCGGCGCCACTCGTAGCCTTTATGACATGGGGCTATTGGCGATATCGCAAATCGCAGGCTCGACCTGTCGAGACGACTTCATCTGATGCCAATCCGCAAGCAGATGTGGTGAACGGCCCAGTCGAGGGACAATTCAGTCTGCGATTCGCTTTGAGTGTCACGACTTTGATTGCCATTGCTTTGGCTATCTTGCGATTCTGGCAACTACATTCCAAGTCGAGTGTGATTGCCGTTTGGGCTACCTGGATGTTTGTAAGTTTCGTTTGTGGCGTAATTGCGTTTCGATTCGATTCGAATTCACCGCGTAACTTAGCGAAAGAAGCATCGGGCGGTACCAGTCGTCGTCGCGGATGGCATCGGGTGCTTATCTTCACATCCATCGCCGGTGTCTTGGCGGCCGTTGGGTTTTTCTTTTTCGAGAAACCGTACGCCTTTTTGGTGTGCGGCTGGCTGATATTGTTCGTGATGTCCGTATGGGCTTGGGCGCGACCCGTTTTTACAAAGACGCTTGTCTTGCTATGGGTAGTTTACCTGCCGTTTGTTTGGCTAATTCCGTATGGTTTTCGGCATCGTGATTTTGGGGAAGCCATGGAGCTTATGTCCTTTCTGCCATTGGCTCCGGGGATCGCTCCAGGGATTATGCTTTTCCGCGGTGGTCCCGACAATCTCGCAGGTTCTGCAATAGGCATCTTGATGTTATCTGGTCTGTCCTGCGTCATGGCATCAAGAAACCGCTACGCGTATGCTTGGTATGCCGCCTTTGCGTGTTTTCTCACCCTCTGCTGTTCATTTGGGCTTCATGCGATGTTCCGCGCCTGAGATTCAAAGACTCGGTTACCGAAAATTTACTGGCAAGATGAGGTTTTCTTGAGCAGGTCCTTCGCTACATGAACACCTTTGACCGTCGGATTGGCTTCATCTACAACGTACGGCGTTCAGCCGTTTGGCGGATTGGGCGAGACTCGAATTGAAGAAGACTGCGTAAAAAGGGAGTAGTTCTGTGCCAGCAAAACTCGACAATGCGACGGCTTTGTACATGGAGGGGATTCGCGACGGGAACGCTCGGGAAGCTGTCGAAAAGTATACCGGCGACCGCTATACCCAACATTCGACGGGTGTACGTGACGGGGTGGAAGGCTTCGTCGAATTTTTCGAACCGTTCCTGAAACGCAATCCCGTACGCGACATCCGCATCATCCGCGGCTGGGAAGACGGCCCGTATGTTTTTGTACAGGCTTTTCAAAGTCTGAACAACGGCGAGGCCGAGTGGGTCACCACCGACTTTTTCGATACGGACGATGACGACAAGATTATCGAGCACTGGGACATCATTGGTCCCTATCACAGGGCGAATCCTTCTGGGCGAACGTCAATTGACGGGCCGACTGAAATTACTGATCTGGAGAAAACGGATCAGAACAAAGCCATCGTTCGAGAAATGCTGGAGCAAGTTTTCATTCCAGGCGGGGACCCTCATCGAGTCATTGCGTATGTTGCCGAGGATTACATCCAACACAATCCCGAAGTTCCCGATGGGCTCGCGGCATTCCGCGAACTGGCTACGGACCCCGACACGAAGTTAACGTACTCGGAGATTGTTTTACTCGTCGGTCAGGGAAACTTCGTTGCGACTTTGAGCAAGGCGAATTTCGACGGCAAGCCCTACGCCCAATGTGACATCTTCCGGCTTGATGAGGGAAAGATTGTTGAGCATTGGGATAACGTCGAGCCGATTGGCCCTCAGGAGGAATGGGTCAACTCAGGCAAGTTCTAACGCCACGCGTCACGTCAAGGGAAACCATTATGGTAAGCGGTCGTTGACCACACCAAATCGCGACCATGATTCTGATGGCCAATAGACGTAGTCGACATAGCCCACAATGTCTCCTACGTGAATTGATCCGTAGTGTCGACTGTCCCGCGAGCGATTGCGATTGTCGCCGAGCACGAAAACATGCCGATCGGGAACGGTCAGCTCAATGTTGTCCTTTATCTGGGGTTTCTCAGATAAATCTTCGTAAGTCACCAAATAACGGCGGCCAGAATTCTCCTCATATGTGACGGGGCCGCTTACCTGTTCGCCAAGCAGCTTCAGGCTGCCCTCGCCGACGCGATCTCTCTCCAGTTCCTTGCCATTGATGAACAATTGTTCGCCGCTGATTCTTATCTCATCTCCGCCAACCGCCACAGCCCTACCTAGAAAACGGGCTGCACCTGTCGGCATCGGATTACGAAATACGATCAAGTCACCACGCTCAGGATAGTGATGAAGCGGTAGAAGTTTGCGAGCGAGGATGCGGTCACCACTGAGAATGGTTGGACTCATGCTCTTCACGGGAATGGCAAATGCTTCGTAAACGAAACTGCGGACTCCGAAAATCAAGCCTATCGAAAAGACGAGCTGGCCTGCAATGAGTAGTCCGTAAATGCTGCTACGGTTGTAATCTCGCAACGCATAGTCCGCATTCGTTTGACGAGCCAGTCGCCAAGCATCAATCGCAGCGTAAACGTAAAGAACAAGTACGACGATTGCCGGCAGCAATAATAGTCCAAGTCCCAGAGTTGAGGGTTGAACCATCGCCGCAAAAATGCCACACAGCGGAACGATCAGCCACGCAAAATAAAGTGGCAGGCCTTTTGCGATCTTCCCGCAATACAAATGGCCCACTCCTGCGGATAGGAAAGACAAAGCCAGGGCAATCCAGGGCACGCGTCGCGAAGCAATGTTATTCGCCATATCTATCCCCTCCAAAGTTAGAAATTTGAGACACTAGCAAAGTAGAAAAATGGCAAGCTGCCGATGGCCAGCGCCCCGCCACATACGGACCAACGAGCAGCACGCGAACGTTCGACCTGCTGGATCAAACGCAGCCACCAAATGTTGTGACGTTGGTGTTCCAGTTCGGTGACTTGGTTCATAACGTGATCCGTCAGCTTCGCCGGCGGACTGGTACCACGACGCTCCGCAAGCCACTGTACGTATCCTTCTTGTTCATCCAGTCTGTCTGTCATTGCGACTCCCTGATTACAGGCTCGAGTAGGGATTGAAGTCGTTGTTTTGCACGGTGGATGCGTGACTTCACGGTTCCTAACGTTGTTTGTTCGATGCGAGCAATCTCGGCGTAAGGCAGTTCTTCGATCTCAGCCAGGACGAATGCCGAGCGTTGTTCAATGGGCAGCGTCGCCAAGGCACAATCGAGTTGTTGGGATAGTTCCTCTTGGGCGAGTGGATCGACGGACACATCTCCATGCACCAATTCGGGTTCGTCCAGCGGGCGCGGACGAGGTTTTTTGAGCAAGTTGATACATCGGTTGCGAGTTATGGTGAACAGCCAAGTCGAGAACGTGGCACGCGAAGCGTTGTAGCCGGCCAAATTGGCAAACGCTGCGAGAAAGGCTTCTTGCGTGACGTCCTGCGCTTCTTCCCGATTTCCAAGCATCCCCACAGCAAACCGAAAGATCGGCTGCCGATGCCGATCGACAAGCAAGCGAAAGTCGTCCGTCCTTCCGGCAAGCACGCGCTTCACAAGTTCTCGGTCTTGGATTTCCAATTGTTCGATCCCCGGACTTGGGCCTTTTTTGCTTCCGAGAATATATACAGCTCAACGACCGGAAAGTTCCATCCATTTTCTGATGGCCGGCTACAAATATTGCATTCGTTCATCCTTCTGCCACAGACGTAGTCGTTTGTCCGCGGTTTGTCGGCGACTCGTGCCCTTTTCACCGCAGAATCGAACTAACGTGGGATTTATCTATTTCTGGTGCAAGATTTCGCGTTGGCAACCTAGTAAGAGATAGCCTATTGGCTTCCTCAATCTTCCGACTGGAGTCGACGATGTCGAAAGCTGTGCCACTCAGAGTATCCTGCCTCTCTTTGTTCGTGATCATTTGTGCGTCCATGTCATCTTCTTCCACCGCGCAGGTTGCCCAGGAAAGTAAGAAGCCATCGCTTGCCGCGCACCTTCAAGGACTTATCCAGCAAGATGGCAAGAAGGCTCTGCTGAGGCAATTCTCGGAGCTCGCCGAATCAGGCAAGTTCGAACGGAATGAAGCCGAGTTGAACGCACTGGGATATCGACTGCTCGGCGGCAACGACATTGATGCCGCCAGCGCGGTTTTCCA
Source organism: uncultured Pirellulaceae bacterium (assembly GCA_964471695.1). Classification (GTDB taxonomy): domain Bacteria; phylum Planctomycetota; class Planctomycetia; order Pirellulales; family Pirellulaceae; genus CAYYHV01. The sequence goes on from CAYYHV010000057.1 coordinate 12,229, forward strand.
GGTGAATGCAAACGCCTTTCCCAATTCGGCCAATGCCTGGGACAGTCTCGGGGAAGCACATCTTGCGGCGGACGATACTCGGCAAGCCATCGAATGCTATGCCCGCTCTGTTGAGTTGAACCCAAACAATGGGCCTGCCCGAGCCATCATGTGGCGACTGAAAGGCGAAGTGCGCGCTGCGAAGT
>CAYYHV010000057.1:12423-24029 GCA_964471695.1 uncultured Pirellulaceae bacterium
GATCCGAAGATGCATCCAAGGACGGCTTCGTCGCGGATGGATGCGAAAGTCGTGATTGAGCGTATCGACAAGGCTGCGAAAGATGTGATGCAAGCGCACGATCTGGTTGGAGCCGCCGTAGTTGTTGTGCAGCATGGGAAAACGATTGCGTTGCGCGGCTATGGATTAACAAACTTACAAGAGAAAACGCCCGTGGATCCGGAACGTACACTGTTCCGTATTGGCTCGATCTCCAAGGCACTTACGCTGCTCACGCTTACGCGACTGGTCGATCAGAATAAGCTGAACCTGAGCGATGATGTGCAGCAGTCGTTTGGCCCCATCGACAATCCGCACAAGTATCGAAAACCGATTACGATTCAGAATCTGATGACGCACACGACGGGGTTGGATCAGATTGGTACTGGTCGTCACATTCGTCACCACGAACTGGCGTTGAAGCAGCGAAAGGCTAGGCGGTCAAGTATTGGTGCGTTCTTGCGAGCCAACAACTTGCGCCGCGTATCGCCGGCTGGCGATTTTTACCGATACGATACCTATGGTACGACGCTCGCCGGAGCCATCATTGAAAAGACCATCGGGAAACCGTATGCCGAAGCAATGCGCCAAGAGATGTTCAACACGTTGGGGATGGCTCACACTTTCGTTGAGGCGCCCGACGACCAGTTCAATGATCTGGCCACTGGATATGAACGCATCGCCGGCAGCAATGTGGCCGAGCCGTATGAGGTTTATCTGACAACACCAGCGTCTTCGATTGACGCCACTGCGGCTGATATGGGCCGTCTGCTCGAGGCATTGACGGGTGACGGAGCCAATCAGGCGGGCCGCCTGCTGAGCGCCGAAATGACGCGGCAAGTACTACATCCCCAGTTTCGACCCCATCCTGAGTTTCCCGGTGTTACGCATGGGCTGCACGAGTCATTTGAAGCCAGTGGTGAGTTTGCCCGGCCGATTCGATCTGTCGATCATGGTGGCGTGATGGCGGGTTTCAGGTCCTTGATGAGTATTCTTCCTGATCATGGAGTCGGCGTCTTTGTTGTTTCCAATACGAGTGGAGTCGCCCGTCGGAATGAGTTGGCGAGCCGAGTCATGCGAGTCATCGTAGATCAATTACCAGCCATACCGATTCGCGAACCGTTTGCCGTTCCACCACGCAATGTTGAAGGTAATCTAAATGAATACGCGGGCGTCTACAGCTATGGCGTCTATTGTCACTCGTGTACCCCGGCTGAGTTTGCTACGGGGGCGTGGCCACCGAATCGGCCTGCCGTCGTCCGGGTTACCAATGGTGCGCTTACGATTCAGGAAAACGAATTCTTCTCTCGCGGTTCCGACGTGTTTGTCCGCGCGGACGGAGAGCAAATGGTTTTCTTCGGTCGCGATGCGGTCGGCGACATTCAGTCTTTTAGCTACTCAACAAGTGACGACGCCTTCGAACGCGTGGATGATTTGCCAAACTAGCGGAACATTGGTGAGTGTCTTGTCGATCAGGAATGCGATGTTGTACTGATGTGTTTCCTGCAGCCTAGCGACGCACACTTCTGCGTCGTGGGCTGAACACTGATCCTCGTGCCGGCCGTTCTTGGTGGCGACATCTCGTCGATGATCGAGCGTTGTTTTCGTTTCATCCCGTACAAACCAACGTCGACGAAGCGTCGTTGCTTAACGCTGAAAAATTATAGGCAGTTTGGGGGGGTTGCCACCCAGCCATAATCAATCCTTGTAAGTCGCGCAACTTCCAGGTTTTCTGTATAGCTCACACCATGTCCCTGCAAAAACTTTACTCACAATGGAGAAGTCGTGTGCGTGAAAGCAGGACGGGACGAGGCGCCACGGACACAAGCGTTGATCTCACAGAGCTTGAATCACGAATGCTCTTCAGTGCCGTGCCGCTAGGCGTCCTTGCGGACTTGGCAGTGGACCCAGGCTTGGCAGCGGACCCAGGCTTCGGATTGGAAACTCATGACACGGTGCTTGATCAAGCCGCGCCAGGCGATGACGCAGGTGTCACCGCGAATGACAATCCTGTTGTCGATGGGCAAGTCGTTGGACAAGAGGTGTCCCCGTCGATCGGCGTAGGAGCTGAAGATGCGACGTTAGAGCTGGTCATTATCGACAGCCGAGTTGAGGGTTACGAGTCGATGATCGCCGACTTGCAGCAGCAACTGGGTGGAGAAGTTAACACAGCCGTATTGGTGTTGGACGCGTCGCGAGATGGAATCGAACAGATTACCGAATTCGTTGGTGGTTATTCGGACATAGACTCGCTGCATTTAATCTCGCATGGCTCGGACGGTCAGGTGCAACTTGGAAACAGTTGGCTCAATAACGAAACAGTCGTCGAGTACGCGGACCAATTGATCCAGTGGCAAGCGTCAATGCACGCCGATGCGGATCTGGTTATCTATGGTTGCGATGTCGCTGCCAGTAGCGACGGGCTCGAGTTGCTCGAGTCGCTGAATGCCCTTTGCCAGTGTGATGTTGCTGCCAGCGATGACGCCACCGGGCATGACTCGTTGGGTGGCGACTGGGAGCTTGAGTACGCGCAAGGCACAATTGAAACGGGCCTTCTGTTCAGTGCGGACTTGCAATCGAGTTGGGGAAGTATTCTTGCCGTCGCCGAGGTTATCAGCACCGATGAAACACTCGTGCATGCGGCTACGGCGGACGACCAAGTGACTTCTGCGGAGACACGTGGCAGCCAACAAGCCGTATCGCATGATGCTAATGGTGACTATACCGTCGCTTGGACTGCATCGACGCTGGACGGTTCGGGTTGGGGCGTATTCGTTCAGCGATTCAATGACAATGGTGTCGCAATCACGGGTGAATTGCTTGTCAACGAAACCGTGCTGGACAACCAACAGTGGGCTCGAGTCGCCTCGGACGACAGCGGCAACTTCGTCGTCACTTGGACGAGCACGAATCAGGATGGGAGTCCCCAGAGCGTTTATGCTCGACAGTTTGCCGCAGACGGAACGGCGTTGACGTCGGAGTTCCGAGTCAATTCATCAACATCAGGAACTCAGAAAAACTCAACGATCGCTATGGATCGCGCCACCGGTGAATTTGTGATCACGTGGCAAGGTGAAGGAGCCGGCGACAGCGACGGAATCTACTTTCGCCGTTATAACGCCGACGGAACTGCCAAAGGACTCGAGCAGCAAGCCAATCCGTCTGACCGAGGTCTGGAGACGGATGCGGTCATTGCGATGCAGACGGGTGGCAATTTCGTCATTGCTTGGGATGCGGGTAGCCATATTTACTTCCAGCGTTTTGACAGCGATGGAAATGCGATTGGCAGCGAGACGCAAATTGACGGAGGGCTTTCGACAAGTTCGAGCCTTGCAGTCGCTGCCGACAGCAATGGCAACTTTACGTTTGTATACCGGGAAGAATCCTTTTTGACGGGAGTCTGGCGACGCGGATACAACGAAGATGGCAGCCAGAGATATGGATATTTGCGAATCGCTTCAGGAGATGCGTCCAGTCCCTCGATTGCGATGGCCGACGATGGGTCGCACATTGTTACGTGGAGCGAATCGGGGGATGGTGATGATGTGTTGGCGGCTAAATTCGACGCGAGTGGTTCGACGGTTGGCAGCACGTTTCAGGTGAATCAGACTTCGGGCGGCAATCAGAATTCAGCGTCCATTACTGCCAGCGACGCGGACAACTTCATCATTGTTTGGAGCGGGAACGGAGATCAAACCGGCCATGTCGACAACACTGGCGTTTTTGCCCGACAGTTTGGAACGGGTGTGATCAATACCCTGCCCGTGTCCGATGCTGGTTCGACGTATGTGATCAATGAAGGCGACTCGCTGGTCCTCGATGGAACTGCGTCAAGCGACTCGGATGGCGCCATTGAGCATTATTATTGGGATCTCGACAACGACGGGACATTTGGGGACGTAACAACTTCGACGGCCACCGTGAGTTGGTCCGACTTGTCCAGCCTGTGGGGTATCGACGACGGAGACGTTGGCGGGCGTGATTATACGATTGGTCTTCGAGTCGTTGATGACGCCGGCGGTTCTTCCGACAGTACGGCTCAGGTGACCGTTCATGATGTCGCACCCACGTTGTTGACTTCTGGTTCAGGAAGCGCCCCAGTCGGTTCAGTCTCCACGCTCAATCTTTCGGCAAGTGATTTTGGCGACGATGCGATTACGTGCTGGACGGTCAATTGGGGCGACGGTTCCGTGGATACATTCGCCAGTAATCTTTCCTCCGTCACGCATGTCTATGCATCTGAAGGGTTCACCTATAACGTCCTGGTTTCTGCGACGAATGGAGACGGAACCTTTCTCCAAAACGACTTGGTAACGCCTAGCTATAACGGCGATAGCCTTTTCCGATTCCAAGCGAATACTGGCGAACTAGTGAGGGAGTTTGGGGCCACCGACGGCATCGACAAACCCGTTGCAGTTATTGTTGGGCCCGATGGTAATCTTTACGTCAGCGGTGAAACTTCTGATGACATTCTCCGTTATGACGTTGAGACAGGGGATTTTATCGACGTTTTTGTGGCTGCAGGCTCGGCTGGATTGAATGGAGCCGAAGGCATCGCCTTTGGTCCTGATGGGCATCTCTATGTTGCCGACTATCACGGCGATCGCATTATGCGATTTGATGGCGCTGATGGCACTTACATTGACGATTTCGTCACGGTTTCGAGTGGTGGTCTCAAGCAGCCTTACGGAATCGTGTTTGGCCCTGACGGAAATCTGTACGTCAATAGTTACAATCTTGACAACGTGTTGCGCTACGACGGTACGACGGGCGCGTTCATTGATGAGTTTGTCGTGGCCAGTTCCGGCGGGCTTGATGAGCCGGAGGGGATGGCGTTTGGGAACGACGGAAATCTCTATGTCTCAAGTCTCAAATCGGACAATGTGCTTCGCTTTGACGGCACGACGGGCGCGTTCATCGATGAGTTCGTCTCCGCCGGTAGTGGTGGGTTGAGTCAACCGACAGGATTAGCCTTCGGGCCTGATGGAAATCTCTACGTCAGCGATTCCGCCAATGACTCGGTGCTCCGATTTGATGGGTTGTCTGGAACCTTCATTGATGAATTCGTCGCTTCGGGAACGGGTGGATTGACTGACCCAGCCTTATTGGAATTCTTGCCTGGGCACCAAGTCCACGTTACCGCGGTTGTGAATGACGCACCAACGCTTACGCTACCGGGTGGCGCAATTGGTTTTGCTGAAGATGGCCCCGCAATTGTTATCGACGGCGCAGTTGTGGTCTCCGATTCGGATTCAGCGAACTTTGATGGTGGCAATCTTACGATCGAGCTGACAGCGGATGGAACGCTAAATGATCGACTCTCCGTTCGCGATCAAGGCGCAGGAGCCGGGAACATCCGCGTCTCGGGAACCGATGTTACCTTTGATTTTGGAGTCGGCGCAACGGTGATTGGCAGCTTCATCGGCGGAACCGATGGACTCACTCCACTGGTCATCACCCTGAACGGAAACGCCAACGCCACAGCCGTGCAGGCGCTGGCTCGCAACATCGTATTCAACAACATTTCGGAAGCGCCTGACACGACCAGCCGAACGGTCCAGATGACGGTTTCCGATGGTGATGGGGGAACGAGTAGCGGACAAGTCAAAACCATCACCATAGCGGCGGCTAATGATGCGGCGACCGTGACCAATCTGGCTGGCGACAATCTGGTATACGTCGAAGGGGACGGCGCAGTCGTGATTGACGAAGGTCTGGTCGCGACTGTCGAAGATGTGGACTCAGCCGACTTTGCGACTGGCAACCTGACTGTCTCGCTGATCGCCGGCAGCAATGTTCTGGAAGATCAGTTGAGCATCAGGCACGAAGGGATGTCGACTGGGCAGATCGGAGTCTCGTCGGGCGATATTTTCTATGGCGGGACACAGATTGGAACCGCTGTGGGTGGGTCGTCGGGTGCGGACCTCGTCATCACGTTAAATGCCAGCGCGACGCCAGATGCGGTTAGTGCACTGATTCAAAATGTCAGTTACGAAAACAGTAACACGTCGAATCCTGATGAGACGACTCGCACGGTTCGATTCACCGTCGATGATGGCGACGGTGATATCAGCCTGATGCAGGATGTCACGATTCAGGTGTCGCGATTGAACGAGTCGCCGACTGTGGTTTCACTATCGAATTCCACGGTAGACGAGAACACCGATACATCGGCTGGTTACACGGTCGGTACGCTTTCGACGACTGATGAAGACGCGCTGGATACGACGACCTATTCGATCGTCGGTGGCGCGGATGGATCACGTTTCTCGATCACGGGTGGTGACCAGCTGGTTCTGACTGATGGGGTCTTGGACTTTGAGACGCAATCGAGCTACACGGTCTTGGTGCGCGTCACGGATAGCGGTGGTTTGACGCATGACGAGTCGATTACGGTCGGTGTGAACAATCTCAACGAGTCGCCGACTGGTATTTCGCCCGGTTCGGTCAACATTCCAACGGGTTCGAATACAACCGGCGGAATGAGCGTGGCGAATCTTTCAACGGCCGATCCGGATGCGGCGGAGACATTCACCTATAGCATTCTGCCGGGCGCCGATGGGGGGCAGTTTTCGATTGGCGGGTTAGGGAATGACGAACTGATACTTGACGATGGCGTGCTCAATGCCATCACCAAGAACTCATACACCGTCAATGTCCAAACAGTCGACTCCTTTGGCAACGCACATTCGGAAACGATTGTTGTAAACGTGACGGCTGTTGGCAGTGCACCATTCGACATTAGTCCGGACACGATTTCCGTCGATGAAAATACGGATACAACGGGCGGATTGGCACTAGGGCTTCTTGCAGCGAGCGATCCGGATGCGTCGGATAGCTTTCTTTGGTCCATCCAGCCGGGTGACGATGGGGCTCTCTTTTCGCTCGGCGGAGTCGACGGGAATGAACTTCGGCTTGACGACGGCGTGTTAGATTTTGAGACCAAACCGACTTACCGTGTCAATATTCAAGTCATTGATAGCGGCAGCAATATTTACAATGAAACGATCACGATTAACGTGAACGATGTGAATGAGACGCCGCAGGTAACGCTAGCCAATCAGATCGCCTTCATTGCGGAGGATGCAGACACGACAGCCAGTTCCAAGGTCGCCGATATCGTCGTTGTCGACGACGCGTTGGGGACAAATCAGTTGGCTTTGACGGGAGTCGACGCAGCGAAGTTCGAAATCATTGGTGGTACGGAACTACATCTGAGAGCAGGTACCCAGCTTGATTATGAAACACAAAATGCTCTCGATGTTTCGGTAACGGTTGATGACGCGTCGATTGGTGCGACTCCCGATGGTTCCGCTGATCAATCGTTGGCAATCGCTGACGTCAACGAAGCTCCCGTTGCTGAAGACGACTCCTATTCCACGATGGCAGGTACGGACTTGATCGTGTCGACTGGACTTCTCGCGAATGATGCCGACCCTGAAGGAGCACCACTGTCGTTGGTTGTTATGGTGAATCCCGGGAATGGTTTGCTCACGGTCAACGGAGACGGAACCTTCTCGTACACTCCGAATGTGGGCTTCATCGGAACCGACACATTTCAATACGCAATCAGCGATGGTCTGTCGGCTCCCATTAGTGCGACGGCAGAGATTGAAGTGCTGGCTGTACCGGTTCCAACGTCGGATCCGGCTGCGGAAGACGATGAAGGAGAGGTCGCCAGCGAAATCGCGTCGGATGCTTTACCTGTTGCGAACTCCGGCATCGCGATTCCCGGTACGTCGACTTCAGGCTTGGCCACCACCACGACCACTACTACGACTTCATCCACACGTGGTGATGCAATCGGCGCAATAGTTGACAACGAAATTGTGAATCAGTTGGAGGCAGGCGAGATCCAGCAGCAAACCTGGACGCGATCGTTCTACACGGGGCTTACAAGCAGTCCACAAGCTGTTGAGGCAACGATTCAGGTTGCCATTACGCAGCTTCCTTATGCTCCGTCCAATGTAGCCATCAATGTTCTTAACGTTTTGAAAGAGGAAGTTGCCAACGAGAGTTTCGTCAGCCAAGCCGTCATTGGCACCACAATGTTTACAGCAACATCCATCTCTGTTGGTTATGTGATCTGGCTGATCCGAGGTGGAGTCCTGTTGAGTAGCGTTCTGTCTTCCCTGCCCGCCTGGCAAATGGTCGACCCCTTGCCTGTGCTGGGTTATCTGGATGAGGACGAAGACGAACTTGCGGGCGACGAAACTGAAACCGATTCCTCACTGGAAAAGCTTGTCGCGGAGAGCAACACTGCCTACGACGCAATTGCTGTTGGTTAAACCATGAAGAAACGAAAAACTGCAAAATTTCAAGTCGCTTTAGGTCAAACCGGATTGCTGGTCAGCCTTATCTTGATCGCATTGTTATTGGGATTGGTTCCCGATCGTAATGCGGCGATCCGGAGCGGTCGAGCCGCTTTTGCCGAGTCATTGGCGCTGAATGTGTCAGGCCATCTGGCTCGGTCTGATATTCGCCAGATGCGAAGTGATCTCGTGCTCGTGGTGGATAGGAACCATGACCTGATATCGGCTGGTATTCGCCGGAAAGACGGACGGCTTATCGCGATTGGGCCTCATGATGGAGAATGGATACCCATGTCGGGGACTTATTCTTCGGACGTTCAGGTGCTCGTTCCGTTGTTTTCCTCAGATCAACAGTGGGGCCAGCTGGAACTGCGATTTGCTTCCGGTGCATATTTTGCGGATTCGGCTCAGCTCCAGTCGGTTCCGCTACTGATCTTTTTGGGCGCATCGGGCTTTGTTGTTTTTTATCTCTACCTTGGGAAAATGCTCCAACACCTTGATCCGTCTCGCGCCATTCCGCAGCGAGTCCGATCGGCGCTGGACACGATGGCAGAGGGGTTGCTCGTCATTGATCGCCAAGGACAGATAGTTTTGGCCAACGAGTCGATAGCCAGCATCCTCGGCAAAGATGTCGATGAACTGCTTGGATGCAAGGCGCATGATTTTGCTTGGGAACTGGATGTTGTCGAGGCATTCGTAACCGATGTGCCGCCATGGACAAAGTGTCTAGAAAGCGGTGTGCCACAACGCAATGCCGTTATCCACTTGCCAGGCGAAACGGAAAACGATCCTGCCAGAACATTTATCGTGAATTGCTCGCCTGTGATGGCCGCAGGCGGTAAGCAGGGCGGGGCCTTGATCAGCTTTGATGACGTGACGCAACTGGAGGAAAAGAAGAAAGAACTGGGAATCGCTAAAGAAGCAGCGGAAGCAGCCAACCAATCCAAGAGCGAGTTCCTGGCGAACATGAGCCATGAAATCCGAACGCCAATGAACGCGATTCTTGGTTTCACCGACGTGCTTCGTCGTGGTTATGGAGACAGCCAGGAAGACCCAAGGCAATACCTCAACACCATTCATTCGAGTGGCACGCATTTGCTTGAACTGATCAACGACATTCTGGATTTGTCGAAAGTTGAATCGGGGAGAATGGATGTCGAGCGGATCAATTGCTCGCCCTATTCGATCGTTCGAGATGTTATCCAGGTGCTCAGTGTCAAAGCCGAAGAGAAGGGAATTGCATTGGAGTTCAGTACCAACGGTCCTATACCGCGTACGATCGAAAGCGATCCATCGAGGCTGCGCCAGATTATCACCAACCTTGTCGGCAACGCGATCAAGTTTACGGAAGAGGGCGGCGTGAAAGTCGTAATGCGTCTGATGGATGAAGGCGTGAATAAAGGGGTACCCCTATTCTGCATCGACATCCATGATAGCGGTATCGGTATGTCGCAAGATCAAATGGATCGCATCTTTGATCCGTTTTCTCAGGCGGATAGTTCTGTAACGCGACGCTTTGGCGGAACCGGACTGGGGCTGACAATCAGCCGTCGATTTGGCGAGGCGCTGGGCGGCGCGGTGACGGTTTCCAGCGAAGCTGACAAAGGGAGCGTATTCTCCGTAACGATCGACCCTGGCAACCTTGCTGGAATCGGGATGCTGACACGTGATGAACTGGAGGCTATTTCCGACACCGGATCTGTCGAAGAACATACGTGGGCTTTTCACGACAAGCACGTACTGGTCGTCGACGATGGACCTGAAAACCGTGCACTCGTTTCACTGGTTCTACGAGAATCGGGGATACAGGTTACGTGCGCAGAGGATGGGAAAATCGCAGTTGATCTGGCGACGAAGAACCAATTCGACATGATCCTGATGGACATGCAGATGCCCGTCATGGATGGTTACACAGCGACCACGCTCCTGCGAGACCGTGGGCTCACGATTCCGATCTATGCCTTGACGGCCCATGCAATGAAGGGTTTTGAGAACGAATGTCTCGCAGCAGGATGTTCTGGATTCTTGACCAAGCCGATTGACATCGATCTACTCCTTGAGACCCTCGGAGATCTGTTAGGCGGTGAAAAAGTCGCGAAACCAACCAGTCCGCCGGAGGCCCGCGAATTGCCTGAACGGAAGGCCGGTACGACGGAAGGAAAATCGCAGGTTGAAGGATTGCGAACAGAAATCGAAAAGCTGACAAATCGTTTGACCGACGCATTGGGGGTCATGAACGAGGCGCTAGCCGATGAGGATTTTGCACTTCTTGCCGACCGGGCTCGTTGGTTGAAGCACGCCGGCGAATCCATCGGATTGTTTGAATTGGCTGAGCCCGCTCAGCGACTAGAGGCGGCGGCAATGACTTCGGACGAAGTTGAGAGTGCCACAGTGCTCGCCGAGTTGGAGTCGTTGGTCAATCAATTGCAGGAAACCGATGGCGATTGCGTTGAGCCCCCCACGAATGTATCCCATGAGAGGATTGTCTCGCAGTTGCCAATGGATGATCCAGATTTCCGCGAGATTGTCAGCTCGTTCGTCCCGCGACTGATTCAAAAACTTGACGACATGGACGATGCGCTTCGGCAGTGTGACTTCCACGAGCTTGCCGAGTTGTCCCATTGGCTCAAGGGAGCCGGCGGAACCGTAGGCTTTCCACAATTCACTGAACCTGCTGCTTCGCTTGAGCGACAGGCCAGGAAAGAGAATGCCGATGGGACTGCGCCTGAATTGCTAGGGGAACTCAAGTCTCTCGCGAGCAGGATTCACATCCCTGAGCTGCAGGTCGCTGACGCAGCGGTATAACCGTCATTGTATTTGCGGTTGGAAAATTCGCCAACTGAGCGGAGCTCCGTGATGAGAGTAAATCAACTTCCACGGAAAACCGCGTTGGTTGATCTACTCCATCACAGGCCTAGCAAGTGGTTCTCTGGCTATTCACGACCAGTAATCAAAAACGACTCCAGGTCATCCGCGAACGCCAAGCCTTGTTCGTTGTTGGTAAAGACAACAAAACCCATCTTCAGCTTGTCGTAGATGACGAACTTGCATCGCCAGCCTGGATTTACGCCGCCATGGGAGTACTTCATTCCGAGGTCTGTCGAATGGGCAACAAGACCCAAGCAATAGGGTCGTTCTCCAGGATTATCTGCGTCGACGACCTTGAATTGGGGTCGCAACATTTCGTCGTACGTTGCTTCATTAAGTCCCTTTCGCTGAAGAATGGCGATGAGCAACTTTGCATAGTTGGATGCATCAGAGTGAAGGCTGTAGGCC
>CAYYHV010000058.1:0-15306 GCA_964471695.1 uncultured Pirellulaceae bacterium
GTCAACTGGTCGTTGGGGTCCGATTGTCCGATGGTGTTGATGAACCCGCCGTCGGTAAAATTGAAGAAGATGTGGTCAGAGCCTTGAACGATGATGTCCGATTGCGCATTGATATTCCCAGGCAACTCGACGATATGCGATCCATCGTTGGGTGTGTTTAGCGCCAGCGGGATGTCCGGACCAGCGTTGACCGAAACAAAAATGTCTACGTGATCGGCATCAATTCCGTTGGCATCGGTTCCCGCGACGTTCCAGGTGATCGTCTCTTCGCGGTTTGTCCATGGGTTGTTGCTGGGGCCCGGTTGGCTGGTCACAACAAAAGGGGCGCCGGTATCGACCGCGGTGATGGTCATCTGATCTTCGGTGACTCCACCGCCGCCGGCGCTGTTATCGCGTACCGTTGCAGCAAAAGTCATCGTGCGTGGCACGAGCGGATACGTATCGAACCTCTGAGACGTCGGGAAGGAACGCGTATTGTCAGTCGTGGGCACACCGGCTCGAACGAGAGGTCCGGTGCCGTAATCAATCGGTGCGGCTGCCGAATAGTCCCTACCCGGACTGGTACCTGCATCACGTTGTTCCCACGAATAGGTTAGGGAGTCGCCGTCTGGATCGACTGCGTCAGCCGTCAGGATGAATGGCGTGCCAACGGGAATAGTGTAATCGAGTCCCGCTTCAACGTTGGGGGACGTATTCCCAGTATCGGTGAACAAGCCTACCGTCGGAACGTTGTCGAGGTGCGATTGGATGTCAGCAATGCTACGGGAATGAAAATGCGGATCCCAGCCGGCTGCAAAGCTATCGTCTCCACAATTGGTCGCGTAGGCCATAATGGTTGATCCGCCACCGGGCTCAACGGCCGACGCACCGCCATGCTGCGGGGCTGTGGGGGGATTAGTTATCGGAGGAGGCGTACATGAGCCGGAGTTACCGTCCCACGTATGATCAGCGCCGAAGTGATGCCCTAGCTCATGCGACACGAGCGCGACTTCCCAGATATCGCCCGAAAAACTGTTTGACGTGGAAGCGCCTCTGGCTTTGATTCCGTTGACGCCGGCACTTCTGATACGCGCGACGCCGGAGAAAGAAAAGCCCGGTGCAACTGCCCCGAACACATGACCGATGTCATAGTTGGATGGCCCGATCACTGCGTCAAGGTTCGTTTGATTCTGACCGGCATAGTCACCAACACGGCTGGTCATTGGCAGGCCGGTAACGAAATACGGATCGGTCGCACCGTTGGCGTAAATGATCTGGTCATTGTTGCCGACCAGTTGCATTCGTACGGCAACGTCACGTTCAAAGATGCCGTTCACTCGGTTCATCGTTGTCACGATCGACGACATCGCGGCGCTGACTGTTCCACCAACGGCTGCGGTATATTCACCCGTCGCGGCGACTGCAAGTCGGAACGTACGCAACTCGACGGGTTCGCCAATGGTCAATTCCATAGGGCCTGAGTCATTCGAGTCCGTCGATTTCTCGTTGGAGCAGCTAGTACAGCCGGCTCCACCGCAGACGGGGCATTCGCCACCGCCAGAGAATGGGTCGATCCCACCGTGAAAGTCCATCAGGCCGTCGGGAGCCACCGCGTCTTTGCTGAAATAGCTGACGTAGGAGTCATCGTCTAATTCATCAATCGGGTCGATAAAGTAGGAGTCGGCTGCGAGAACTTGGGCATGAAAACCTGCGGGCGACACATCGAAGCGTAGGGTGGCCGTCGGATCATCAATCCCCTGACCAGCATACGTTCGAATCTCCGGAAACTTCGCCGCCAGTTCTGGCGCCATAATTGGAGACTGCCAGACATTAAATCGCTGGGGGATACCGTCAGGATTGGGCAGCGAAATAACTATAGGATGCATCTGAGCCTCGACGGAGAACTCCACGGGGGCGTCAGCCAAAGCCGCCGATAGCGCGTCGGCGTCAAGCGAAATCGCCTGGTACTCATCCGGCTGAACCAAGGCGCTGAGCTCGGCGCTTGCGGCAGTCGGCACTTCGTGGAGTGGTTCCCACGCCCGCATGTCGGCTGCAAGAAGCCTGCGTTCTTCCAGTAATTCACTAGACAACCGACGGGGAGTTTTACGAGGACTGCGCGACTTTTTATTGCGGCGAATGGTCATTTATTTAAGCACCTTGGGATTTTGCAAACGAACGGAACAGTTTGGTTAGGGTCAAACCAAACGAGCCCCAGCCCAGTTTCCGGGAGGCGAAAACGTTGGCACGCTTCAATTCTCTATGGACTTACGAATTCGGCGGTGGAAACCTAAGTCTCGATTTGGATCGAAGTCGAAAAAGAAGAAAAAATCTGTGCGGCGTGCACGAACTTGCACGGACGAAGGGTCAATGTTGAAATGGCTGATTGAAATTAGGAGAAATCAGTGGATTCATCGGTCACCAGTCTTACCTTGCTACATCGCCTTCGATCCGACGAGCAGGATCAGGAAGCATGGCAACAATTTGTTGATCGGTACGGCGCGCGTATTTACGATTGGTGCCTGAACCGAAAACTGGAAACGGCGGATGCCCAGGACGTGACGCAGGAGATTCTGCTGCGTTTGGCCAGTCAAATGAGAACTTTTGAATACGATCCAAAGAAGTCGTTTCGCGGCTGGCTACGGCGAGTCACCGAGAATGCGATTATAGATTTCTTTCGGTCGAACAAGCAGGATCGAGGCAAAGGTGGGAGCAGTCTGATTTCGTTGAAGAATGAACCAGCCCGTGTGGACTTGGCGGCGCATCTGGGTGAAGTGTTTGATCTGGAGATGATGGACGAAGCCAAATCCCGTGTGCAAAAACGCGTGACGGAGAAGCGCTGGCTGAGTTGGCATTTGCTAACGCACACCAATCTGTCGGGAAAAGAAGTTGCTGAGAAGTTGGGGGTTTCCGTTGGAGTCGCTTATGCCAACAAGAGCCAGATTCAAAAGATGATTCAGGCGGAAATTGAGGCGATGGATTCCGTTGGTGAGTGAGCGCCCACTGCCAGACTTTGGGAAAATTCGCATGGAGCCAATATCAGCCGCCGTGCGTTAGCACCCGGTTCTGGAGGCGAAAACGAACCAGACGCTAACGTGCGGCTGATGAGATTGAAAGTAGATGCTGGCGGGCCGATTTCCATGGCCTGGAACCATGATGGAACCCAATTGGCGATTATTCTGCCGGACGAACTCCCGAAGACGGACGCGTGTTCTTGATCGGGGGCAGTTCGCGTTCGAGAACCTCGTCGGCGAAGATCAGATCGACGAGCGCGTCATCATCAGCGCGGTGGCGTGATGGCTGTTGGGCGAAGTTCATCGTGAATGGATTGTCCCAGGTTCGTAGCGCTGCGTCGCTTGACTGAAACTTGTTGGTGTTCCAGATGTTGAAGTCGGAGACATCGACCGAGCCGTCGGAATTGAAGTCGGCGGCGGTCCAGGCTGACGTTGCGAAGAACTTGTTGGCGTTCCAGATGTTGAAGTCGGAGATATCTACGACTCCATCAAGATTCGCATCGCCCAACAGGTAGGCGCCGCCCGACGGCAGGTTCTCAGCGCCGGCGTGTGCCAGCCACTCGTTGCGATCTGCAATGGTGACATTGCCATCGCCGGTCAAATCGAAGGTACCCGGATCCGCCGGGCCCGTGACGATGTTGGCTTGCAATGCATCAAGGTCGGCTCCGTCACAATCTCCGTCATCGTCGAAGTCACAGAATAGTTCATCAACGTCGGTTACTCGCGCTGACATGGTCAGATTCGTGGTCAAACCGGCGTTGTCGTCTGCTCTGACCTCGACAACATAGATATTGTTACCATTGGAATCCGTCGGATTTTCGAAGTCTGGAACGCCGGTAAACTCCAGTCGATTACCGCTGACGATTTGGAATTCGGATGCGTCTGGGCCACCGACAATTGAGAAAGATAAGGTATCGCCCGGCAGGTCATTGTCGGTGGCGGATAGTGACTGTACGAGAGTCGTGTTTTCTGGGATCACGGCATTGGAAGGAGATGTGAACAACGGTGCATTGTCGTTGACCGGATCCACGGTGACCGTCACGGATTGATCGGAAGATCGTCCACCGGCTGTGGCTCGGATAGTCACTTCGTAGGCGTTGTCGGTATTGGCGTCGATTGGATTTTCAAAATCAGGTGCCGTGTTGAATCGCAATTGGTCGCCCGAGAGGTTGAATCGTGATTGGTCGGCTCCACCGACGATGGAGAACGAGATGGTGCCCGAACCCCTGGCTGTCAGTGTTTGAACGGTTGTCGTATTCTCATCGACGTTCGGCGTCGCATCCTATGTGACTGATGGCGCCATGCCAAGTTCGAACGCTCCGATATCTAGCCTTCCGTCCAAAACTCGAGGGAAACCGACTCCCCGCTGGTCGAACTCAGGTGTGTCACCTACTCCAGCCATTGCCGCCGGGTCGCCCGTATTGATGGCAGGGCTGCCGGGCAGCAAGGCATGCGTCAACGTGGGGCCACCGTTATCGGCAAGTGGGCCCAGCATCGGATCGCCTCCGATGATGTTGAAGGTGTTGGTTGAAAGACTGCCGTCAAGGTTTGGAGTGGAATAACGAGGATCTCCATTGGCAATGTTGGCGGCCACGATACTGCCCGAAAGATGGAAATTGCTTGATGTATAGATCCCGCCGCCTTCATATGCCTCGTTGTCCGAGATGGTCGAGCTCGATACGTTCGCAGTGCCACGATTGAAGATGCCGCCACCATAGTACGACTCGTTACCCGAGATGGTTGAGTTTGTGACGACCGCTACCGCGCCGTTGTAGATGCCGCCGCCTTCGTAGAGTGACGTGTTCCCGGAGATCGTGCTGCCGTCCACTTGGACTGTACCACGATTGAAGATACCTCCGCCGTAGTCGTCGTTGTTATTCGAAATCGTGCTGTTCGTAACGTACGCTGTGCCAAAGTTACCGATGCCAGAGCCGGAGTTACCTGAGATTGTGCTTCCTGTCACTTCAAGTCTGGCTGTTTCGGCGTTGTAGATCCCTCCACCGTAGACTCCCAATGTTGTGTTGTTGGAGATCGTGCTGTCGTTCACATACAAGTTCCCAGCACTATAGATTCCGCCGCCACGAGAGGAACGGCTTGCTGAAATCGAACTCTCGTCCAAAGTCAAGTTTCCGTGACTAATAATCGCTCCTCCGTATCCGTTACTTCGCCCATTGATGAGTGCGAGACGTCGAAGCGTAAACGATCCGTCTGTGGAGGTGCTGAAGACACGCGAACTTTGATTCGCGTCGATTGTTACGTTGCCTGAGAGCGAACTGGCATCAATCGTGACTGAGTCGGTTAATTCCAGTGTCGTGCCGCCCAAGGTAATCGTGGCACCGGACAAGGAACTGTCGAATGTGATCGTGTCGGCGCCGGTAACGTCATTGGCGAGCAAGACGGCTTCGCGCAGTGACAGTTGGCCTGTTGAAAAGTCGCCATCCACGACATCCGAGTTTGTTGAAACGACCAGCCCTTGCGGCGGCATCGTCGCCTGAAGCTCGAAGGCGCCTATGTCGATGCGTCCGAGCTGTTTGCGAGGGAAGCCCACGCCGCGTTGGTCATTGCTCGTTATGACTTCGACCTCGCTCAATGCAATCGCATTTCTGTCAATCGGAATGGTCCCATCGGGATCGGACGTGCGAGATACCTTGACGGTTCTCCCGACAACTCCACCCCATCGACAGGGATACTCAATGGCCCATTGAGTACGTTGTCTGGATTAAGGAGGGCACTTGTGAAGACCGCGTTGCCGTCACCGTCTAGCACCTGCACCGTGATATCGCGTAGCCGTTGCCGGCAACAGGTATCGGTGCGATTGTGCAGTATGACTTGATTGATTTCCTGGTCCGTAACGAAATCGACTTGCCAACTTGGATTGGCCTCGTTGACATCTGTATTGGAAAACGTATTCGGATCCCCGTCGATTGCATTCGCGGCAGGAAAAAGATCGTCCAGGAATAAACTGGATTGGCTTGCCTGGCCGCGCATGGCGACATCAAAGCCAGCAAAAGACGGATCGCCGGCGTTGATTGCGGGACTTCCTGGCAACAACGCATGCGTCAACGTTGGGCCACCGTTATCGGCCAGCGGGCCCAGCATCGGATCGCCGCCGATGATGTTGAAAGCGTCGGTATTCATCGGAGTTCCTCCGATGTTGTTGTTAGAAGTGGCAGAGTTGTTGGCGACAATGCTGCCCGTCACATTCAATTCGGAATAGAAGGTGTAGATGCCCCCACCGTCGTTGGCAGAGTTTTCCGTAATCGTACTATTCGTTACATCCACCTTGCCGCCTATGGCGTAGATTCCGCCGCCTTTTTGCGATGTCGTGTTGTTTGAAATTGTGCTGGCATGAACGTAGTTCACACCGACATTCGTCCAGAGGCCACCCTTGCCGCCAGAGTTACCACTCACCGTGCTGTTGACCAGAGTGAAGGGGGTGACGTTGTAGGCGTAGATTCCTCCGCCGCTGTTCTCGGAGATTGTGGAGTTTGCGATGTACGCTGACTTGGCCGTATAAAGACTGATCCCACCGCCGCCAGTTGAACCAGTAATCGTGGAATCCCGAATCGTCAGACGGGCATTGTTCGAAAAGAGACCAAAAATTCCTACGGCGCCACCCAAATCTGCCCGATTGCCATCGAGTATCGAGTCGTAGATGAAGAGCTCTTCTGTGCTGTATACAGCTCCGCCCATTGCATTAACTGAAACACCGGCGAAGCCATTGAGCAGCGTAAGCCCCTTAAGTGTCAGGGATTGCCCGGCGGTAGTATTGTTGAAAATGCGTGACGAGCCATTTGCGTCGATCGTTAAATTCCCTGAAAGGGAAGTCGCGTCAACCGTCACCGATTCGGAGGGTACGAGTTCCGTTCCACTCAATGTGATCGTGTCGCCGCCGAGTGAATTGTCAAACGTGATCGTGTCGGCGCCGGCAACGTCATTGGCAAGGAAGACGGCTTCGCGCAGGGAAAGCTGACCGGGCGTAAAGTCAAAATCAAAGACGTCGGAATTGGTCGAGACGACAAGCCCTTGCGCCGGTAGCGCGTTGGATTCGATGGCTCCAATGTCCATTCTTCCTCCCTGGACTCGCGAGAATCCCCGTTGGTCGCGAATGGGTGTTGTGCCGACTCCAGCTGCGGCGGCAGGGTCCCCTGCGTTGATGGCTGGGCTGCCAGTTTGTGGCCTGTGCGTCGGTGTTGGTCCTGCATTGTCGGCAAGCGGGCTCAGCATGGCATCGGTGTTAAAGAGATTGTTCGAGCCGGTGATGCCCGGATCGCTTGAACCCAGAATGTTGTTGTCGCCTGTAACGGTTCCGTTGTCGATGAGTCCCTCAATGATGGAGTTTTTCAGCGTCATGACCTTGGTTCCGGGGCCATATGAATGAATCGAAGTATTGACGCCGGATTGGTTGCCCTGAAACGTACTGTGCTCGATGGTGAGGGTATCGGTCGTTCCAGCGCCAGCTAATTGGTAGATGGCTCCTCCCAGAATATCGGCCGAGTTGCCGGAAATGGTGCTGTTCACGACGTTGGTCGTTGTTGTCTGCTGATGGATGGCTCCGCCGGCAAACAGCGCCCTGTTATCCGACAACGTGCTTCCCGACACACTAAGGATGCCACCGGGACGATTCATGATCGCACCGCCCAAAAATGCCGTATTCGAGTCGATTGCGCTATCAGCAATCGTCAAAGTCTCGTGATTGATAATCGCGCCGCCGGAGCGTTCGATTTCTCCACCGGCGAATACCGACACGTCAGCGCCGGTCATCGTCAGTCCGCTGATGGAGACGTTCGAATTCGCACCGGCGTTTCCATCGTTGATTTCGAAGAAGCGAAACCCTGTACCGTTGGCAGCAAGCGTTAGAACGTTGGCGCCCGGACCGACGATCGACAAATCTTCAGTGATCGCTGGAAGTTGACTGGCGATGTCGATTTGCCCCGTGACTGAGCTTGCGAACTCAATCGTGTCGGCTCCAGCGGTCGAATTTGCGTCAGTGATCGCCTGCCGCAAGCTGCCGGCTCCGGCGTCACTGTTATTCATCGCCGTGAAGGTCGCCAGCATGCGGCGATCTTCAAGCGGTTCGCATCGCAGTTTGCTGACGGGTGAAGTTGAGGATTTTTGAGTGAGAAGGCGTTTTCTCGAATTCTTGCGGCGAGGAGACATGTGAGGCTCACGAGGGGCGGCGATAAGGTTTTGGTCAAAGTGCGTTTTCAGTTCCGGGAGTTCGCGTTTAACCGTCAGTCGCAGGCGTGCGTGCGAGTTGGGGTAGTTCTCGCTGAAAATGAAATGCGTTCGCCTGCGGCTGACCGTTAAAATTGCACGCCGCACGAAATCAGCTCCGATAGGCTTTGCACTTGGCCTTACGTAAACGGCCGCCAATACCTAAGCCTCGACTTGTAAGAAATCGAAAATAGAACTGGCTGTGTCCGACAGAACTGAAAATAGAAATTCCTGGAAAACGCTCAGGAAAAGCCCCCGAGGTTGAATCAAACTCGCGTCAATGTTGAAATTGGAGCCACCGATAGGAGTTTTCATTGGATTCAACCACAAGTCTCACGTTGTTACATCGACTTCGATCCGACGAACAGGATCAGGAAGCATGGCAACAATTTGTGGGGCGATACGGCAGTCGAATCTATGAATCGTGTTTAAACCGCAGGTTGGCAACGGCGGATGCCCAGGACGTAACGCAGGAAATTCTGTTGCGTCTAGCCAGTCGAATGAGAACTTTCGAATATGACTCGAAACGATCTTCTCGCGGCTGGCTACGTCGAGTCACTGAGAATGCCATCGTTGACTTCTTTCGTACAACGAAAATGGATCGCGGAAAAGGTGGAAGCAGTCTGATTTCGTTGAAGAACGAGCCGGCGCGAGTCGAGTTGGCTGCGCACCTTGGTGAACTCTTTGATTTGGAGTTGATGGACGAGGCGAAATCTCGCGTTCGTAAACGAGTCACCGAAAAATGTTGGGAAAGTTGGCACCTGCTAACGCATACTACTCTCTCCGGCAAGGAAGTTGCAGAAAAGCTTGGAATGACTGTCGGGGTTGCTTACGCCAACAAGAGCCAGATTCAGAAAATGATCCAGGCGGAGGTCGGCGCCATGGAGTCGGTTGTTGAATTTGTTTTTCGAGCAATTGTAACAGAGTTTGTCGTGCCGCCTTCAGGCGGATAACGGCGTTTCCGGCTAAAGCCGGTACTACGAACGACCAATCTGAAACCGTGACTTTCTGAATACACCGTTATGAAAAGTTGTCCCGACGAAAAGCAGCTTTCGCAATTTCTTGAAGGCCATCTCGCAGCAAAGCTGTTTGAGCAGCTCGATGCGCATGTTGCTTCGTGCGATGCATGTCAAACGGCGCTTGAGAAAGTGACTCATGGGCGCGCTGTCCCGGCGGGCTTGCCGCATGGGAAGAGTTTTTTACGCGACTTTGGAAAAGAGATAGGCAAACGAGTGGATGCAACAGCGCCACTCGTTAGCGTTGATGCCTCGCCGGCATTCGAGTCGATCTTGCGAAAGATTCAGCTCGACGATTACGAAATTGTAAGCGAACTGGGACGCGGTGGAATGGGAGTCGTCTTTCAGGCTGAGCAAATCTCGCTTGGTCGCGCCGTAGCGCTCAAAGTCATTCCGCAGTCGTTGCTTGACGAGTCGCTGGCGATTCAACGATTTGAACTCGAGGCGCGGACGGCTGCGCGATTGCAAAACGAATGTATCGTGCCGGTCTACGAAGTTGGAGCCGAGGAGGATTTTCACTGGTATTCGATGCGACTGATTGAGGGACAGAGTCTTGACGAGGTTATCAAGGCGGCTCGTCGGATTGTTAAGGAAAGTGGGGGTGTGCGGCAAGCCGTGCTGGAAGACGTTGCCGAGTCGATGCTCAGCGGTAGAGCGCCAGATGGTCTGCAAGATTCTGTGGGACTGCGGCAGGGGTCGCAGGATGCCCTGGCCACGAAGGAGTCGGCGGGCGACCGATCTTTGGAGCAGACGTCGAAACTGTCATCCGGCTCGACGATGAAAATTCGAACGAGGGAATCGTACTACTATCGAGTTGCACGGATCGGACAGCATGTTGCCGAAGCACTGGCCCACGCACATGAAAATGGAGTCGTCCATAGGGACATCAAACCCTCCAATCTCCTGTTAGACGGAAAGGGCAAAGTCTGGGTAGCCGACTTTGGGTTGGCAAAAACGGAAAACCACGAATTGACCAGGACAGGTGATGTTGTCGGGACATTGCGTTTCCTC
This sequence comes from uncultured Pirellulaceae bacterium, assembly GCA_964471695.1. Lineage (GTDB taxonomy): Bacteria > Planctomycetota > Planctomycetia > Pirellulales > Pirellulaceae > CAYYHV01. The sequence continues at coordinate 10,235 of CAYYHV010000058.1, forward strand.
TCACCTGAGCGCTTGGATGGGATCAGCGATCGCCGCAGCGATATTTATTCGCTGGGGATGACGCTCTACGAGATGCTGGCTTTGCGACCGGCCTTTGACGATGCCAGTAAATATAACGTCATTGAGAAGATTCGGATTCAGAATCCCGAGCGACTGAAATCTATCGACGTATCGTTGCCTCGCGACCTGGTAACGATTGTTGAGAAAGCGATCGAGAAAGAACCGCTCCGTCGTTACGCATCGGCTCAGGCGATGGCCGAAGACCTTGAGCTGTTTCTGGCTGGGCGCCCGATTCGAGCCCGCAGAGTTTCTCAATGGGAGTATCTTTGGAGTTGGTCTAATCGCAACCGAGGCATCGCAGCCTCTTTGGCCTGTATCGCGTTGTTGGTCATCACGGGACTTATTGCAAGCTCTATCGCTGCCTACAAGTTTCGCAACATGGCGATTGAACAGAAAAGACTGGTTGGTGTTGCGGATAAGGAATCGAACGAAAATCAGCAAAACCTCTACTATGCGGAAATGAAACTGGGAATCGAAGCAACTCAATCGCCCCAGGGGCGCCGAGCCCTTTCCGAGCTGCTGGCGAATTGGAAACCGCAAAGCGCATCGGATGTCGACCGGCGTGGATTTGAATGGTACTGGCTGAATTCGAATCTGAATCCCGATCTAAGAAAAGTCCATGATGCCATGTGGACCGGAATTCAATTCAATTCAGATGGGTCACAGATGTGTCGCTTTGGTGCGGGCGCAACTCAGATTGTCAGCTATCCCGACTTTAAAACTCTCTGGTATTGGAACCCCGATGGTGAACCCAATGAAGAGAAGGTGAAACTTGACCCGGCATTCGAACGAGTTGCGATTCTCTCGAATCCAGAAGTGCAACCTGCAGATACCAGTCGGTCTACACTTGTCGTGTTGGACTGGACTAAGAATGAAACGCTGTTCGAGTTGAAAGAGGGCGGGCCGATTTCCATGGCGTGGAGCCATGACGGAACCCAGTTGGCGATTCTTGTCCCAGACGAGCTCCCTAACACGGAAAAATGTTCGATCAAAGTATTCTCGACACGGAGCTGGAAACTGGTCCGCGAGTTCAAAGTACCGCATTTCATTGAGCGGTATGCTTCGCCAATGGAGTTTGGCCGCAACGGGAAATGGCTTGCCTTGGGTGTGAAGAATGCCCAACGACTCGACCCGGAAAGCGGCTGGTATCGAGGTGAGTACGGAATGATCTGTTACGACACCGGATCGTGGGAAATCGAACGCAGTTACTTTGGGCAGAAATGGACGACGATTTCCAAGCTGGATTGGCATTCAACCAAGCCGGAGCTTGCCGTGTCGTCCTTGAATGGCTCGGTCATACGCTGGAATGTCGAAAAAGATACTTCCAGGGAAATCACGCTTCCAAAGTTTACGCAGACGGTAGCGTGGGACCGTCATGGGACAGGCGTTATTGTGGCGGGCGACGGTGCGGTAATGCAGCTGGATCTGGCGATGCAACCTAAACGTCATTGGAAAGTAAGCGAGACTCATTCGATATTCGCAGAACCCCATCCGTCCAACAATGAAATTGTCGTCTCCGTCAGGGAGGATGACTTGCAATCGCAGTATGTGCTCAGTCCTCGCCATGAATCTCTTCACAAAATCTTCGCTCCTGCGATCAAGCACATATCGCACGGCAATTGGGAAGGCAGTTTGTTCTGGAGTCCGGATGGAAAACAGATTTCAAGTTCGCTTGATGCGGGTACAACGATCTGGGATGCGGCGACTGGCGATCCTGCCCACATCATTAACGAAGATTACGCATGTTCCATTGTTGGTAAAAGCTTCGGGTGGAACCCCGAAAACGAAATCGTCACCGCCTACTCGGGCAAGCTTTCGTTTCGGATTGACAATGGCGAGAAGGAAGTTCGGCAAATGGATATCGCCGGGGCAGATTTTCTGGACTCGAAAGGTCGCACATTGTATGCCTTTACCGGCAATCGATTTGAGGAGTGGAAGCTGGTCAGTATTGATCTTGCGACGAGTTCAAAGTCTGAGATTCTGCCAGTTTGTAAGCGACGGTTGTATTGCCAGGGTCGGCTGTGTCCAAGTGACAGATACTTGGCGATGGGTGTTGAGTCGAACTTGACCATCGTTGACTTGTCGACAAAGTCGATTCTTCATGAATTTGACGAATCGCAAACGGTGACGGCGATTGCCTGGAGCCACGATGGGGAGCACCTTGCCTATGCCGTCCAAAGTGGTGAGATTGTCGTCCGCAAGGCGACTGGAGCGTTTGACATTGTGGCTCGATATTCCGGGCATTCTGGCAGAGTCATCGCGCTGGCCTGGACACCTGACGGTACCCGACTGGCTTCGGGCGGCATGGACAAAGTCATGCGACTGTGGGATACGTCCAACGGCAAGAATGTGATCGTGCTGAAACAGGAAGCCGGTATCAACGCGGTCGCCTGGGACCAGGAGGGGCAGCGGCTGGCAACGCTCAATTTCGATGGATTCATAACCATCTACGATGCCACCTCGGGCTACCGAAACTAAAGCCTTTTTCGAATCGTAGTTGCGATTCTGGAGCTTAAGCGGCGCCCCGCCGCTACGTCGAGATTGAATTGACCTTAGATCTGCGTTTGGCGAATTCGCCACCATCTTCGTCCTGCGCCGACGAACCCCACCATTGCCAGACACAAAAATGCTGAGGGTTCGGGTACCGCCGCTGCCACCGGTGTCACGGACGCGAAGGTGGTCCCGACTCGGATTTCGTCGATGCTGAAAGCGCCACCACCGTTCATCGCGACGTTGGTAAGGTTTCCAATTTCAAAGCCCGTCTTTGTTGTCCCCAAGGCCGGCTCGGGTCCGCCCGGTGTTGGGTCCACGTACAGCGTGGCGGTTTCCGTACCGGTTCCGTCCAGATCCAGCTTGATGACCATCAATTTGATTTGCTCAGAAAGAACGGCTTGCCCGGTGGAAACCTGCCCGCCGCCACCAGCGTCTTCCATCACCCATTCCTGAACATTCCCAGGCATGCCAATAAAGAGCCCATTCCCAACGGTGCCTTCCAAGTTGAGACCAAAGTAACCATTGCCGAATCCGGAACCCAAAGTAAGTTCGGACCTCATAAGAAAGCTTGCGTAAACGGTGCCACTGGTGAACGGTGTTGAAAGTGATCGGTCCAGAATCTCGGGAAAACCAGGGTCGGTGCTGGGCGTAAAGGCTCTTCTTCCCGAGACGATCAGATCACCAAACGAGAGTCCGGACGGGACGGTATTGAAATTACCAGGGCCAGCGTCCCACGCGGCGAAACCTGTGCCGCCAGCAAGTCCTTGGATAGGCACGCTGATTCCGTAGTCAAAGCCCTCGTACGCAGCCAGAGCTGCGATGACGGACGGAGCGGTGGAAACCAAGACTAAAAAGAAAATTACGTTTACCTTGTTGATTTTCATCGAAGTTCTCCCAAGCGGATGAGTCTGGAGTGGTGCCTACGAGAGCCTTACGAGACGGGCTTCATAAACCTAAGCATGAGTTCCAATGTTTTTGGAAAGACGACTAGATACCGCGAAAATCAGTAGTGAATGATGGCGGGGCCAGTCGAACACGTTCCAGATTGAGAGCTGCTTCCTCTGAGTTGCGAGATGATGGGACGGCGACCCGGAAAACGATTGTGATTTTGGAAGTAGGCTCGTAGTCGATCTGGAGAGAATAATGCAGTCCCGGAAACACAGATTGTTAACTTGTGAGGAACTCGAGTCTCGACGTGTCTTGGCAACGATTTCCGTTACCACGCTTCAGGACTTCGTTGATATCCCCGAGAATCCGAGCTTGGCCGAACTACCTGGCCCAGATGGCACTCTGCGGATGCTCAATCAGCCACTGCTCACGCGAATGCCTCCGACGTTCCATACCAACCTCCAGCCAAAAATCTGAAGGTTAACAACCTCGTCAACATGCACTCCGCCGTGCGCTTACATTAATTCGAGATCAAGTCTTTCTGGCTATAGAGCTCATCAACGATCCACTGTCGTAGGCCGTATCTGTGTACGCAGTGTTTTAGCCCGCCGCTGTCGACGTTCAACAATGCACCAAACCAGCCAGTAAACGGTCAAGGGTATTGCGAGCAACAGGAAGAGCCAAAGATCCTGTTCCAATTCCGAGGAGTTCGCACGCGCACTTAGAATGGGTGGGACCGCCGCCGTAGCGAATACGGAAAAAAACAAGCTTACGCGCGGCGAAACACCGATGGAATCAAATAGAAAAGTAATCGGATAATAGACTAGGAATCCGACTGGATAGAGCACAACGGTCCCAGCAACTCCGAACGCAACGGCGAGGGGGATTCCTGATGCTGGATTTCCGAATTCTCCAGTTACAGATTGAATGAGCGCGATGACCACCAGGGCAACTAGTAAAGCTGGAATCCAAAAGAGCGGAGCAATTGCAAAAGCTCTCAAACTGACACGTGGTTTGTCGAGTCTTTCGGCCACACTACTGATTGGAGGAAATCGGTTCGTCAATTGATGGCTTTCTTAAACAAAGTGTTTGACAAACATGGCGGTGAGTAGCGAGTTGCTTAGTACCAATGTGGTGGCCAAAGCGATTCACCTGGATCCTGTCAATGGAGTTGTCTGTGGTCGAAACGAAAGAAGACGGAACGAAAACAGACACCCGCCATTGAATCACGCACGACTAAATCTACACCACTACTAAATCCAGACCCCCTGACTCTATCCTGATCCGGATGAACGTAAAAGCGGCATGATGTACGAATAGCCATGTTCGGTCATTGCAATTCGAGAGTGGTGGTTCTTGTGTTCTATAAAGCTGGTTCAGAAAACGGTTCGCTTGGGGTGAAGTCGCGGATTATCGCTGTGGTACGGAAATCGCCTTCCGGGCGGAATTGGGTAACCATCTACGAAAATGTAGGGTGTCTGTTTCGTGGATTGACCAATGAAGATCACTTCGTCCAGTCTGGCGACAAAGTCATCGAATCCGTGCAGCATCTGCTAAGATTGAGCCGTGCCGTCTTTACCGGAAGGGTTCTCAATGCGACGGATTGATTTGCTCACTGCTGCGTGTTTCAT
>CAYYHV010000058.1:15316-23772 GCA_964471695.1 uncultured Pirellulaceae bacterium
ATAGGTGACGCCGCTGGTGGCGCGGGTTGTCGTTGCGCTTATGATGTCGCCGACCGTTGAGGCCGATGAATTCACTTCTGGCAACCACATTGTGGATACGACTATCGATGGAGTCTTTGCGACTGGCGCCGATACCTCCGTAACGATTATTGAGCCCGCGATTGTTCAGAGTCTTCCGGATGATCGATTCACAAGTTTGCAAGCAGAGGACGGAGCGACGGTTGAAGTCCATGGCGGTGAGTTTACCAAGCGTGTCGGATCGGCGACGAATGCTCAGGTAAATATCCATGGCGGTGTCTTCCGTGATTTTGTTTCCGGTGGCTCGGATATGAACATCCACGGCGGAACGTTTGAAAGGTCCGTGATTCATGGGCATGGCGTCCTCAATATTTACGGCGGCGAGTTTGACGAAGTCGGTTATGATTCAAGCTCGGGAGCGACGGTCAACATCTACGCCCGAAGCTTTCGCTTCTACGATGATGATGCTGAAACTATTTACTACGCCTATGGGTTTCGCGAACTTACCGAACCGGGCCAGGTATTCTCCATGACGGATGGAATGTGCTGCCTTCACGGATTGGTGGTCATGGCTGAATTTGCCAATCAAACTTCCGACCTCCGTTTGTTTCTCGACGGACCGAATACCGGATGGGTCAATTTGATTGTTGTACCCGAACCTGACTCGTGGTGGCTGCTGGCAGGGTATGGAGTTTGGTTGAGTACGCTCGGTTCTCGTGGGCGTCGCGGCGACTGCTCTTCTTGAATCGAACTCTGGGCACAACTGACGCCCGGACGTCGATCTTCAAGTGATTCGAGTTGAGTCGAGAAATTCCGAGTTCATTGCTTTGCTGTCCGCGGAGATGTGTTTGCGCTCGTTCGTTCTTGGCTGGTAAAAGCTCGTTGCGCCTTCACTATTCATATCCGCATGGCGGGAATTCGGAGACGCGACGATAGGTCGCCAAGGTAAGGCAGGCAGTCTTCAGGGGAATTTGCAAAGAAGTTTCGTAGTTTTGTTCCGCGTTTGCGGAAAGCGGTATGGTGGGGTACACCTCGAATACTCTGAATGATGGGCTGCTCCGGGCACCCATCGGGCAGGGGCGGTTGATCGAGAATGGAGTTAGCGAGCTAGTATGACCAGAGCAATCGAAATGAAGCCGCTTCACAGGCAAATCGGTAGAGCAAAATCACGATCACGAAAAAGGCCGTTAGCGGTTCTTACCGTGGCGATTGGCTTACTTCTGATCCACCTTATCGGTCAATCGGTTCAGGCGCAGTTTACAGCGAACAGTCTCTCTTCGTTACGCAGTCTGGCGGCGACTCATAATAATGCGACGATCACGCTGGCCCCGGGCGACTATTGGATTGACGGAAACCACATTTCGAATCCGACTTCGTCGATGCCCATTTTTCTCGAGCTTGGTGGAAACAACAATACGTACAACCTCACGGGCGCGAACCTGAAACTTGACACCCGCGACTTGGCGGGATTTGGCCGAGCGCTAGGGCATGATAGTGGCGTCAGGGTGGTCAAAGTCACAGGTTCGAACAACACGATCAATGGATTGAATCTGGCTGGCTATGACTTGGATGTCGATACAGACCCCAACGCGCGACGGTATGCCGACTGGGCGTCTGTCTATGTCCAACTTACTGGTTCGAACAATTCCATGAATGGAGTCGATGTTTTGACACGTGGCTCCAACCCCTATGGATTCGGCGACGTGTTTGGGAAAGGGGCTCGCGTTTTTCCCCAGGGCGAACCGGCGAATCAGGGCGGGTTGCCTTGGATTGGTCATAATAAGACCTCAGCCTTCAACGTCTTTGAAGCGACGGGAGCAGTCGTCAATGAGATGAATCTACAAGTCAAAACGTTTGGCCACGGCTTCTTTGTTCAGAAGTCATCGGATACGACTCTTACCAATAGCACAGTGACGGGGGAACTCTTCTCCAGCAACGATATTATTGCCTCGCCGAAGTATCAGGAGTATGGATTTACTTCGCATGGAAATGAACTGCCGCCGGATATCATGATTTCGGGAGGCGAGGACGGGGTGCGCATGTACGGCTCGATCGGCGGCGTGCCTTCCGTGGGGCTCACCGTGGACAATGTGGTCGTGACCAATATGCGCTCAGCATTCTCGACGGCGCTTGGGTTTACCGATTTGGACAACGGCTTGGGCATTACACTGAATAATGTTGAAGCCTATGGGGCGGAAGTCGGTTTTGGTCTGGGTTCGCTAACCACGTTAACAAACGCCAAAGGCGACATAACAAACGGGCCGTTGATTCATTTTCCGTACAACAACGCGAGAGATACGACGATTGATGTCGAGCTTGTGGGGGAGGTTCCCGTCGGGCTGGATTATGCTGTTGCCTATCTGAATGGGCAGCGACTGGATGTTACCATTGAAAGTGACTTGCCGGCTGGAGCATTACCCGACGATTCAATGGCTCGGTTCGGCCAGACGTTCTTCAATAATTGGCGAGATACGCTTCATCCTACCGGCCCGGAATCCGCAGATCCCGGCGACTTTATTGACTCGACGTTCGTCAACAATACCAATCAGATGGTGGTCCTCGGCAATTTAGCGACCAACAATTCGGGTAGTTCTCAAGCTCCGGTAATCAGCAACGGCAAAGACAATGCGTATGACGGACTGACTCGAGTCATGGCCGGTACTCATCTGCTGTTAACCCATACAAAAGGATTGGGGAACAACGGTACTGCCGATGATGGCACGTTGGAATCTAATGCTTCGGTTGTTGAGGCAGGTGCGACTTTGGAATTGCAGCCTGGGATTCGAATTATCGACGAGAAGCTAACGATCAGCGGAGTGGGAGTCGACGGGAAAGGCGCCCTCTATTCCGATGGGACGGTGAATACCGATACCCGTTTTGGAAGTTCCAACGGGGGTGATGAAAGTACTATCTTTCTTGATGGTGATTCGGCCATTGGTGTGGGCGTTGCTGGAAATCAAATGAATGTCGGCCGAATTCAAGGGGCGGGAACGCTTACCAAGCTGGGGCCAGGTACGCTCACGATTGGAAAATCAAGTACGTACGATGGCGATCTTGTGGTTGCCGAAGGCCGCGTTGTTGGACGTCCAGGAGTCGTGCATCGGAATCTATTTGTCGGGTTCGGTGCCTCGATTGCGGGAATTGGTGGCAATGTGTTCAACACCGATGGAGACGTCATTCTGGTTGGTTCGATGGACTTGAATGCGCGTACTGATGACAACAGTCTCATAGCGTCGATCGGGCGTCTCTATGGTTCAGGCGTCGTGGTCTCCAGCAATCCGTTCGCCGGCGTCGGGAGTACGCTGAACATTACGGGCGCTCTGGGGCAAGGTGAGTTTTCTGGCACAATCCAAGACAACATTAGCATCGTCAAAACTGGCGCTAGTACACAGGTTCTTTCCGGGAACAATACCTACTCGGGGACCACGACAATCAACGGCGGGACCTTGTTGGTTCACGGAAGCCATACGGGTGGCGGCGACTACATCATAAATGCCGGGACTCTTGGGGGCACTGGAGCAATACATGCAGACATCATTGTCAGGTCGGGCGGTACACTTTCGCCCGGGCCGACGATGGCGTCGTTGAACGCGGAGAATGTCACGTTTGAACAAGGCTCGGCATTTCACATCGACATTTCTGGCGAAGGCCACGATTTGCTCTTCACGGACTCGGCATCGCTTGGCGGTGAATTGTTTGTTTCACTAGCCACGACGGATGACGGACTTTACATTCCCACGTCGACTGAGTCCTTTATCTCTTTGGTTTCAGGCGATCTAGCGGGAGCCTTCGACAACGTAGCCGATGGAGAACGTTTGTTGACTGAAAACGGCGAAGGCTCGTTTACTGTTTACTACAACAGTACGATTGACCACCTGCGAGTTTCTGGTTTTAAGATCACCGGCGACTTTAACAGCAATGGCATTGTCGACGCAGCTGACTTTACCGTTTGGCGCGACACGCTGGGGCAAACGAATATGACTCCGTTCAGCGGGGCCGATGGCGATGGCGATGGACGGGTGACCGAAGATGACTATCTTGCGTGGGTCGAGAACTTTGGAGTCATGGCAAACGCGTTGGTTAATCTTCCCATTGCCAACGGTGACTTTGATGGGGACGGTAATTTTGATTGTACGGATCTCGATGCTCTGGTGTCGATGATCGCGAGCTCCAGCGACTCGCCTGCTTTCGATCTCGACGGAGATGGTTCGGTGACATCGAGCGATCTGGATGCATGTTTATCTGAAGCTGGTGAAGCCAACTTGGGGCCAGGTCAATCTTATCTACTGGCCGACGCCAATTTAGACGGTGTGGTGGATACGTCTGACTTCAATGCCTGGAATTCAAACAAGTTTACGGCGAGTACCGGATGGTGCTCGGGTGATTTCAATGCGGACGGGGTCGTGGACATATCAGACTTTAATGTCTGGAATGCTCACAAGTTCCAGTCGTCGGATGCTGCGGCGGTACCCGAACCAAGTTGCATCGCCTTATTGCTATTGGCTTGCAGCACGTTATTTTTCCAGAGAAGGCGCCGTCGTCGATGATGGACGCTGCTTGGCTGCTTTGACGGAACCTTGCGTCATGCCTTCAAAGAAGTCAGTTGCATTGATGATTGTCGGAGCCGTTGGCTCGATACGCTGGGGTCGCCTAAGGCGTTAGCGGTATGGCAACAATTCCATACATATTGAAACCACCGCTGCCCACAGAAACTGCGGCCGGGCCGAGCGGTACCACACCTGCTTCGGGAAGTTCCTTGACCCAAATAGATAACTGGTTGTCGACGCTGGCTCCCGGACCGACTCCAGAAGGCCCTTTGTTGTGCCAACTAGGCCCTTTGCTCCTATAGGGTCCAGCATCAACACCGATGTCGTCGCCGGTATCTTGGAAACCGTCGGTCAGCCATTTGGGTGGCACTAGCCGATTGTCGAGCAGTACAAACAGTTTCGATGGGCCGCTCAATGTGACTTCGATGGCGATTTCTGGGTTGAGCTTGTCGCTGTTGAACATCTTGACGTAGTCGGCTCCAACCAGATAGTCGGGCATCCCCGCTTCCGTCACTCCGTTGTACTCATGCGCAATGCGATCGACGTAAGCCAAAGCGTCTTCGCCAAGCCCGCTTGGAACAATCTCATAGTAACTGAGCAGCGATTTTCGTTCGATGTTGTCTCGAACATTGGTAATGACAGGTGGACGTTCCTGAATGTCCGAGGAAAAATCGGAGTAATTCCGTCCATTGATGGATGCGATGCGGCTCTTCGTGCCGATGGCATCGAGTCTTACAGCCTCTCCCATCCGAAGTCGTTGTGCTGGTACTCGGCTGGTTTCGTCGTTGTGGAAATCAATGTCGACTTCGCCTTTGAATACCAGAAAATCGGTGGCGCCATCGTTGTTGACCTCGACGCCGAATTCCGTGCCCAAATCGATAACGGTTGCCTGAGGTGTGACGACGGAAAATCCCTTTGCCGTCTCGGAAACGTTTGCCGTCAGCCGTCCAATGATCATGCGGGCTTTCATGTCAGAAAGTAACTGATAGGCAGCGGGCGAGTGCAAGACGATCTTCGTACCGTGAGGATAGGTGATGGCGAGTTTGCCATCCGTCACACGAAGCACGTCTCCAATTCGAAACGAGGCAGGCTTCGAACGGTTTTCCGATTCAACGTACCAGACGCACTTTTCATCCGTCGCTTCAACCGACAGCGGAATCGTTTGGCCATATTCTGGAGTGGAGTTACTCGCAATGGGCTGATCTGAATACTGATTCATCCACCAGCTGATTCCGATGGTTAGGCCGATGAGCAGGCTGGCACAAAGAGCCGCGATGCCCCAAACGGGCTGGCTGGCGCCAGTTCCCGACGCATCGCTGTCAGCGAGCGGATTCTCTGCCAAGAATTGCCGAGAAGAGTCATGGAAGATTGATTCGACTTGTTGCCGTCCCGTCGAAAGATTGCTGAGTTCGGCGTGAACCGTCATGAACTTCAGAAAGACCTGTCGGTCGTCCGGGTTTTCGCTGAGTCGCTTTTCGAGCGCTTGCGTCTCCGCTGGCCCCAGTGCGCCGTCAAGCCAAAGTGAGAGCTGGTTGAGTAAATCGGTATGTTCCATTGCCTGTACCTGATAATCCTATCGGACCCGTGGGTGACTGTGCTGAGCCAACCCGGATTCGACACATCGGAACAATGCCTCGCGAATCCGTGACAAGGCACTGTACATAGTTGTGGGCGGTACGCCACGTGACTTGGCGATTTGAATCGTCTTCGTGCCCTCTGTGTATCGCTCTTCCAGGAGAGATCGATCCTTCTGGCTGAGGTTTTCCACGCAATTGTGCAGCAAAGCCCGTCGCTCGTCGATTTCCCGAGTGTGTGCCAAGTATTCAGCAGCCAATGTGTTGATCAGAGCTTCGCCGAACATCAGTTTGTCTGTTGCCCGTTTTCGTCGCAGCCGAAGGACTTCCGTGAGTACAAAGCCGCAGGCCCAGGAGAAGAAGCTTCGTTCTGGATCGAACGACTGTCGTTTCTCCCATAACGCCAAGCAGGCACATTGCACCACGTCGTCCGCATCAGAACTCTCTCGCACTAATGCGAGCGCATACATCCTCAAACGGACCTGAGTTGAGGTAAGGAGTTCGACGAATTCTGCGTCTGACAAGGCTTTCGCCATTCCGATTTGCTGGTTTGGAAGCGAGGGGAAGGGTTGTCGCACTACGGTGATCTTCCGACTCCGAGGATTGAAATTACGATCGAATTCTAGAATTAATGCGATTTTTCAAGAATCGCAAGTACGCGAGTCGGCCGTTTTCGTTGCTTGAGAAGTTCTTCGCTGGAAGCATCGACTTTGCTTTGAACCAAGCATTGTCGACTCGCGACGTGATTGTGGGTTGGGGGTAGGCGCAATCCGATTCGTTAAAAATGGTTTTTCCTTTGCGCTCTGGATCCGAGGTGCTTTTTCCAAGCCGATTCTGACTTTTGGCGAGTGTAAGAATTTCTTTCGTAAATCACGATCCGCAGGGCGGATACCGGTGTTGGCCACGTACTGTCGGGTAAGACTAGGCAATCTGCCTTGGATTACCGCACTTTTTTTGAAGCCGAAAGGAAGCTATGAAGACGAAACTCATGTCCATTTTGATTGCGGGGACGATAGCCATAACTGCTCCTGTCCAGAGTGCAACCGTAGCTTGGGACAGTGAAGGTGGTGCGGACATGAAGTGGGAGACAGCCGCCAACTGGATTGATGTGACCGACCCTGATCCAAATTTTCACATCAATGATATTATTCCGATCGCTGGCGATACGGTATTGATCAAGGATGGCGGGACGGCCATTTTTGACGAAGATTCGCAACTTGCTCTCACAGGTGATCTTTCCGTTGCCTACCAAATCGACCGAGTACTGGTCTCTTCGCCGCCGAGCAATGGTACAGGTAGGCTTGATATCAATGGCGGTCTATTCAACGCAACACGATCTGGCGCTGGCATTGTTGCCACGATCGGAAGATCAAATGAAGGAACTATTAATCAAACGGCAGGCACGGCAAATTTTGGACATCGGATGTTCATCGGAAGTGGCTTCAACGGAACCGGTGCGTACAACTTGAGTGGCGGTGACTTGATCATTTCTCGAGGTGGCAACAGTGCGATCATGAGCGACACGGATATTGGGGTTTATGGACGTCCTTCACTGGATATTGGCGCCGACGATGGCGACTTGGTTGATCCACTGGCCAACTTTACTGATGGGTCGATGAATATCTCTGGCGGTTCAATGCAGACGCGCGTTGGTGTAGCGATCGGCAAGTACGGTACGTTTCACGTCGCTGGTTCCGCCGCCACTGAAGTCGGTATCGGCAGCAACGGAAGTGTTGACGGATATTGGCTGCAATACGATGGAGGTGTTTTGCGCATCGGAATCGATGCGGGCGGCGTCACTCCAATTTTCATCGACGATGTCGATGATGATGGACAAGGTGATGTTAAGTTTTACAGTGGTTCGATTCTCGATCCTTATGACCTTGGTGCTGTGCCGGGGCAATGGGCGACGGTAATGACTTGGGAGGGTACGCTGCTGGAAAACGACCTCGCCCTAAGTGCGGACGCGACTACTGCCGGATGGGAGATGCAATTCGTCGGTAATGAACTTCAAGTCCGATTGCCGGGTGGCGATCTCAATGGTGATTTTGACGGAAATGGCGTCTATGAGTGTGCCGATGTTGACGCACTCGTGGCAGAAATTGCATCCGGCGGCAACACATCCTCTTTTGACTTGACGGGAGACGGAGCGATAACGAGCGCTGATCTGGACGCCTGGTTGTCAGAGGCTGGCGAAGCAAACTTGGGGCCTGGCAGGACCTATCTCGACGGCGACGGAAATCTTGACGGAGTTGTCGATGTCGGCGACTTCAATATCTGGAATCAGAATAAATTCACAAGCGTCTCGGCTTGGTGT
>CAYYHV010000059.1:0-23462 GCA_964471695.1 uncultured Pirellulaceae bacterium
GCATTGCGATACAGTCGATGCCCGACCATCTCATTGATATCCCAGAAGCGAACGACGCCGAGTTGTCCGGCACGCAACTTCAAAGAAGATTCACGATCCAACCCAACTGTCCCATGCATCCGAGGTGACACGAGCTGGAGACTTGCGTTGGGGTCTTCCGAATTCGACACATGTTGAACGGCCAAGGGCCCACCGTTATTGCCCCCGAGTGCCGGATGTCGCAATCGCAACGACGCTGTCGGTTCGACTTTAGTTAACTCGCAAAACCGAGCTTTCACGAACTTCCCAGCCACCGAGACACGCGGGCGATCCCCGACTTTTCGTGTAAACGCATCGACGAACTCTTCGGCGATTGCGATCTCAATCTCTTTCTCCGATTCTTTGCCAATCTCCAGAAGCGTCGCCCCGGCTTCAACAAACCGCCCGTTAAGGTCGTGCAACCGAAGACTCAGCACCTGCCCTTCACCTTCGGCCACGATCGTTAACGATTCGACTCGATCACGCAATGCGCGCGCCTTGTCTTTCAGGGCACTCAGGTTTTCTAACTCAGCCTGATAAGCGGCCAGTTCACCTGATTGGTTCAACCGGCGTGCCTCGATACTGGAGGCGCGTAAATCAAACTGCACTTGCTTCGATTCCAGCGTCAGCTGTTCGTTCTCCAGTCGAACGAGAATATCGCCCGCTTTGACGACTTGTCCAGACTCAACGAGGACCTCTTTGACAAAACCATCAGTCGCTGAACGAACAGTCAACTTGTTTGCGTACGTCACGATCGCCGGAGCCGACACGCCTCCGGGCCAAGGCGCAAAGATCAACAGAATAACAACAAGGATCAAGGAAAGGGCCGCGGCTGCAAATCGTTTGCGTGGCGGCGCCGGCTGGTTACCAATCCCCATGACGATGTATCTCCCAAACTTGTAAATAGGCATAGCAAACCAACAGAACGCTCCAAAGGCTGCCAGCGCAATTCCTGCCCCTTCAAATAGTACGGCCGCACCGAGAACCATTGAAAGGGAAATGAGTATCTTCCAGATCGAAGAAAGGACACCATAAACTTCGATGACCCGTAGTCGCCAACCCGTTTCCTGGCACACCGGGGCCGGCGTACCCAGAAAAACTTGTTTGACGCGACCGTTGATATATTGCCGTGAGACGGACGATAGATTTTGAAAGTCAAACAAGTCCGCCAGGATATAGTAGCCGTCGAATCGCATCAGCGGATTGGCATTGAACAATAATGTCATGACACTGGCCGTGGTGACCACTGAGTGCGCCACGAAGTTCACCATGCCGCTTTGGGTATTCGCCCACACGATCGCCGCCACCGCTGCAATGGCGAATTCCACGTACATACCTGCTGCGGACGTGAAAATTCGTTGCCATCGCGAGCGAAATCTCCAACTGCTGGTCACATCCACAAAGGCGACCGGGGAAAACAATATCAATAGACACCCAGCAGCGCCGAGACTGCCGCCATATTTCTTGCACACCAATCCATGAAATGCTTCGTGTAGTACCTTGAGACTTAACCAGACGACCCACAACCAGATCCACGTTACGGGAGACATGTAGGACGATGCAGAATTGGCGAACCTCGACCAATCGGCTGCAACGCTATACCCGCCCATGATCAGCAAAATCGTCCAACAGACAAGTGCCGGAAATGTCAGCAAGAACCGAGTCTTGGGCAACAGCCACTCGACGAGCTTTTCCGGATGCAACAACGGAATCTTGATAAAGAACGGATTCACCGGCGGCTCAGGCGGCGGAGCCATCGACGACCGCATCTCCGGCGGAAGCGATTGGGGGTCCACAAGTTGATTTGTGATCAACCAGCGACACAGTCCGTCCGCAAATTGCATCGACGGCTCTTCGTCACAATTTGACTCGTGGTAAACCGACTGGAGCGCCTCGCTCATCGACATCGTGCCATCCAGTCGCGATACGAATTCCCATTCAGCGACTCCCAATCGAAAGTACTGCTGTCGAGTCGGGTCTTCGATCAAGTAGAACGGCTGCCCGGCAGATGTCCGCAGGGAAACATTGAGCGGACGTCGCAATCGAAGTCGCGGCTGATCGGCTTGCGGTTGAGAACCTGGAAGACTTCCATCGGGCAACATAAATTCGTCCCCGCGGCTAAATGCCGATCCAATAACGAAGATTGTCGACCGCGTGATGAAATAGATTCCAACCGAGCGGATGCACACCCGCGGAAACACGAGCCCAGCCAGCCATTCCCGGCCGTAACAGCCCACGTTGATTCTCCATTAGCACCTCAGCCACGAAGACGTTCTCTTGTTCTTTCATTTCCGCTTGTGGGGCAACTCGCACAACCTGTCCCATTAATCCTCGATGAGGAAACGCATCGAGGCGAGTCCGTACGGTGTTCCCCGCGCTCACGTAGGATACTTCCCGGTCCGGAATTCGAACTTCGAGAATCATGTCTTTCAACGGGCCGGTTTCGAACAGTGTTTGCCCCAGCGACAAGCGAGCACCTTCCATCTTCTTGGGGTCACCGCCCAAGATAACGCCATCAATTGGGCATTTGATCTCCAGGTTGTTCATGCGATTGCGCAACATGTCAATTTCGACTTGCGTGCTTTGCATTTGGAGTTCAGCCACTTGCGCTGCGGACGTATCACGTGCGGCTGTGGCAGAATCTTGTTCTTTGCTGAAGCGTTTGAGTTCGGCACGAGCCGCGGAGAGCTGCCATTGGATTTCGCGGGCATCCATGCGTGCAAGAATCTGCCCCTGCTTCACAACATCCCCAGGTTCGACGAGTACTTCATCCAGAATTCCTTCGTAAGGAGCCGGGACAAAACGCCGAGTCAACGGTTGAACCTCTGCGCGGCAACTGATCCGATAAGGTATAGGTACCGCCAACAATGCAACAAGCACAGCTGAAATGATCGCGACATTCCGTCGCTTATCTCGATAGTCCTGAGACGTCATCGCATGCTGCATTCGCTGCCAATAAGTCGGTTTGGCTCGCTGCAAAATATCGACGCAACCACCCGCTGCAGGTGCCAATTGGTTTAGCTTTCCAATCCAGTCAATATCACGGACAGGTGCAACCGATTCTGCCGCAGGCTGTACGACAAGTACCAACGCACCTCGCGTTTCCCCCCGTGAGTCAAGTGGCCCGCTGATTATTTGCGTGGCGCTACACAATCGAAACAATTGCTCTTCAGCTTCCGTTCGCTGGATATCGCTCGAGACGGCATCGACGATCCGAAACTCCCCACGAATTACCGCCTCGGACATCAGCTCTTCAGCATTCGCCGTAAGCTGTGATGCACGTGTCAGCTTTGAGGTTCCCGAAATCGACTCGACTCGACATTTGCTTCGTCGCCCTACAACAGTTCCCAGAATCACCATCTGATTTTGCAGATGGCAGGAGAGTCGATCTGCGAGCAAGGCAAGCGATTCATCCGCCGTACCTGCTTCACAGCACTCCCACAGCCCGGATGTCGTCCCAATCCCCGGCGCCAAACGAGTCGTCGCGGAGTCATCGGTGTAGAACCACGAGCCGCCTTCGACGGACAAGAGTTGCATGCAAAGCGTGAGCGAATCACTGGACTCGATCAAGGTATCGGCAAAAATGCAGATCACTGCCATCGGTTGATACGGCGACCCCAATGCGACGGAAATCAATTCGATCCCATTGTCCAGCGAAGCCGTATGGTAACCGGCCTGCTGCGAGCAAAGCTCTCGAATATTGGGAGCGAGTTGTGATTGCCATTTGGCGACTTCGTCCTCAATGCCGGAACGACAGATCAGCGAAGTAACCGGTACGAGTGGCATGTTCTCCGTGCGTTTGAAGCCAACTGCGGCGTGTACGCCCGGCAGTCGAGCTGCCAGTTCCGTCGCCTGCTTGACGGCATATTCGGCGTCGCCAGCCTCTGCAAGCTTTGAGATCGTCTCAAACCAATTGTCATAGTCAACGGAACCAATTTCCATCGCATCAGAACTCGGCGATTGCGTCGAGTCCTCATGCTGCGAATCGTTGACGTGCGTATGCGTTGGTGACATAAACTAACAGACTTAAGCAACAGTGAGGGGCACAGGATAGAGCAGGACTATTTCTGTCCGTACTTCAGACTGGTAGTAAAATCGAGGTCGGAATCAAATCGCGTTGTCTCCCCTTCGACAGGCATGAGGCAACGCATGCCACTTCGGATTCGGCCATCCTGATTCTCAAGAATGCAGGTAATCTGTACGGTACCGCTCTTGGCATCGAGGACCGGAGATACCAATTCAACCTTGGCGTTGATTTTGGCTTCGATCTCTGGAAGCTCGACTTCAATTGAATCGCCCGCAACAACCTTGCCAGCTTCATTGACTGAAACCGGAAACTTGACTCGCAGCTTGTCCAGTTCAACAAGCGTCATCATTCTCGAGTCGCTGATCTGAGTGGCTTCACCTGCTTCTCGGAAAACCTCGACGACCACACCGTTGAAAGGACTGCGCAGTTGCCGCTGCTCAATTTGAGCTTCAATGCGGAGGCACTCAAGTTGCGAAAGTTCTTTTTCTTCCTCAGCCAAAACAAGGTTGGCCATCGCAACATCAAAATCTGTTTCGGCGCGTTGCAGTTCGTTGACCGATGCATGCCCACGACCGCTCAGAGTGCGAAGCTTCTCGACACGATTCTTTCTCAAATCGGCCTCCGCTTTTGCTGCATCAACGCGTCCCTTCATGTTGGCTCGTTTTCTGGCGATCGCCAAGGAAGCCTCGAGGACGGTCGTATCGACGACTGCAACAACCTGATCTTTGTTAACTGCTTCGCCTTCTCGTACGTTGATATGCGTAATTACACCCGGCTCGCCGGTCGCTGATAATTCGACTTTTCGATAGGGCTCCGCAAATCCTTCAACATGTCCGGCGAGCGCCACACTTGAGAGGACCACTGTCCACAGAACAAGTCCGAGGGTAATGCGTACGATAGGATCAATTCGATGGATCATTTCTCTACTATCCAATGAATGGTTAGGTTCACCTCGAAAATCCGGGGCATGAGGTGAATATCGCGAAAGTGTAGCTCACACTCACGGCGAGTTCGCCTTCCGTTGAATTGTGTTCCGATTGGACATCCCGTAGGGAATACATCGATTAATCAAGGCGGTGTCAGGCATAGGGAACTCGATTTCGTCGGCAAACCCTCTAGCACGACCTAAGTTTCCATGGGCAAAGCCGCTCCGGAAGGTTTCCCACCACGAAGTACCGGATCGACGCGACGCAATCTGACCGAGATGAGAATTTGAAATCGCCTTTTGAACAAGCAACGATGTCCTCGAGCGTCGTCACCGAAGCGCTTGCTCAGTGCGAGAAGAGCGAAAAGCATCGAAGCGCGGAGAATCCATCGAAGGTCATGATCGTTGATGATGAACCCATCAACATCAAAGTCACCCGCAAGTACCTACAAAGCGCCGGGTACTCGAACTTCGTGACAACCACAGACTCTACCACGACCGTCGAACAAGTCCTCGCGGAAAAGCCAGATATCGTCTTGTTGGACGTCGTTATGCCAGGCATCAGTGGCTTGGACATCTTGAGTCAGCTCCGACGACAAACAGATCAGACGCCAATCCTTATTCTGACAGCATCGTCTGACCCCAAAACAAAACTCGCCGCTCTGGAACTTGGAGCCACCGACTTCCTTTCCAAGCCCGTTGATCCGAGTGAGTTGGTTTTGCGTGTACGCAATGTTATTGCCACGAAAGCCCGTCGAGACCACCTGGAACGCGTTGTTAATGAGCGCACGCGCGAGTTGGCAATGTCACAACGTGAAGTTGTTCAATGCCTCGCCCGTGCTGCAGAATTTCGCGACGAAGAAACTGGGCACCACATCGTTCGAGTCGGAAAGATTGCCGCCGTTATTGCCGCGGCACTTAATGCATCTCCACGATTGTGTTCCATCATCGAACAAGCTTCTCAGCTTCACGATGTCGGTAAGATCGCCGTCCCCGATCACATCCTGCACAAACCGGCCAAGCTGACAAAAGAAGAGTATGCCCAGATGAAGAAACACTGTGTCTACGGACACAAGATCCTTCAAAAAATGAGCAAGGCTGAGTACGCAATCATCGCCAAACAGCCCAAAGCTGCTCTGTCCATGATTGACACTCGAAGTTCGGTGCTGATTCAGTATGCCGCCCGAATCGCCATGACGCACCACGAATGGTGGGACGGTACGGGCTATCCCAATGGGCTGAAAGGCGAAGAAATTCCCTTGGAGGGGAGAATCACCGCCGTCGCTGACGTTTACGACGCCCTCAGCAGCAAGCGACCATACAAGGCCGCCTTCAGCAAAGAAGACTGCTTGGCGCTAATGCAAAAGAACACCGGAACCCAATTTGATCCAAGAGTAATCGAGGCATTCCTCAAGAGTATGCCACTTGTCGAGAAAATCCAAGCACAGTTGGCTGACTAGATTCCGACACACTACGACACTATGACCATTGACCCTCAAAATCTGCCGATCCTTGATTCGCGCTCGCGAAAACGAGTCGCGAGACTGACGAGTGGAATCTCGGCTGCGATGCGTATCAGCCTCGGGCTGGCAGGTATCACGTTGATTTCGGTCATTGGCGCATTCTACATGGTTGGACCGCCGGTGACGGACGTCATCTCATGGTCAACGTGGCAGTTTGCGATGCTCGTGTCATCGGGCTCTTGCCTGGTATCTTATGCGTACCTGCGAACCCTCATCGGTGATTCGACTCCCGGCAAAACGATTCCCCCGCACGTCCGCGCTACGCTGGATTCGCTGCCGCAGGGACTGGTAGTCGTCAATCCTGATCGACGCATCATTCTGGCGAATCAGGCATTCGCCAAAGTTCTCTCCAATGCAGTCAATCGCATTGAAGGCCAATACATGGACGAGCTCGGCTGGAAGGGCGACGAAAAACTGATCATGCCATGGGAACGCTCCCTGTCGGATGGCAAAAGCCACGTGCAAGGTCGTTTAAAACTAGAAGACAATAAGGGTGTCGAGCACATCCTGCGGGTCAACACCTCACCGCTAATTGGTGGCGAAGAAATTGGATACGGCGTCCTTGTCAGTTGCGATGATGTGACTCGTGAAGAAGTTCGAAATGCAGAACTAACAGGCATGCTTCGACAGCTACGTGACTCACGCGATCAAATCCACAGACAAAATCAGGAACTTCAAGTCCTGGCTACGCGGGATCCGCTCACCAAAGCTTACAACCGAAGGTCATTCTTCGAACAGCTCAAGAATCTTTGGTCCGCGGCGGTTCGATACGACCACGCATTGTGCTGCATCATGTTGGACCTCGATCACTTCAAATCTATCAATGACACCCATGGGCACGCCCGCGGAGACGCTGTCCTGAGAGATGTCGCCAGCGTGCTCAGCCGTACGACTCGACACAGCGATATACTCTGCCGATATGGCGGCGAAGAATTCTGCATCCTCGTTCCGCACATCAAGCGAGAAAATGCGGTTGGGTTCGCGGAAAACCTTCGCAAGGCAATCGAGAACTGTGACATGCACGGATTGCAAGTCACCGCCAGTATTGGTGTCGCCAGCATTGACAACTCCGATTCGCCAGAACGACTTATTGACCACGCAGATCAAGCGCTTTACCACGCCAAGAACACCGGGCGGAACCGCGTCGTCTGCTGGAACGATCAACTGACCGGCGGAGAACGCCGGCAATTGCCGATATCCATCTCGGACGAGGCTGAGCCAAGCTCGCCGATTCCGTTCCAAACAGTGTCGGCATTAACCTCAGCCCTGGCTTATCGTGATCCGTCGACTGCAGAACACAGTCGCCGCGTTGCCGACATGTGTGTTAAAGTTGCCACACAATTAATGCCACTGTGCGAATCTTATATCCTCGAAAATGCCGCGTTGCTCCACGATATCGGCAAAGTCGGTGTCCCTGACTCGATCCTCCTCAAACCCGGACAACTTTCGGAAGAGGAATGGATTGTCATGAGAAACCACGACCGTATCGGTCAGGAGATCATTCGGTCGACCTTCGGGTGCGACGAATTGGCCGACATTGTCAGATCACTACATGACTGGCATAACGCATGGCGTGAAAACGATACACCGATTCAGTCTCTCGCCGATCAGTCGATCTCGACCAAAATCCTTGCAATCGCTGATTCGTATGACTCGATGGTCACCGATCGAGTCTATCGAAGCGGTCGATCGCAGGCGGAAGCTTTCGAAGAATTGCGACGATGTGCCGGCAAGCAGTTCGATGCAGAGTTGGTCGAACACTTCATTGGCGTCATGGGCTCACCTGGAGTCGCTAGTTCCGACACCAATGTCGTCAACAAACAAGTCGCCATTCGACTGGGAACACAGATCGAAAGCCTCGCCCGTGCCCTCGATGAGAAAGATGTCGACGCACTTGCCAAACTCACCTCGGAACTCCGAGAGACGACTGCTGCCAGCCACGTAGCAGAGATTGCCAAACTGGCTGATGAACTGAATGTGCTCGCCACCACAGATTCCGCTTGGGTCAACTGCTTACAAGTAACTCTCGAGCTGCTCGACATCTGCCGCAAGACACAGCGTATGCATCTTGACGACAGTGTTCGCACTCTTGGCTAATCGAACAAAGCGAACGGTTTGCTACACTATCGTTCGCTGGCCATTTCTCCGCGTAATCAGAAACCGCGGCGGCGTTTCTTGCTGTAGCGTTCCAAAGCGTCGTTGATTACCGGCAATGCAACCTCGGCGGGCTGAAAATCATCCACCTCAACGGATTTACCTTCGAGCGTTTTGTAATCCTGAAAGAATCGACGCAGCATCGTCAGTCGGTGCGGCGGCAACTCAACGGCTTCCGAGAATCCGTCGTACTCAGGGTCATCAGCCGCGACTGCCAGAATCTTGTGATCCTTCTTGCCTGAATCTAACATCACCATCACACCGATTGCGCGAGCATTGACAATCGTCATTGGCGCCAATGCTTCCTGGCACAGTACCAACACGTCCAACGGATCATCATCCTCAGCATAAGTTTGAGGGATGAATCCGTAGTTGGCAGGATAGTGCACTGCCGAATACAGAATTCGATCCAACCTCAGCAATCCCGTCGTCTTGTCCAACTCATACTTGACCTTGGAGCCACTAGGAATTTCCACAACCGCTCTGAATTGTGAAGGCAAGTTTTGGCCAGGTGTTATGTCATGCCATGGATGCATTACGTGTGTCTCGACTTAAATTTTCGCAAAAAGCAGATTCTAGCCAGCAACCCGCATATTACCGACCCCATTCAGTCGCCACATTTCAACAAAAAACCACGGCCAGCTGGCCGTGGTTGCCTGAAGATTTATGCATCCGCATCTGCGGAATTGCTGAGAGAAACAGCCTAGCTCTTTTGAGGTGGAGCGCCAGCAGCAGGAGCCGCAGCAGGGCGTACACCCGCTTGAACACGCTTCTGCACGTCGGTTTCCAATACGCCAAATGCAGCCTCGTGACGCTGAATCGACATACTCAAGGCGCCCAGCAGACGTTTGGCCGTAAAAAAGTTCACAATGATTCGCTGTGAAATTGGAATGGATTCTGTTGGTACACCCATTGGCTGGTTGTTCAAACCAAAGTCAATGATCAGCTCTTCCGGTGTACCTGTCACTCGGCAAAAGTTCGCATAGCATGCGATTGTCTTCGAGTCGTCAAAAGTGACTTCAGCTCGTTTTTGAGCCGCCGGGGCTGCAGCCGGTTTCCCTTCCGCCGGCGTCGCCGGTTTGTCTGTCTTTGCCATCAAATTTCCCTTTCAATAGTTCAAGATGCCTGCCTGTGAGGGCAAAGGCGTAGGTTTATGGTTCCGTCGTTAACCCCAAACAGGGATTCTATCGAAAACCGGAGAAAACCCGCAAGCGGACGTATTTCCAACTTTACATGTGAAAATGGAACGTGCGGGTAATATATTGCCAAAGGCTTGCACCAATAGTCTGCGTTCCAGCCTTAATACGTGCTTGGCCACGATACGCAGTGCGATACAAATCACGCTGGTCGTCGATAAGAACACTCACTTTGTACGTGGCACTTAGGGGACGCTCAACTCCGCTTGCATCGGTCCGAGTCGCCAACGTACCGCCTGCCTGGTTGCCAAGCGAAGCCGGAGCGACTTGCATATCGCGAATGGAAATCTGGGAAATCGTTCCTTCGATCTGCTCGTAGGTGAGCGATTCCAAAACCATTTTGACGTCCATTCCTTCCTTGATGAAGTTCATGTCAGCTTGGTCGACTGCCAATTCAGCTTCATATTCGCCGGGTACGCCAAGCGTACAAAGCATATCACCTTTTTGTAGATGCAATCCTTCGTTGCGTTCATCCATGGGTGACCCGCTCCACTGTGGCAACTGCCCCATAGGCGGAGTCTTTTCGGGTCGAAGTGGCGGCGACATGACAGTGCCTTCCACCGGAGCACGAATAACGAGGCTATCTCGAGCCCGTTTTCGCGACTCGAAAATCGACTTTCGACCTTCGAGCTGAGTCTTCATCAAGGAAATCCGACCGTCTCGGTCGCCGTTGCGCTCAAGAATGGCAATTTCTTTCTCGAGCGATTTGATCGCACCGTACAGATCGTGCAATTCCAGATCTAGCTCAACATTCTTGAGCTTTGCGATGACGTCATCCTTTGAGACCTTCATACCCGGCTTGATGTTGAGCACTTCCAACTTGCCGCCAGGATCAGGTACCGTCACATTGGACGAATCTCTAGGAACGAGTTGAAATGCACAGGCCACCTGCTTGGGAATAGGCAGGAACAGGACTCCGACAATAATTAGCGCGAGAATTCCCAAAGTCGCGTATAGACGTGGCCACTTCACTTGGTCCATCCTCCCGGGGACATGGAGAAACTTAGCTCCCTGCCAGGCAGGCATAACAATCAGTCCATAAAGGCCCATGACTGCCAGCAATTGCCCGATGATTTTCAACCCATAGGGTTCGAAAACCTGATTCAGGAAAAACATAATCGAAAAGAAAATAAACCAGCGGTACGCAACGGCCGCGATCGTATACAAACCAAACATGATCTGATTCGACTGTGGCAGGAACGGGTCTTCCGGCATCTCAAGCCCAAGGCAGACTTCTGCGACTTTGTTCTGCAGAATCTTACTGGACTTTTGCCGCAGATTGGGAATCTCCATGATGTCCGCGAGGATGTAATATCCGTCAAATCGAAGCAGTGGATTCCCGTTGAACAACACCGTACTTACGGAACAGATAAACATCACGCGCAACGCGAGATGATTGAGCATTCCTGGCTCACTGAACCACCAGACAAAGGTGGCGATCGATGCCATGATCAATTCAAAGTAAATACCACCGGCACCAATCGCGGCTCGTTGCCACTTGCTGGGAAGCATCCATGAATCCGAAACATTACAGTACAAACACGGCGTCAGCACGAGAAACATAACGCCCATCTCGTGACACTCACCACCAAAATGATGACAAAGAAGGCCGTGACCGAACTCGTGGATGACTTTGGTAACGCCCAGCACGATGGCAAGGTAGCCCCAATTCTTGGGTCCGAAGAACTTATCAAACGCCGGCAGACGACTGCTGAATATGTCAAAGTTGACCCCCAGCAAAGCCAGTGCGCTCAACGCCAGAAGTGAGAAGAAGATGAGTGCAGGAGTCGTAAACATCCAGCGAGTGAACGGATAAATGAAATTCAGAATGTTCTGCGGATCGATTCCTTTGAATCGAATTGACAGAATATTACTGAACTTCGACATCGTTTCTTTACGATTACGCTCGTCCGCTCTCTTCTTGAGTTGCTTCCCCTGCCCTGAGGCATCTGACACGACCAACCCGCTGCGGTGCAACGTCCCGATAAAGTGCTGCAGATCCTGATAGGTGATCTTGTGCGGTGCGAACTCTTCCTCAAAGCGATCTTTGACTTCTTCAAGGGTGACCTCACCCTTGAGCATGTTCAGGACCGCAAACTCCTCCTCCTGGAATCGGAAATAGCGCAGGCCCACGGGCTCCTTGACGACCCAGTACGCCCTGCCCTGATAAAGTTGGCGTCGCGCAGTCAAATCCGCGCGCATCTTCAACCCAATAATGCGGGATGAACTGGCTACGAGGCTGTCGGCAAGTGAAGACAAATTCAGTGAATCCTATTTTGGACGAAACTAGAGACTTAGCTTTGCCGAAACGCCCTGCATTCCCTTGGGGTAACCGTAAACTTCTTTTCCACGACCATCTCTCAATCGAACGTTATCGATCTCCATCCAAACTTGAAAGCGGTCATCGCCTTCCACTTCTTGATTTACGTAGTAGACATTGCTTTGGATCGTCGCAGCTGGCCAATCACTGGTAGCGGGAATGGAGATGCTGACGACTTTTCCCTTCAATACACTGGGAGCCGCTACCAGATCGTATGCGAGATAACCAACTATCTTCAGCTTGTCGCGGCGGACGACTTTGGCAATTGGATCACCAGGGCGAACCCATTCGCCAACGCGTCGCTCGACCAGTTCCACCTCACCATTGACGGGCGATTTGATCCGATGTCGACCAACCATTGCTGTCGCAAGATCGTACTCCGCCAATTTGACTTGAGCACCAGCGCGAGCCATCAAGCGATCGTTGTCTGCTTTTTCTATCGAGAGCAGTGCTGCCTCCCACTCGAATCTTCGCATGTCCAACTGGTTCGGAGATACTGCGTTGCGAATTTTGCGATTGGCGGACAAAGCGTCACGATAAGAACTTTCGCGAACCTCCGATTGCTTCGTCGCGTAACGTTTCTCAATATCGCTGTCGAGCTTCATCTTTTCGGCTTCGAACGAGTACTTTGCGACTTTTTGCTGTTCCAAGGCGATGGTATCGTCGGTTTTCGCAATCACCTGACCTTCAACGACTTCCATGCCTTCTTTGGGAACAAGCGTCAACAGCCCGCTCTCTCCAGCCGAGATAACACGCTCCGCATCAGAAACCAATTCGACTTGCACATTGTATAGGTCGAAGACTCTCCCGCGCGGCCCTGCTTCAGCTGGCGGCTGTTGCGGTCCCGGACTGTTGTCGTAAATGCTCTGCCCAGAAGCCGTTGTAGCAATGACCATCAGGACCATCGCATTTACGGCAAGGATATTTGTCAATTTCATCTCTGCTCTCCAATAATTGCGATTTAGAAAATCCATCGCGATTGAACGAACTCGAATAGCTTGTGGAACCATACGTAGCCAATAGGCTGCTTGCCGCAATAGACTCGCGCCGAAATCTCCGTCCCTGGCCGAGGCTCAGTCACGTCGTTCTCGTCAATCTGCACCAGCATCCGAACACTGTGACCGTGCTCTTCATGCAGTTGTGCCATGTCATGAACATCGCTTTCCGTCAACTTTCCTTCGTACTTATTTTCGGGATCGCTCATCAGGAAGTATTCTACTTCCATTTCTTTCTCTGACTGCTTACTCATGTACTCGCTGACATGCCCAATATTTGACTCGGGCATAAACAACTCAAGCATCCATTCGCCATTAAGATTGGCAATCGTCATTACATTGTCACCTGGTTGAACGGAGCGCCCCTCGAGATTCTCAACCGTCTTGAAATCCAGGACCTGACCGTCAATCGGACTAACAATCACCAGGTCTTTCATTTCCGCTTCGATGATCGCAAGCTTGGTTCGCCAGGTCTTTAAATCGATACTGGCTTTTGCCACCTCAACAACCGCATTCTCGCGCTGGCTGGGCTCGAGCAATTTGTTACGTCGATTCTTCTCCGCGTTGCTAATCGTTTCCATCAACGAAGCAATCTGACTTTGCGCCTCAACCAGACTGTTTTCCAACTTGAGATTCTCAAGCCGCATTAAGGGATCACCTTTTCTTACCGTGTCGCTGTGATCTTTGTACACTTCGGTAATTTTGCCACTTGCATTCGAAAAGACCATCTTCCGCTGGACGGGTTGAAGTGCCCCACTCGCTTTCATGCGAAAATGCCAGGGAAACAAGAACAGCGCCGCGATCGCGATCAACACTAGCGCCGCAACGGCAAGTGTCTTGGGAAGCGTGCGAGCCTTAAGCACCCAAGCCGCGTTACCCAGTGCACGCCAGACCGGCATCAGAAACAAACTGTTGTGTTCCACCGCATTGGAAAGTGCGAGTGAACTGTGTTCGGTGACCAGTTCGACGCCTTCAGCAAACTCCGCCTGAGGGCGAGAATCTTCGATCTGCTCAACAACAATACATCCGATGACTTCTTCTTTTTCCTCCTGCAGTCGCTTGGCTTCATCCCCATCAGGCACATAATCGGACGGCTTCATCAGCGGGAGGACTGCCACCGTTTTGGTGTGGGTTTCGTCGACGTAATCGTGAACGGCTTCTTCGATCTGCGGCGGCAAATCGGACGAGTCACCGGTATACCAAAGGGCTTCACCGCTCCGCATCACCGCTGTGGAGAGCTTCCCCAGAAGCAACACCGAGTTTGCCCGAGTGTCCATTGTGTCCTGACCACTCACAGCTTTGATGATACACTTGCGACCTTTGCGTAACGCCACACTGACTCGATCACAACCAATCAGCCGTCGTCCTTCGTTGGCAATCGTATAAGCCGTCGTGATCGGGTCGAGACTTTCGTGCACCGTACGAGAGAACCGCTCGACCTGAGTCGAAAGCGTCTTGTAGCTCGCCAGTTCCTTAAGCTTACGATTCTGCAGAAAGTCGCCCATGTGCTGGCACATTTCCAGCAAGAATTTCATGTACCCGCGTTGGCTGGCAGGACCACTCGTCGCTCGTTGAAAAATCTCGACAACGCCAACCGGCGTCTCTTCATCAAAGATAGGAGCCACCACGAGAAGATAGCTCGTCGGATTTCCAGCCGAATCATCGCCGCCTGCGCCCGAATACGGCGGGACCAGCATATGCTCGCCATTTCGCAGTACGTGATACAGCAGTTTGGCGTGACGAGTCCGATCTTCCCCAGCTTCGTCTGCAAACGCGGCACGGATATTGATCTGGTAAGCGAGTTCCAGGCCGCCATCCTTGCGCGTCGTCCAAATCGCACCACCCTCAGCAGCGAGTGCGGTCACGACCTTTTGCAAGAACTCGGCATAATAGACAACCGGTTCAACATCCTGACGCGTCAATGAGGCTATTTCACTAACCAGACTGCGGATCTGACGCTTGGTTTCTTCGATGGCTTGTGGGTCAATAGGTTGTTCAGTCGACATGACTTACTTCTCGTTTGTCTTTGGTCTTCGTTAACTGGTCAACATGTAGCAAGTCCGGCGAATCAACATCGCGACTTGCAGCAACAACGACTCGCATTATTGGTCCGGCATGTCGAGATAGGGATCCTGTCCCATTTCGACGTGCATTTTCTTGCGATGTTTCTCGTGGTAAAGCAGGACTTTACGTCCACGAAAATGTCGCTTCTCGATAATCTTCTGGGCTTTTCGGAACAAGGATGAAGACGTACGTACTCGTCCATTTTGATCACCGCTGGCATTCGCAGCCATGACCTCAGCCTTGACTGGCGTAAATGCCAATTCCAGTATCTCATCGTCCATAGCCAGATACTGTTGAAAAGTTCCCGGGTCACCTTGGCGTCCGCAACGTCCAGCAAGCTGGCGATCAATACGCGCCGAGTCATGAACCTCGGTGCCAATGACACACAAACCACCTAATTCTTTGACGCCATCGCCTAGTTTAATGTCCGTACCACGTCCCGCCATATTCGTGGCAACCGTGACTCGTCCCCGATGTCCGGCCATCGCCACGATGTCGGCTTCGATCGCGACATGACGTGCATTCAGTACCGAATGTTCGATTCCCGCTTCCGTCAAAAGAGTCGCCAATCGCTCCGATTTGTCGATTGATCGCGTACCTACCAGAACGGGACGCCCGATAGCGTGCTGCCTCTTAATTTCTTCGACAATCGCCGCCCACTTAGATTCTGCGTCGTCATAGACAACATCTGGAAGTCGTTTTCGCTGGACCGGCTTATTGGTTGGAATCGAGACGACCGGCGTGGTGTAAATCTTTTTCAACTCACGAGCCGACGTCGAGGCGGTTCCCGTCATTCCGCATACGTGCTTGTACCGTCGAAACAGGTCCTGCACGGTAACGCGAGCCGCATGCCCTGTTTCAACCGTGACTTCGATATTCTCTTTCGCTTCGACCGATTGGTGAATTCCCGCACTCCACTTACGGCCTTCTGCCATACGCCCTGTAAACTCGTCCACGATGACGATCTCGCCTTCATGTACTACGTATTGCCGATGGTTGTGGAATTCTCGACCGACTTTGATCGCTCGCTCCACATACTGGTAGATATCAACCAGCCCCACAGGGCCCATTTCAATCGGCTTGGGCAATGTCCGCGCTAATTGCCGTCCTGAAAAGGTCAGCTCGCACGTCTTTTTCTCGTGATCGTATTCGTAGTGTTCTTCGTCTTCGAACTTGTCCGTAATCGAAGCAGCCCAACGGTAACAAGCAACAGCTCGTTGTTGCGCTTCGCCAGGGATCGCACTAATGATTAACGGTGTGCGCGCTTCATCAATGAGAATACTGTCGGCTTCATCGACCAAAACCGAGTGCATACCTCGCTGAACGGGTCGCTCCGTGGCATCTTGTCGAACAGCACCATTTCCGCCGATCCCTAATGCTGATTCGCCAATACGACGCAGTAAGAGTCGATCTCGCAAGAAATCAAATCCGAATTCTTTGGCTGTCCCATAGGTGATGTCCGAGCCGTAGGCTTCACGACGCTCATCTTGACTGATCTGAGTCTTGACAACGCCAATCGACATTCCCAGCGCCTTGTAGATTGGCGTCATTAATTCAGCATCGCGCTCGGCAAGATAGTCGTTCACTGTGGCCAGATGCGCTCCCTTGCCGGACAAGGCACGTAGGTACATCGCCAACGTCGCAGTCAACGTCTTGCCCTCACCCGTTTCCATTTCGGCAATGCATCCATGAAACATTGCGATACCACCAATCAACTGCACATCAAAGTGCCGCATGTTCATGGTGCGACGACCAGCCTCGCGTACCACGGCGTAGGCTTCGCCCAACAGCCGATTTAGTTTCTCGCCGCTGCGAGCCCGATAACGCAACGATAAGCTGCGTTTGCGAAGCTGACTGTCCGTGTCCAGTTGAACAATCGGCTCCCACGATGCGATCTCCGGTAGGCGCCGCCGATATTGCGTAATGCGGTTAGGGAGGGGCACTGCAGCCAGACCGCCACCGCCAGCCGCAATTTTGGATTCACGCCGGACGCGCCGTTCAGATTTCGGTTGCTCCCCACCAGATTCAGATTCCACCTTGGGAATCGAAACGGTTTCAGCATCATTGTCGGTGGTTTGGCTCATCTCGTTCGCAAACTGGGAGGGTTAGGGTGCAGAAGCCGCTAGCTTGCGACGCATGAAACGTCTCTCATGCGCGTACCTCTATTTCCAAGGTACACATTATATCGGTTTCTTCGAGCAGCGGCCTAACAACAACGGCTTATTCCCAGCCGATAGTCGTGCATTTCACGGATGATTCCGCTTAAATTTTCTGAACGGATCACAATGGCTGCCGCGTATCCGGAATATCCTCTCCAATCGGCAAACTCGCGGGAAAAACCGACTTCGACGAGGCGAGCGAACCGCCAAAGAGCATCCGGAAAATGCCAAAAAGAAAGCGACGCGGAGAACCACGTCGCATCCGAGCCCTTTGGTGGCGGGCACTTGCTGGTCAGTTAGGCACTTTAGCGCTCAAGTCTGCGGCGGTAGGTCAGCAGTCCCAAGATCACCAAGGCAGCCAGAGACAAACAAGCCGCTGGTTCCGGCACCCGATTGATCTTCAATTCAAAATCGTCCAGCGTCAAAGGGGCTGACGAAAAGACAGGTTGCGACTGAGAATTTCCAAACAGGAACAATTCAAACGTGTCCGTTGGTCCCATCCCCCAATCAATCTGAGTCGACGACGACAATCCAAGCGGTTGTTGAGCCGAGTGGCGGGCACGAAGTGTATTGCCGTTTGCGTCGTATTCCAAAGTGACTCGAATTCGCTCCTGATCAGTCACCATGTCTATGGCATCCAAATCACCAGCCCCAGCCACCGACGCATCAATATAACGACGCGCACCATTGAGTGTACCTTCGACTCCGAGCGTGATCGTTGCCAGGTTACCGCTCGCCATGGCATTCGGTCCAAAACCGACTCCCAAGCCAACCTCCAATCGAGAATCACTCGCCGTGGGGACGGTGCTCTCGTAGACCGCTGGCACAGAAATGTCCACGTGAGCAACCCACGATTCATTGTACTGCGGCAACACAAGATTGTGCGCATAAGCCTCACCAGAATCGAAGGGCACCAGATTAAACGAATGTAATTCCAGCTGCTGATTGGCCTGTTCGAATGATAAATCCGACACCGAAGCCACGGGTAAGAAGCTGTCGCTAAGCACTCCATCAAAGCCGTATGAGTATTCGTAGTTGAAAGCCGAAGCGTAAGGAGTAACACCCAATACGCATAGCATCATCACATACCATTTCATTTGCGACATCCTTTTCATATATGTATCACTGGCTACCCTACCGTGCTCAAGCCTTCAGTCCCTAATGTAGGTGGAGTGATAGCATTCGAACAATACCACCCGTCCGCGCGACCTGGTTTCCAGCGTGCGTTGAGTCAAAATGCCCCACGTGTCTGTCTAACGAACGGCAGCCCCACTGTACAAATGTACGCTCACTCTCGATATTGAACGCTATGGCGAAGTAGCCAGTGCGTGTGTAAATCGTTTAAGCGATTCAGCCGGATAGGTTGCAATCAAATCCAACGGCTGGATAACTGTAACATTCCAACGCTTAATATTACCCGGACGAGAAAGGACAGATTTTTATGGACTCTAAAACTGCAATCAAGATGGGGATCGACACCTCTGCCATGGTGTGCTCCCCCTACCTTGAAGACTTGACCGACGAAGACATGATGCGCCGTCCGCATTCAGAATGTAACCACCTGAAATGGCAAGTAGGCCATCTGATTGCATCCGAGCACCAAATGATCAACGGGGTTTGCCCGGGCGCTATGCCCGAGCTCCCCGAGGGGTTTGCAGATCGCTATACGAAGGAAACGGCGACGTCGAATGACCCTGCCGCATTTGATTCGAAAGAGGATTTAATGCGAGTCCACCAAGAGCAACGGCAAGCGACGCTGGCCGCGCTGGAGAAACTTACAGACGAAGACTTGGATCGAGAAGCCCCTGAATCGATGCGGAGTTACGCACCCAACTGTGCTGCCGCATTCTCCATGCAGGGCTCCCACTGGCTGATGCACGCCGGGCAATGGGTTATCGTGCGTCGAGAGATCGGTAAGGGCCCCATCTTCTAACGATCGAGAGCGGACGCTATTTCGGCATGACCGATCGGGCATACTCGGCCGCGGAAACGCGGCCGTCCCGATTCGCATCGGCATTCTTCGGCGGCCGACGCATCTTCTTCATCTCGGTCGTCGAGAGATAGCCGTCTTTGTTTTCATCGTATCGCTTGATTGTCGACGCAGCCCAATTCATAAACTTATCAGGGATCGCCTTTTGCGACCCCGTCGAAGCTGATGGCCGCCCCGTGGCTCCCGCTTTGGCTGCTGAACGCGATGGTTCGGTTTTGGGTTTCGCCGAACCATCAGTCGAGCTTTCCGCTCGAGCCACGCTTCCGTTTGCTTCGTACGGCGAGAGGATTCCGTCCGTGTTGACGTCCAATTCTAGGAATTCAGCCGCAGTCTCGTCATTCCATTCGGTCGCGTACTCATGCATCGCGACTTGACCATCCAGGTCCTTATCCTTCTCACGAAACCAGCTTGGCAGTCCATCAGGCAACCGTTCGTGAGCCGTGGCAAATCGCCACGATGTGCGTTTTTCTTCGTCCTTATCATCGTCGTCATCATCATCTCGACGACGCCGACGATCATCCTTCTTGCGACTCGAAGAACTTTTACTTTCCGACTTGGATACGCGGCGACGAGCATATCGGACGGCCAACTCATACGAAGACAGACTGCCGTCCTTGTTCTGATCGTAAGTCATCGGTTCCGAATACCAGCGGCCTCGCTTGATCTCTTCGCTGTTAAGAATCCCGTCACCGTCTCGATCGTAACGCTTGATGACATCCTCAGCCTCTTTCCGATCCTCAGCGGTTATCGCAACCTGAAAAAATTCGCCCAATGTTCCAAAGCCGGGCGCCGGCGGAGTTTCATCGATAACGCCAAAGCCGGGAACCAACGGGGGTTGATCATTGACGTTGACGATCCCGCCTGCGCTGCCCCCACTGGCTCCGCTACCGCTCGATGTACCGCCACGACGTGCTTCGATCTTCTTCTTGATCTCGTCAAAGGAGATGGATCGCGACGTATCCAGCCCCGGCGCAAATCGCTCAATGAAGAACTTGGTACGTCCTTCCATTTCGTCCGGGTCGAGTTTCTTGTTTCCGTTTTTGTCCAATCGCTCGATGATGCGCATCGGGTCAAAGCCGCTTGGAAAGCCCCCGCCGCCTCGGTCATCACCTCGACCGCGGCCTCCACGATCACCCCGGCCACGACCCCCGCGGTCTCCACGATCACCCCGGTCTCCACGATCACCCCGGTCTCCACGATCGCCGCCTCGCTCCCACGGTGGTTGAGCCACCATGACTTGGCAGAAAGCGACGCTAAAAATGAGAAACAAGACCGTTCGAAGGCATCGCATATTGAATGTCTCTTGTAGCGCTGAAACGAATTCTGATTTCAATTGATCAAGCCGAAGCCGTCACATTCCATCTTAGTCGAAAAAGTCCACTTCGCCTGCAAACAAAAACAAGCGACTCGTTCGAACGAGCCGCCTGATTAAGTCCATTGACACGAGCAGCCACTCCTGCCCGAATCGAGCACCTCCTAATCTACAGTCGGTCGTTGAGGACGCTGACGACGTCCTTCGCCGCCACGTCCTTCTCCGCCGCGACCGCCTCGGCCACCACGACCTTCTCCGCCGCGACCTCGACCACCACGGCCCCCCATCAGTTCACGCAAGTCGACTTCAAACTTTTCGCCCTTTAGTTCATCGAACTTCTTCTGCTGCGCTTCTGTCAGTTGGCTGAGCGCGGCGTCTTCCATGTCTTTGCGCATCTCAGTCATCTTTTCGCGAATGCTGTCGCGATCACCACTCTGGAACGCTTCCATCATCTTCTCACGCATTCCAGACATTTTCTCTTCGACAACCTTTTTCATCTTTTCAATCTGGTCTTTGCTGACGCCAACCTTCTTGGCGACTTCATCATTCGTCAATGCGCCGACGCCCATCACCTGGATAGCGATTTCTTCCAGTCGTGTAACCTGCATTGGCAAGAGCACGTCTGCTACGACTTTCTTTTCCGCCTTGGTTTCCTCAGCACGTCGCTTCTCCACTTCCTTCATGAGCTTCGCGCGGTCTTCCTCAGACATCTCGCGAAAATTGGGACGCTCTTCGTCACCTCGTTCCTTTTCTCGCTTGGCTCGCGCCTCTTCCTTCGCCTTGTCCAGCGACTTTTTGACTTCTTGATATTGCTCGTCTGTGACTTCGACTTCTTCGCGAACTTTCTCCGAGTTCAATAGCGTTCCCAAGCCAATAGAACGAGCCGTCAATCCCCCGCGGCCGCCACGACCACCTTGGCCACCGCGTCCTCCACGACCACCGCCACCACCTCGCTGAGCCATTGCTTCCGTGGCTGGCAAAGCAATTGCCAACAATACCAGTACGACGAGCGTGAAAAGACTGCGATTCTTCATGACTTCGGCTTCCTCGTGAAATATAGTTTTGGTCTCTGATAATCGAGAGTTAATGACTCGATGATTTCCCCGCTACCTGACCCAACCCCCTGCGACAGGCAAAGTTCCGCCAATTCCGACAATTATCGGACTGGAACAAAGATTACGCCCAGTTATGGCTGGGCGGACCGCTAGTTTACGGCAGATCGGGTATACTCTTGTAGTAGAATTCAGGTCAGAAAACGGGAGGCTTTCCGTGCAAATAAAGCGTATTTCACCAAACATTCGCTACATCATCGCAGCTTTGAGCATTTGCCTGCTCGCCTCACCTTTCGCCTTTTGCCAAGGCACATTTGGCGGAGGCGGCGCCACCGGTGGTGGGTTTGGCGGAGGAGGTGGATTTGGCGGGGGCGGAGGAGGCGGATTGTTCAGCGGTGCTGGTACCGGAAACGGCGGGATTGGGATCAACAGCCTGGGCGGTGCCTTCGGTAATCAAGGCGGCGGCAGCCAATTTGGTGGAGCAGCGTTGGGGAATCGAGCTCAAAACTCGTTCGTGGGAGCCGATTCGACGGATACACGCAACTTTTTCCAGCAGACCACAAATACTCAAAATACCGGGGGATTGAACACCGGCTTTGGCGGCGGCCAAGGAGCCAACACGACGACGGGGCGTCAAGGGCAAGGCGGCGGCTTCAATCAATCAACACCGATCATCAGACGGCGACTTCACGTCGGCTTCCGCTATACCAACAACCCACAAGCACTCAGCGGAAACATCGCCAACCGCATCAATACGTCGTCCCGGAGGTTTGCGGGGGCCCGTAATATACAGACGTCTCTGCAGGGCCGGACCCTTGTGTTGCGGGGAGTTGTTGGCTCGGAGAACGATCGTAAATTGATGGCGAAACTTGCCCGCTTGGAACCCGGGGTGGACTCAGTCCAGAACGATCTGGTCGTGGCATCGTCCCCCCAGTCCAGCGTTGGGGTACCGGCCGCGGCAAGTCCGATGGAACAACCTGCGCCGAGTTCATATCCGGTTGCACCCGGTTCATCTTTTCCCTAAGCACTTGCGGATTCACTCCAAGTCTTGCAGCGTTCTGGGGAACCAATCCGTCGCTTGTACCTCGTCGAGTCGTGATGACTTGATTTGATCGAGCCAACTCACGTTCACGCAATAAAGTCGCTGTCTGTGAAACCGGCGAAGCCTCGGACTGAATCAGTCGCTGTTGAACAGATCGCGGCAACCCAATTCGCGTCGTTCGCAATCTTTCGGCGGCGGCAATTCTCGCAGCCTCCTGCGTCAATGCCTCCCGGTGCGACATTACACTCTGAGGCCCCGTCGACTCGGCTTGATAACTTGCAAGCTCAACATTCCGAGGCGGTTGAGCCTCCGGTGGAGTCGCGCCTGGCAATGCTGGCGAACCGCTCGAAGTCCCCGGTAATAGATGTCGCGAATGATCTCCCATCACGACTTTGCCCGCAATGGTTGTAAACACTGGCACAACACTCATCTTGGCATGCTCGGGAGTGAGCTTGTCCCACGGAATCCACACGGAATACGATGGGCCGATGTCCGTCGTGCTAAAGTGTGCTTGAAATTCTTTCGGAGTGATCACGTAACGACGGTCCGGAGTCCTACTGGCTGGACCAGGCCGGGAATCGTCAAACCCGTAAACGACCAATTGACCATAGACGGGTACGACGTTTTGATTGTCATCATAGAAGAACACCCGCCCCCCTAGACCGCGCCTCGGATCGGTCCCTGG
>CAYYHV010000060.1:0-23420 GCA_964471695.1 uncultured Pirellulaceae bacterium
CAAGCCGCACTTTGTCACCGCGAATCTCGACCACTACGATCGAGATGTCGTCATTGATGACGATGCTCTCGTTCTTTTTTCGGGATAGTACCAACATGATCCATTCCTTTGTGAAAAGCTGCCCAGGCCCTATTGGCTTGGTGTCGTAATTCGAGCCAGCATTTCGAGGTCTGGGCTCTTCAGATTTACGTAACTTGTGTGCCAAGCACGCTTTCCTCTACATCCACTCTACGTACTGGTCTTGGGCAGTCAAGAAACTGACTGCCAGCTTTAGGGAATCTACAGATATTTACCCTCACAACGGACGTGCCGAATGACAATAGGCAAAGAAGACACTTTGGGTAAACAAAGGAGATTCAGGTAAGTCGTTCGAGAGAAATGACTTAAAGGAGCTAAGAAGAAAACACCCGCAGCCGCGTGGATTGCGTGCCGGTTAAAGTAACGCGGCTGCGGGCAAAGCTCTGTATGACTCCCCCAAGTATAGCACTATCAGGTGGTATGTAAACCCCTTTGGTGACTAGAAACAGCAGATTTTGCACCATTGCGCTGGACATCCCGCACTTCCCCGAGCTCTTCGGCGTCCCGAAAGATCATGAGCCGATTCGGCCATTTGGCGACTTGCCGACCATCCATCCGCCTTGGAACCAACCTCCGGCTATAGGTCGCAAAAACCACTCGACTCGATTGACGGCAAAAAATCATCCTCAGGGAAGTGGAGGTATCCGTTCAATGCCCGTCCGTCCTGTCCGCAGATTCGTCCTTTCCGTAGATTCGTCCGGTTCGCAACCGAAGCCAGTTACGCAACCAGCTGATTGCCTAGACCACTTCGGGGAAGGCATTGCAACACATCCTGAATGCACAATCGCAACCGCAATATTGTTGAGTTAAGCTGTTCGCCAAGAGTTCGGTTGCGGTCAGCAGGGGCGTCCCTATAATCTTCCATTCACGCCTCAGCGTGACGCAACTAAGTAGGGCCTTTACTTTAGCTCTAAGGCCGAAAGGACTTCCGCCTCGAAAGGGCCGTAACAGATGTTTGAGTGGTTTCGCAATATATTTGTCGCGGTGAAGACCGTAGCTGATGGGATGTTGGTTACCCTACGTTACTGGTTAAAGACATATTTTAAGAATCGCGGCGCATTCACCGAGAAGTTCGAGTACCCTGAGAAAGCAGTCCCGGTTGCGGCTCGCTATCGCGGATTTCACCGTTTCGACCTGACCACGTGCATCGCTTGCGATCAGTGCGCCAAGGCATGCCCCGTCGATTGCATCTACATTGGCAAGGAACGAGTCGAGGGCGGTAAAGGATTTAAGGTTACCGGCTACACAATTGACTATTCCAAATGCATGTTTTGTGCTTTGTGCGTCGAGCCATGTCCTGTCGATTGTATTTTCATGGGTGCTACCCATGATTTGAGCTGCTATAGCCGCGACGGTTGCATCGTCGACTTCTCACGAATGCCAATCGACGTAGCTTGGGGGCGCGCCACGCTGAACCCAACCGCGGTTGCCGAATCTAAAGTTATTGCCGAACCGGTTCACGCAGGCCCAAATTCTTAAGATTCTGTCAATGAGTCCAGCGACAATTTTTGCCGTTGAATTCTTGATTT
Organism: uncultured Pirellulaceae bacterium; assembly: GCA_964471695.1. GTDB lineage: Bacteria > Planctomycetota > Planctomycetia > Pirellulales > Pirellulaceae > CAYYHV01. The sequence continues at coordinate 1,608 of CAYYHV010000060.1, forward strand.
ATGAAATCTCTCGAAGTGCCTTGCGGGGAATGCTACGCCGGTTCAAACTGGAGGCAGAGACAAGCCGTTCCCTTCTCTCCTGTTGGTGTAGGTCACGATGAGCAACTCTGATTTTGTCCCCGAGAAAATCTTCACTGTTGAAGATGCAAACAAATGCCTCCCGCTAGTACGTGCAATCGTACGTGACATATCGGGATTATCACTCCGAGTGCAGGAGCGTCGCCAGCGACTCTCTCAACTCGCACGTGAAGACGAGGCATCGGCCAACGACCCTTACGCCGAGGAAACCGAGCAGATTCGTTCGCAACTCGAGCGGGATATTCGTGAGCTTGAGCGATTTGAGAACGAGCTTTCCGAATTGGGCGTCATCTGCAAACACGGACCTGACGGTATCGTTGACTTCCCTTCCATGATGGACGACCGATTGGTCTACCTGTGCTGGAAACTTGGAGAAGCTGAGGTACTGAATTGGCACGAAGCTGACGCGGGTTTTCAGGATCGCCATCCATTAACGGCTGGTTCGGCCGCGGATGCGTCGAGCGACGAGTCGCTTGACGCTTAGTTCGCTATCCATCTTCCGCGAATCCGAACTATTCTCGGCGATTCTCACACGCTGAGATTCCAGCGCAACCGCGGACTGGATCCGATTGTCCGGCCCGCCGACGCATTACCGCCACGATTCGGCGCGTGATACGACTTGCAGAAAAGCCCCCACCTCTTACAATCCGGGGTTTATCAGTCAATTCGGACTCACATTGGGAATGGAATCCTGTCATAGCCATGCCAAATGCACTCGGGGGATCCGTCGGAATCGTTGCCTACTTGGCACTATTCGCGGGTATAGGTTTCACATTCGTCTTCGCAAACTTGTTGGTGGGTCGTTTTCTGCGCCCGTCTGACCCGCACGAAGAGAAGTTGGAAATTTACGAATGCGGCGAACCTACAATTGGTTCGAGCTTCGTTCAATTCGATTTACGTTTCTACGTAGTCGCGCTGATCTTCATCATTTTCGATGTTGAAGTCGCGTTCTTATTCCCATGGGCAACAGTTTTTGGCAAAGCCGATCAAATCGCGAAACAGGCACCAACGGCGATCACAACCACCGCCGACGACGGGACCGTTTTGATGAACCCTGAGACGTACGGCATGTTTCAGGAATTGGGAATTCACAATCCCACATTACCGGCTGGAACCGCCGCCGAAGCGGCTGCAACAATTCAAAGTGGAGCCAGCGACTTGCTGTGGCTCGCCTCTGCTGAGGTGTTGGTTTTCTTCATGATCCTGCTGATTGCTTTTGCCTATGAATGGAGAATCGGGGCTCTTGATTGGGTCCGTGCCATCACGGAAGAATTCAAAACGCGTCAAGCACAAGAGGCTGCGGAAGCTGCAGCCGATCGGGAAGCAGCAATTTCAGCTTAGATTCACTGAGATCAGTTTCTTTGCGGCTTGGACCGCGGTTGAAGAATAGAGAGTGGAGATTTCATGGCAGATATTGTTAGTCGCCTACAAAGCAAATTTGGGGATGCAATCACCGGCACCAACGTCGAGGCGATTGACCCATGGGTCGAAGTCGCTGTCGATTCCATCGTCGAAGTTTGCAGTTTCCTACGAGACGACTCAGAGATGCAGCTCAATATGTGCAATTGCATCACAGCCGTTGACTACTTCCACACGGATCCCAAAAAGGCCGCCAAGGCCGAGTGGGAACCACACATGGAAGTCGTTTATCACTTGTCGAGCATCACCAAAAAGCATTCCATGGTGGTGAAAGTGAAGATCCCTCGCTGGAAAGATGATGTCGAAGGCCAGTGCCCTGAAGTGCCATCGGTAACATCCGTTTGGCGAACTGCGGATTGGCACGAACGAGAAGTCTACGATTTGTCTGGTATCTGGTTTACAGGCCATCCCGATCTAACGCGCATTCTTTGCCCGGAAGATTGGGTCGGATACCCATTACGAAAAGACTATGAAATGCCGCTAGAGTACCACGGCATTCGAGGACGTTGAGGCAGTCATAAATGTCAATGCACACAGAAGACCAGCGAATCATTGAGTACGACGTCCGTACGGACGAGATGCTAGTGAACATGGGTCCCCAGCACCCGAGTACGCACGGCGTGCTGCGTCTGGTACTGCGAACGGATGGCGAAATCGTATCGGAAGTGACGCCTCACCTCGGATACCTTCATCGTTGCGCTGAAAAAATCGGCGAGAATCTGACCCCGCGCCAATGGATTCCCTACACCGATCGTATGGATTATCTGGCTGCGATGAACATGAATCTCGGCTGGTCACTATGCGTCGAAAAATTGCTCGAACATGACATCTCCGAAAAGGCAAGACATCTTCGAGTCATCATTTCTGAGATGGGGCGCATCGCCAGCCACCTGGTTGGGATGGGCGCCTACGGCTTGGACTTGGGAACGTTCAGCCCGTTCCTGTACGCATTCCGTGAACGGGAGAAGATCCTCGACTTGTTCGAAGAAGCCTGTGGGGCTCGACTGACTTACAGTTATTTGACTCCAGGCGGCGCCACAGCCGACTTGCCCACCGGCTGGTTGAAAGCGTGTGAGGAATTCCTGACTCAACTCGAGCCAGTGATTGTTGAATATCACACTCTGCTGACCACGAATGCGATTTTTATCAAACGGACTTGTGATATCGGTTACCTGTCGCCGGAGATGGCGATCGACTATGGCTGCACGGGGCCCGTTTTGCGGGGCAGCGGAGTCGACTATGATCTTCGCCGTGACGGCGAAGAACGTTACACAGAGATGTATGACGGTTATGCGTTCGAAGTCATCGTTGAAAAAGACGGCCACTATCCTAAAGATCACGACTATCCGGCGGTTCCGCCCGATGCCGTGCTCGGCGATTGTTGGCATCGTTTTTACGTTCGCATGCTGGAAGTTATGCAGGCGATTGATCTCGTACGACAGGCAATCGACAAATACAGTCAGGCGAGCGGTGATTGGGGCATTCCAATCAAATTGACGACCAAACTACCCAAGGGCGAAGTTTACCTCGAAACTGAGGCGCCTCGCGGGCAGATGGGCTTTTATCTCGTTAGTGATGGTACGTCCATTCCATGGCGAGTCAGGGCGCGAAGCAGCTGCTTCTGCAACCTGTCTGTGACTCACGAGATTTGTGGTGGGGCACCAATTGCTGACATTCCGGCGATCGTTGGATCGCTAGATATTGTGATGGGGGAGATTGATCGCTGATCTGGCGATCGAGTTGTAAATCATTGCGTCGCGGGGGCTTGCCGTTTCGGAGTACTTTGTGCCATATTTCACGAAGTTTCGAATAGAGAATGTGGACACTTCGTCGGAAACGACAAGTGCACAGCAGGAAGCGACCAAAACTGGCGAAATCGCCTGACGGACTGAAGTAGTGGCCGAAATAATCAATACCCAGATTCTCAATTGGCTGGCTTTAGATCTGCCTGCAGATCATTGGCTCGGTTATTTGATCACAGCGCTGATTCATGCAGTGTTGTTGATTCATATCATTGCTGTAGGTGCATTGTCCTTCATCTGGGCAGAACGCAAGATTTCTGGGCGAATTCAAGATCGGCTGGGGCCCACACGTGTCGGTGGAGCCTTCGGTTGGTTACAGGGAATCGCCGACGGGATCAAACTGCTTTCCAAAGAAGATCTGATGCCAGCTGCTGCAGATCCGGTCCTCTTCAAGATATCCCCGTACATCAGTTTCGCCGCGAGCTTTGCCGCCTTGATCGCCCTGCCCTTCGCATCGGGCTGGTGTGGACAACATCTGAATCATGCCGCCTTCTTTATTCTCGCCATTTTGGGACTCGAGGTTTTTGGCGTGATCCTGGGTGGATACGCTTCGGGATCAAAGTGGTCGCTTTTCGGCGGCATGCGTGAAGCGGCTCAAGTGGTCAGCTACGAAGTCCCGGTCGGCATGTGCGTACTGATTCCCGTAATGTTGTGCGGGACGATGAACCTTGTGACAATCGGCGACAAGCAGGCTGGTGACTTTACAAACTGGTTGTTCTTTCACGATCCATTCACCGCGCTCACATTCTTCGTCTACTTCACATGTGCGATGGCGAGTGTGAATCGCGCCCCTTTTGACTTGGCAGAAGCCGAATCGGAATTGGTGGCTGGCTTTTTGACCGAGTATTCCGGCATGCGTTGGAGTATCTTCTTCATGGCTGAGTACGGTTCCATGTTCTTGGTCAGTGCTTTGGCAGCCATCTTGTTCTTCGGTGGTTGGAACGGCCCCATACCTTTGTTCGGGTGGGTTAGCGAAGAAAGCCATTTCCTACTCCAGTATGCCGCCAATTTGGCTGGGTGCATCAACTTGATAGGTAAAGCCTCCCTGTTAGTTTTCATCATGATCTGGATTCGCTGGACGTTTCCTCGATTGCGAGTCGACCAGGTCATCACGATGTGTTGGAAATATTGTGTGCCCATCGCGGCGTTTTGCTTCCTGGGCGTTTTAGCTTGGCAGACACTTCTGTTTTCAGGCAGCAAGGGAATGCTCGGCAAATCGGGTGGAACTGGCATGATGGGCCCAAGTCGCATCGTAAATGAGCATTGGGTTTCCGGCTTGGCTGACAACGCCGAATCCGTTGAGGAAACAACGCCTGCTCCATCAGCAACGGCCAGTCTTACGGGAGGTGCCCGATGATTTGGCACACACTGTTCTTTTACTTGTTTGCAGGAATCGCATGTGCATTTGCACTGGGCGTGCTGCTTTCACAGAACGTTGTCCGCATGGCGGCGAATTTGATCGCATGCCTTTCCGCGACTGCGGCCTTGTTCATGTTGGCCGGAGCGGAGTTTGTTGGCGCGATGCAAATCATGATTTACGTCGGCGGCACACTTGTGCTGCTGATCTTCGGTGTCATGCTGACTGCTCAGGCGAATTTTGTCTCGATGAAGACGTCGGCGGCTGAGTGGATTATTGCCTCGATCGTTGGCGGCTCACTACTTTTTTTGCTGGTTTCGACCGCCTTTAGCGTCGGCGACTGGCGAACCGTACGATCCGACCAAGCGACCTTAACGGCCGCTGAGTCCCAGAGTGCGACTCCGCTAGGTTTAGGTTTCCTTGGCGTCCGAATCGACAAAGCCAACGAGAATGATCCTGCCGTTAAGCAAGGTATGTCGGGATACTTGTTGCCATTTGAAATTGTTTCCGTGCACCTGTTAGTTGTGCTGGTCGGAGCCGCCTATTTGGCTCGGACGAAGAAGCGTGTCAGTACGATTGAACAAGCCGCAACTTAGTTGATTGAACTATGAATCCATTTGCCCAGCCCATTAGCGTTTCACATTTCATGGTCGTCGGTGCCGTGATGTTTGTGACTGGCGCTGTATGTATGGCGACCAAGCGAAACGTACTTGGGATATTGATGGGGATTGAGTTGGTCCTGAATGGGGCCAACATCAACTTTATCGCCTTTGGCAGTTCGTATTTGCGAGAAAAATCTCTGGGCTTGGACGGTCAGTTCATGGCCCTGTTTGTCATTGTATTGGCGGCTGCCGAAGCCGCTGTTGCTCTGGCTATCGCGCTGAACTTTTACAACAACCATGCCACGATCGACGTGGACCGAGCCGACGAGTTGAAGGGATAACGCGAGCGATCATGGAATCGATGATACCAACATTACTGGGTTGGGCGGTTCTCCTGCCGCTGATTTCCTTCTTCCTGATTTTGGTCGCTGGGCCAAAAATGGGTAAGGGAGGTTCGTTTGCGGCAATGCTCGCAACGTTCTGCATTGGAGCCGCCTGTGTCCTCTCACTGATTTCTCTCAAGCTCTGGCTAAATGTGCATCCCATTGTTGCACATCATGGCGGACATGGAGCTGCCCACGGCGACGCCCACGGTGACGGTCGTCATGGAGATCATGGTGAAACTGAGCATGGCTCGCACGATACTCATAGCAACGCTTCAGGAGATCATGGCGAAGAATCGCACGATGAACACGGCGAAAAGTCGCATGATGAACACGGCGAAGATGGCCACGCAGTCGTGCCGAGCGAAGGTGCTTCAGAGATCTTGCTCGTCATGGCAGACGACAAGCATGCGGACGCACATGCTACGGATCACGCAGAAGGTGATAGCCATGCTGATGACGGCCATGCGGCGGAAGTGCCGAACATAACTGGCAACTGGTATACCCTCGCAGAGTTTGGCAGCCTGAAGTTGACGATTGGTTATTTTGTCGACTCGCTGACCATTGCCATGTTCTGCATGGTAACTCTGATCGCAACGTGCATTCATGTTTACGCAATGGGATACATGCACGACGAGTTGCATGATTTCACGGACCACGAAGTCCACATGTCGGACGGGTCCCACTTGACGCGTCCTGGTCGTTATCACCGTTTCTTCCAGGCGTTATCCCTGTTCTGCTTTAGCATGCTGGGATTGGTTGTCTCCGGCAATATTGCCATGACTTTTGTCTTCTGGGAACTGGTAGGTATTTGTTCGTACTTCCTGATCGGCTTCTACGTTGAACGACACAGTGCTTCGACGGCAGCCAACAAGGCCTTCATCGTTAACCGCGTTGGAGACTTTGGCATGATCATTGGCCTCATGGCCATCTGGGGAAGCCTTGGCACTTTCGCATTTGGAGATATCGCTGGCGATGGTCCGGGAATTTTCTCCCAAGTCCGGCCTGCGTCCACCAACCACGCGATGATCGTGCCCGATGGGATGGTAAAAATAGGTGCCCGGCAGGCGATCGCCGACAATGGCGGACAGATTGGCAATTTGGACGACTATCGTGATTCGGAAAAATCGGGCAAGAAAGGCGGCTATGGTTATTGGCTGCTGTTTGTTGCCGGTGTTGGAATCTTTTGCGGCTGTGTCGGCAAGAGTGCTCAGTTCCCATTGCATGTCTGGTTACCGGACGCAATGGAAGGTCCAACGCCCGTTTCAGCGTTGGTTCACTCTGCAACGATGGTGGCCGCAGGTGTCTACCTCGTCGCCAGATTCTATCCCGTCTTCAATCCCGATGCGCTGCTTGTCATTGCGATCGTGGGCGTGATCACCCTGTTCATGGCAGCGACCATTGCCATTACGGCAACAGATATCAAGCGAGTCTTGGCGTATTCGACAGTCAGCCAACTTGGTTACATGATGACGGCTTTGGGTGTCGGCGGCTGGTTGGCTGGCGTATTGCACCTGTTCACCCATGCTTTTTTCAAGAGTCTCTTGTTCATGTGTTCTGGGTCGGTGATCCACGCTGTGCACACCAATGAGATGACGGAGATGGGTGGTCTTCGCAAGAAAATGCCTTGGACGGCCTACACCATGCTTATCGGCTGCCTGGCGATTGCCGGTGCGGGCATTCCGTTTGTCATCGGCTTCAGCGGCTACTACTCCAAAGACGCGATTCTTGAACAAGCTTTGCTCTTCAAGAATGTGAATCCCGGTTTCGGATCGTTGTTCTTCTTTGCCACAGCCGGCGGAGCTGCGATCACGGCTTTTTACATGTTTCGACTTTGGTACATGACATTTGCGGGCACGCCTCGTGACCAGCATCGGTACGACCATGCTCACGAATCGCCGCCGAGCATGTATGTCCCATTGGTCCTGCTTTCGATATTTGCAGTCAGTGTTGCTTGGCGTCCGAGCGAATCCGTATTGGGAATGCCAGAACCACTTTTTGGACTCATTCTTACGGCGATCATCATTGGCGTGATTTTGTTCTGGAAAGGACTGTCGTATGAATGGCTGGCGCTCCCCGTAGGATTCCTTGCTGCCATCCTTATCGCATGGTGGGTCTTCGATGGAGCCTCGCTGGCAGGACTCGTCGAACAAGCCCGACCTTTGGGGACTCAGGAAATTGGCCAAGGCCAGTGGGTAAACATGTTCTGGCCTGACGAGCATGCCAGCCACGCAGATGCGATCAAAATCCCAGCAACGATTGTTGCTTTCAGCACCGCCATGGGTGGCATACTGTTGGCCACAATCTTTTATTGCTGGAGATCACTTGATCCGGAGGATGCCAAATCCGCCTTTTTGCCCATTCATCGCTTCCTCGTCAACAAATGGTGGTTCGACGAGTTGTATGACTTTGTGTTTGTGCGACCTTCCAAGTGGTTCGGCGGATTGATTGCTGCGTTCGACCGCACTTGGATTGACGGCCTGCTACACGGCATCGCCAACACAACCAAACGTGTTTCGAAATTTTGGGAAGCCTTCATTGACCAAGGTCTGATTGACGGATCAGTCAACAAGGCTGCAAGTTGGACTCACTCACTAGGTCTCGGCCTTCGTGGAGTCCAAACCGGCAAGCTGCGACAGTACGTTCTGTTTATTGTCGCGGGCACCATTGCCGTATTTGTTGCTGCAACATTTTTCTGGGGCTATGCGTTCGCCTCGTAAACGTACAAAGAAGAAACTTTCACATGACTCCTTTAGTATTCCTCAGTGTTCTGATTTTCCTGCCTGTGGCCGGCGCGATCATCGTCGCGTTTTTGCCCAAGAGTCAGCCTGAGTTAGTCCGCATGTTCACGTTGGTCGTTACAGCGATCGTGATGGGCATGGTGATCTACATGGCTTTGCCTGGCGATGGCGGGTTCCGATTTGATACGGCCGAAGCCAACATGCAGATGATGAGTTCACAAAGCTGGATACCGTCGTTTGACATTTCCTACGCTTTGGGAGTTGATGGGATCAGCTTCCCTTTAGTTGTACTCACTGGCGTAATCAGCTTCTTCGCAATGATCGCGAGTTGGTCGATTACGAAGTATGTCAAAGGCTACTGCATTCTCTTCCTGCTCCTTCTGACAGGAATGCTCGGTGTGTTCATGGCACTCGACTTCTTCCTGTTCTACGTCTTCTGGGAAGTCATGCTGCTGCCGATGTATTTCCTCATTGGAATCTGGGGTGGACCACGCAAAGAATATGCAGCGATCAAGTTCTTCCTCTACACGTTGGCGGGTAGTGTGTTGATGCTGATTGCGATCTTGATGTTGTACTTCAGCAGCGACTTGACTCAACTGACCCCTGATCAACTGGTCAGCACAGGCGTCGCCGCCAGCATAGGAGCCGACATCGACGGCGCCGCAGCCCTTGAAGCGATTCAAAACGGAGAGCATTCCCGGCACACCTTCAGCCTCCTGGCTCTAGCCGAAATGGGGCAGACCACCGCGTTGTTCGATACCGAACTTTTGTTCGGGTGGACGCTGCAGAGATGGGCATTCATCTTGCTGTTCATAGGCTTTGTAATCAAAGTCCCCTCCGTTCCCGTTCATACCTGGTTACCGGATGCTCACGTGGAAGCACCGACTCCGATTTCCATGATCCTAGCCGGTGTGCTTTTGAAGATGGGCGGTTACGGAATCATTCGAATTTGCTACCCGATATGCCCTCAGGCCGGATATGACTTGGCGTGGATCGTTTGTCTCATCGGCGTCGTGAGTATGGTTTACGGTGCACTAGCTGCACTCGCTCAGAAGGATTTCAAACGCATGGTGGCCTACAGCTCCGTGTCTCATATGGGATACGTGGTTCTTGGGCTTGGTGTCTGGACCGTCGCAGCTGACCCGACCATGGCAGCCGCTTTGCCGAATTGGCAAGAGTATTGGAACATGGGTGTCAAAGGCGCAATGTTCCAAATGATTGGCCATGGCGTCAGTTCTGCCGGAATGTTCTTCATGGTTGGCGTGGTATACGATCGCGTTCACCATCGAAACCTGGAAGAATTCGGTGGCCTCTACGGAAAGATGCCGGTTTACACCGCACTTGCGATGGGTATTTTCTTCGCCGGTCTGGGACTGCCAGGATTGTGCGGATTCATTGGTGAAGTCGCCGTGGTTCTTTCCGTTTGGAATTTCAGTGGTGTCCTCGCTGTCGTCTCGGCATTCGTCGTGATTTTGACCGCAGGTTATATCCTGTGGGCCATCCAACGCGTTTACCTGGGTGCGGAATATAGAGGTCCTCACGAAGAAGCCTTGACGCCCATTACGGCTCGGGAACTTTGCGTTGCTGTGCCACTTCTGATTCTTGCTATTTGGTTTGGCGTCTACCCCAAGACCGTCTTCAACTACATGGACAAGTCGATTGATCAGCAGATCAGCACCCTCGCGGATTGGACGCCCGGCTATGTCGCCAAACGCGATGCTGCTAAGGCAGCCAAAGAAGCCGCTGCGGACGCCGGTCCAGTGGGAAAAGCGGCCGACGCCAGACCGGCTGACGAAAATGTGAAGACACCGGTTTCGATAGCGAGCCCGATTGAATCCTCGGCCAAATTAGAAAGCCTGGGCACGCCAAGCGTCCTTGCTTTAAATAACTAACAACCTGTTTGATTTTGAGAATGTCGTGGAACTCAACGATTTAGTTACAGCAGCTTTCGACGATACCAAAGGCTCGCTCCTGCCGTTTGCGCCGGAGCTGATCCTTAGCGTGACGATTTTCGTCATGTTAATCCTGCGGCTGTTTAAGCTGACAGCTCGTCTGAACGCATTCTGGATTGCGATCATTGGATCGACGGTCGCCCTGTACTACGCAGCTCCATTCGAACATCTTGTCGGCGACGGTTTGCCGCGCCGGGAGCTGTTCGGCGGGATGCTCGTCTACGACTCGTTTGCAATCTACGTCAGATCAATCTTGCTCGTGTTTGTTATCCTGTTTGCCGTCTTTACGCGGCTTTCGGGAATCCCCGACCGAGAAGACAGCGCTGATTTCTTCTGCATGGTGCTTGGGGCGACCATTGGGTTATGCCTGATGTCGTCCGCGAATCACCTGCTGGTTATCTTCCTGGCCGTAGAAATGGCGAGTGTGCCATCCTACGCTTTGGCGGCCATGCTGAAAGGTCGACGTCAAGCGAGTGAAGCAGCGCTAAAATACTCCATATACGGTGCAGGTGCCGCTGGTGTGATGCTGTACGGCATCAGCCTTCTCGCAGGCATGCTCAACACAGCACATCTACCGACTTTGGCGATGAATCTCTCGGCAGCGCTTCCCACGATGGATGGCCCCGAGACGATGGTGTTGGCACTGGCTGGATTGATGGTCGGCGTTGGACTCGCATTCAAACTTTCTGCGGTGCCATTTCACTTCTGGTGCCCGGACGTATTTGAGGGAGCCAGCGCAGAGATCAATGCTTTTCTCTCCGTTGCCTCCAAAGCGGGTGCATTGGCTTTGCTTGTACGAGTCTGCTTGGGAGTCGGCTTGGTTCCCAGCAGTATTCAGGGCATCGCAGCCCCCCAAGCGACCTCCGTTGCTGTTTTCAACGTTGCAGATGAAATCAATCTAGCATCGGCAGACACGGATGCTCCAGAGATGGCTGCCGAGTCGACCGACGGATTGGAGCCAGTTCGAAACTACATCGCATTGTTAGTCGCTTTCGTTTCCATTCTTTCGTCAACTTTCGGCAACCTTGCCGCCTATGGACAAACGAACATCAAGCGACTGCTTGCCTATTCGACGGTCGCACACGCGGGCTACATGATGTTGCCCATACCAGTTGCGATGGCCGTGGCAAAATCCCATCCAGAAATCGCTGAGAACGCGATCAGTGCGATGGCGCTGTACATGGCGTTCTATCTGTTTATGAATCTTGGTGCTTTTGCGATCGTTGCGTTCCTTCGCAACAAGCTTAAGAGCGAAGAAATCGCAGACTACGCCGGACTGGTATACAAATCGCCTGGGATCGTGGTTTGCTTTGCATTGATCCTGTTCAGCCTCGTGGGCATTCCGCCATTGGCTGGATTCGTGGGCAAGTTTGCCATCTTTGCTTCCATTGCACAGGCTTACGAAGCAACGGGCTACACTTATTTGATCGTCATGTTGATTATGGGTGGTTTGAACACGCTCATCAGCCTGTTCTATTACATCCGCGTGGTGAAAGTCATGGCGATCGACCCCGAACCGGAACGAGGCGCATCCTCTAACTGGTCGATGGTATCACTGAGCGGCGCTTTTGTTGTTTTGTTGACTCTTCCGCTGGTTCTGTTCTTTGTTGATTGGAATCTCCTCAACGAGTGGACAATTACCGCGGCCCGGAATTTGTTTTAAGGTTGCGCCGGATGGCTACAGATACTGTTCAACTGCTAAACCGAATTATCGCACTTCATGCGAGTTCGCTTCCGGTTTTCGCCGCCGACGCCGCTCCGTTTTCGTCAACGAGTGACGATCACGCGCGCGACGTCCTCGACATGATCGCTGCCGATCATCAATTAACGGTTAGCAAACTGGCTGAAGTCGTGATCGATCGCGGGGGAGCTGTTGCTCAATGCGGATTCCCAGCAGGGTTCACCGCTTACCACGATCTGTCGCTCAATTTCCTGATTGGGAAAATGGCACAGCGTCAAAAAAACGATGTCGCCACCATCGAAAAAGTTGCAGCCAAACTGACCGGCGACAATGAGGCTCATGCGCTAATAGAAGAAGCACTTGGAGCAGCCAAGGGGCACCTTCAATCGCTCGAAGAGCTTGCGCACGCAGCCACCGCCGGCTAATCATCGCTGCCGTTTACCCAACACGAATCGGAAGTATTCGGCATGCAACTCATCGATACTCACGCGCATCTCGACGACGATCGCTTTGACGACATTCGGGATGAAGTTGTCGCACGCGCAACCGAAGCTGGTATCGCAAAGATCATTTGCATTGGCACGACGTCTAAAACAAGTCTCAAATGCGTCGAAATTGCTGAGAGGTATCCGACTGTCTACGCGGCTGTTGGCATCCAACCAAACTATGCCGGAGAGCAAACGGAAGACGATTGGGAACTCGTCGCCGGTCTTGTGGGGCGTCCCAAAGTCGTGGCCATTGGCGAAACAGGTTTGGATTATTACTGGGACGAAGTTTCGCCAGAAATTCAAGAGCCATTTCTTCGCCGTCATCTGGAACTGGCAAGGCAACATGATCTGCCATTTGTCATCCACATGCGAGAACCCAAAGATGGTCAATCGACTCCCTGCTGTGAACATCTTCTGCGTGTCATGCGCGAAACCAGTAACGGCAATCCATTGAAAGGAGTCATGCACTCCTACACCGGCAACGCTGCTTTTGCAGAATCGTTTCTGGATTTAGGATTGATGATCAGCTTTGCCGGCATGGTCACTTACAAGAGCGCAGCCGACATTCGGGAAGTTGCGAAACTCGTCCCGGCGGACCGATTGCTTATTGAAACGGATTCGCCCTACCTTTCGCCTCACCCCAAACGTGACCAGAGGCCCAACGAGCCGGCACTTGTCCGACTTACCGCCGAGTGTGTTGCCGATGTTCGCGGTCTCGAGTTGCCTCAATTGGCTGAGATTACGACAACCAATGCCGTGAAATTGTTCAATTTCTCGAAGCAATGACTCGTATGCCCGCTATTCGACTGGCTCGTACTCGACGAGGCAATTGGCAAAGATAAAATCTTGAGTAACAAGTGCTTAGCAGAAGCGTAAGCAAGTTCATGGCGACGCGGTTCAATCAACAAAACAGGAAGCAAAATGGTTCGTACGGAAAGCACCATGTTACCCCTTGGTACGGCGGCCCCCGATTTTTCGCTGGTCAATGTTGACGCAACGACGGTTTCTCTCAGGGACTTTGAAGGCGCGCCAGCGTTATTAGTAATGTTCATTTGCAATCATTGCCCCTACGTTATCCACGTAGCTCCGGCGATCGCCACATTGGCGATGGAGTACCAACAACAGGGCGTCGCAGTTGTCGGAATAAGTTCGAACGATGTTTCGAAGTATCCTCAAGACTCGCCAGAGCAAATGGTTCACGAAGCCGAGAACCGAGGCTACACCTTTCCTTACCTTTTCGACGAAACCCAACAAGTCGCCAAAGCATATCGAGCTGCGTGCACTCCTGACTTCTTCGTTTTCGACAAAGATCAACGCTTGGCTTATCGCGGCCAGATGGACGACAGTCGCCCGAAGGCCGAAGAACCGTTACCTGTGACTGGTGCCGATCTACGTGCGGCGCTGGATTGCGTTCTGGCGGGCAAACCGGTACCTGAACCCCACAAACCCAGCCTCGGCTGCAACATCAAGTGGGTCGTAGGTGAAGAACCCGAGTACTTTCCTACCGCGTAGTTTCACAGCATCGGTTCGTCCCCAACAAATTCGATTGGATTAAACATGACTGTATTGCCCAACGTTTCCCATTCAAATGAATCAGCAGAATCGAACCGCAAGCCATCATGCCGGTGGCCAATAGTCGTCTGGCTGATGGCGGCGATGTTGACCTTGGGTTGCAGTCCAGAAACGGCATCCACGAACGGGGGCTCAACAGCCAAAACGTCAAAACGCCAGATCGCAGTGATCCCCAAGGGCACCGCCCATGAGTTTTGGAAGTCAATTCACGCCGGCGCTTCAAAAGCTGCGAATGAGCGCGACGTCGAGATAATCTGGAAAGGCCCGCAAGTCGAGAACGATACTGCGGGGCAGATCGAAACCGTCAAAAACTTCATCACCAAACAAGTCGATGGTATTTGCCTGGCTCCGAATCATTCCGAAGCGCTGGCTGACGTCGTAGAAGAAGCCCGCCAATCGGGTATCCCCGTTGTCGTGTTTGATAGCGGATTAGCAGAAGGCGCCGAATTCTTGAGCTACGTGGCAACAGATAACTTCCACGGCGGGCAACTTGCTGCACAACAACTAGCGGCGGCTATCGACGAAAAAGGCGACGTCGTTCTCATGCGCTACCTCGCCGGCAGTGAGAGTACCGAACAGCGTGAGGAAGGTTTCCTCTCGGAAATCAAAAAGTACCCTGAGATTCGAGTCGTTTCATCGGATCAATACGGAGAAGCGACCGTCCAATCGGCGCTGGCCAAATCCCAAAACATCTTGCAGAAATACGGCGATTCGATACAGGGAATTTTCGCCGTCAACGAATCTAACTGCAACGGCCTGCTCGAAGCTCTCGAGAATTCGGGGCACGCTGGAAAGATCAAGTTTATCGCCTTTGATGCGAGCGAAATGCTCGTCAACGGACTGAAGAAAGGATACGTCAACGGAATCGTACTGCAGGATCCCGTCGGCATGGGCTACCACGCGGTGAACACCATGGTTGACCACCTCGAAGGCAAGGAAGTTCCCGCCAAGGTGCCGACGGGAGAATACGTTGCGACGCCGGACAATATCGACTCGCCCGACAGCCAGCGGTTGCTCAATCCAGAAATCATGGAGTAGCCGATCGTCGAAAACTACGAGTCCCCTATGCTTCAAATGACTGACATTACGAAACGCTTTGGGCCAACGATAGCGCTTCGTGGCGTCTCGCTTTCGGCGTCTCCAGGCGAAGTTCTAGCGCTCATTGGGGAAAATGGCGCAGGCAAAAGTACGCTCATGAAAGTCCTGAGTGGAGCTCACGCTCCGGATTCGGGAAGCATGAAGTTAGACAATGCCCCGTACCGCCCGAATGGCCCCCACGCTGCGCGATTGGCTGGCGTTGCCATGATCTATCAGGAGTTGAATCTGGCTCCGGATCTGAGCGTCGAAGACAACATTATGCTTGGTGTCGAGCAATCTCGATTTGGCGTTTTGCGGCGAAATGCGCAACGCAAAAAAGTCCACGAAGCACTCGAGCGACTGGGACACTCAGAGTTAAACCCGAAGACGATTGTCGGACAAATGTCAATTGGAGCCCAGCAGCTCGTTGAGATTGCGCGGGCAATGGTCATGAACGCTCGAGTCATCATCTTTGACGAACCAACGAGTTCACTCCCCAAACGCGACGTAGAGCAATTGTTTGAAGTCATCAAACAACTACGATCCGACGGAAGAGCGATTGTTTACATCAGCCACTTTCTCGAAGAAGTCCGAACCGTTGCGGACCGTTACTCCGTTTTACGGGACGGAGAAATCGCGGGGCACGGTGTGCTCGATGAGACGGTGACCGATCGAGATATCGTGACGCTGATGGTCGGTCGCAGCGTCGAAGAACTGTTTCCTCAGGTTCCCCATCATCCCTCCGAAACCATTTTGGAATTGGATGCCCTCTGTGGTGATGAGATCCCAAAAGATATATCTATAAAGCTGAGGCGAGGCGAAATCCTCGGTATTTCCGGGTTGGTTGGCGCAGGCAGGACGGAATTATTGCGTTGCCTGTTTGGCTTGGACAAAATCCAATCGGGCGAAATAAGCATTGCCGGGCAACCAACGAGTCGGCGATTGAATCCTCGCCGTCAAATCGCCAACGGACTCGGTCTGGTAAGCGAAGACCGCAAGACCGAGGGACTAGCTCAAAGCCTGAGTATCACCGACAACATGATTCTCAGTCGGCTCCAGCCCTACACAACCGCTGGGTGGATTCACGATCGACGAGTCGCTGGCGGCGTCGAGCACTGGATGCAGGAACTGTCCATCAAAGCCTCAAGCGCTGATCAAAATGTCGAAGCCTTATCCGGTGGCAACCAGCAAAAAGTTGCCATTGCCAGAATCCTTCATCAAGAAGCCGATATTCTTTTGTTGGACGAACCAACACGAGGAATTGATGTGGGCACCAAGAGTCAGATTTACGAATTGATTGGTCGGGCCGCATCGGAAGGCAAGGCAATCGTATTCGTAAGTTCCTACCTGCCTGAACTCATGGCAATGTGTGATCGAATCGCCGTCATGTCGCGAGGCAAAATCCAGGCGATCCGCGACACCGCAGCATGGACGGACGAAGACATCATGTCATTCGCCATCAACCTAGAGGTAAACGATTGAACGATTCCGCACGTTATCTTCCCACCGACGGAAGCCAACCATCCAATCGACTGACCAATCTACTGACGGGACAACTGGGAACGTTGTTGGCGTTGATTGCCGTCTTGGTTTTCTTCGCGATCGTGGACCCGATCAAAAACGATGGCAAGATGACTTTTCTGTCCGTCAGGAATTTTCGAGTCATGCTTACGCAGACTTCGATCTTCGCCGTTGCCGCACTTGGGATGACCATGATCATCATTGCTGGCGGAATCGATTTGTCGGCTGGAACCGCATTGACACTTTCGGCAACCGTTTTGGCCTACGGATTGAAAAACGACTATGGCCCCACCGTTGCGGTCTCACTCTGTTTGTTGACGGGAGTCCTATGTGGACTGGTTAATGGGTTGTTGATAAGCACACTGCGCATCGTGCCCTTCATCGTAACCCTGGGCACGATGACCATTTTCCTGGGCATTGGAAAGTTAATCTCCAACGAGACGTCTATCTTTCCCTCTGCGTCGCAGCGTCCTGAGTGGATATCCGACCTTTGCTCGACCAAGCCGCCACACTTGATCGGTGGATTCATGCCCAACTTGCCGCTCTCGGTTTGGATTACGCTCGTTTTGGCGATCCTTGTCGCCATGTTACTACGGTATACCGTTTTTGGCCGTTATGTATTTGCCTTGGGGTCCAACGAATCCACGGCTCGACTTTGCGGACTGAATATCCCGTTCGTCAAGACGATGGTTTATTGTGTCGCGGGATTGTTCGTTGGCGTTGCCGGCATGTATCAATTTGGCTTGGTCAAAATGGGGAACCCAGTGGAGGGAATCGGCCTCGAACTCAAAGTCATCGCGGCTGTTGTGATCGGTGGTGGCAGCCTGAGCGGTGGCCGTGGGTCCATTCTTGGGACGCTTGCCGGAGCCGCCATGATGACTGCGATTAAGAGTGGGTGTGATCTACTGGAAGTTCGCAACACATATCAGGATGTGATCGTCGGATGCATCATCATCATTGCCGTATTGCTTGATCAGCTTCGCGAACGTCGGTTGGGTACGTCGTGAGCGTCTCCACCCTATGGGTTGCATCTCTCACCGAACCTTCACTTAACCTCCACACTTGGCGGGTCGAGTCACGCTTGATTGCAATTTTCTGGCAATCAACTTCAATGTGTGTTTATATTGGTAGCAGGTGAAACAAGGGCGTTGTAGAAGAGGCGACTCACGTACGGTATCACCTTCTGAGCTTACTCACGGATGCTTGAACTAACTATTCTGGATGACTATCGGTCCACAACCGGCCCCGACTCGTGTAGCTATCTGCCGGCTGAACAATTGATGATGGACTATCGAGTCATCATCCATTTGACTCAGCGGGAGTATCGAGAACTACTTGCGCGCGGCTGGCGAAAGCATGGTCTGCACATCTTTCGCCCAGCGTGTGCGACTTGTCGCAAGTGCCGCAGTCTTCGGGTCGACATTTCGCGAATTGAAACGACCAAAAGTCAGCGTCGCGTCTTGAAGAAAAATCAGGACGTCGAGCTCATCGTGCAATCACCGACCGTCAGTCCAGAACATGTTGAACTATACAATCGGTATCACGAATTCATGCATGGAAAGCGTGACTGGCCCTATCGACATATTACACAAGTCGAATACATCGACTCGTTCCTCGCAGGCGAATACGAATTTGCACGTGAGTTTCTCTATTATCGCGGCGGTCAACTAATCGGCGTAGGACTGGTGGACATAGCGATTGACGTATCCACAAGCGTTTACTTCTTCCACGATCCGGATTGGCGCAAAGACAGCCCGGGAACCTACACGGTCTTGAAAGAGCTCGAGTATGCGGACCAGCAAGGGTTCAGATTTCACTATATGGGTTACTGGATACGTGAAAATCAATCGATGGCCTATAAGAACCGATTCCGGCATCACCAGTTGCTCGAATCGCATGTCGAAGATCATGAACAACCCGTCTGGACCGACGTGGCGTAACGAGGCTTGCCTTGAGTCGAGAAAAAAGGGCTGTTTCAATTCGCTTGAAACAGCCCTGCTCCGTTTTCGTAGATCGCCACGATCAGTCGAAATACTCGGCCATGACTTCTGTCATGCTTCCGGTTGGGCGTGCATTCAGTGATTGAACTGCGGCAGAAGGACCAGTTGGAATCGGGGTTGGCGTCGATTCGGGCACCAGTTCCGAATAGGTCGTGGTGGTTGGCGGCAAATCAACGCCTGGAATGGAATAAATGGCGTCCGCACTAGGTATCCCCGCATGTCCTACCGACGGTGTCTGCCCCATTGTCGCTTCGATAGGAGTCTCAGTTACGGCCTGAGGAAACGACGTGTAACCGTCCGTTGGATTTCCTGTATACAGGTCACCCGATGCGACGAACGAACCAGCCGTCGTACACGCATCGAATAGGGACCCGTTGGCTCGGCGAAGCTGAAGGATACCAAACGAGTAAGCCACTTGAGCATCCACGTATCGACTTTCGGATTCCGCCAGACGATCCTGAGCATCAAGAAGTTCACGCAGGTAGAGACTTGAGACTCGTTTTCGTTCGGGATACAGCCAACGACGTTTTTCAATTAGTTGAATCTCATTGGCGGCTCGTGTCGCAGCGTTACCATACAACTCCAGCTGCGATTGACTGCCTTTGAGTTCCGTGACCGCGTTCTTGACTTCCAGCTTAATCAAGTCGGTAACCCGCTCGAGGTCCTGCGTGAATCGTTGCAACTCCAAAGAGGCTCGACGATCACGCGCCATCGCCGTGTTGTTGCCGACTGGACGTTCGAAGTTCAGTCCCAATCGATACGTTGGGGCACCGGTATCAAACTGATCCGTCCACGCGTCCGCGACGTCGAAATTGCCGTCAATCCCCGAAGCCGTGAGCTCCATAAACATGGCCAACCGCGGAAGCAGCTGCCGAGTGGTGATCTGTTTGGCCACCGTGGCTGCCTGAATTCGGTCCATGGCCGCCGCAACTTCCGCACGTGAAGTCAGCGCGAGCTGCAACTCCGCCGTCTCGTCGACGGGCAGGTGATCATTGAACGGAATGTCTTGAGGCATCAGCTCGGCTGGTTGCTCCCAGTTGTTAACACTTACG
Source organism: uncultured Pirellulaceae bacterium (assembly GCA_964471695.1). Classification (GTDB taxonomy): domain Bacteria; phylum Planctomycetota; class Planctomycetia; order Pirellulales; family Pirellulaceae; genus CAYYHV01. The sequence goes on from CAYYHV010000060.1 coordinate 21,333, forward strand.
ACGGCGTTCAGTTGATTTTGCTGCCGTTGAAGTTCCGTCCGCGCATCGATGACTTCGCCGCGACGCTGAGCCGCTCGGGCAGCTGCGAAAGCAATCAATTGGGGGCCCGCGTCAATTGCCGCCTGTTCCGTGACTTTCTCGACAACCTTGACTGCTTCGCGATAGTTCTTGTCCCGAATCGCCAGCTTCGAACGAGCCTGATAGACATCCCAGTATTCACGAGCCACTGCCAGCAATAGTTCGGCGATCTGCGACTGGGCATCTTGTGCCGTAGCCTCAGCGTTGAACTGCGCGATGTAGACTCGCCCCATGTTGACGATCTGTCCACCATCACGAAGTAATGGTTGATCGTAGCGGAAAGTAAATCGGGAATAGCCCTGATCATTCGGGTCAAAGAAAATGGAATTGCTGTCGCGCAACCCCGTTTGTTGACTGAACTCGATATTACCGCCAATGCGATTGGTCTTTCGCATGCCCACGCGATAATTGAAATCTTCAGCGATCAAACGATCGACACCGGCACCAGCTTGCAGCTGGTTGCCCGTGGCCTCATCAAGGTCTTCCCAAAACGCATCGACGAAGTTTCGCCAATCAAATCGCCCAAGCTGTTCGGGAACGGCTTGCTGAACGATGCACGAATCCAACTTGGCGATCTGAATGATCGGCGAGCCAACTAGCGCCATGTCCATGAGTTGATTCAATGTGACGGGTTGGTTGCCTTCGCCGAGCATACCCGTGGCACGAACGTTGTCGGCCCACCAGGGAGCCCAAACCGTCGCGGTTGGCGCCTCTACGTTCACTTCGTCGTCGACTTCGGATTGGTCGCCTGGCCATGGAATTCCTTCCACCTCTTCCGACTCGCCCTCGATCGCCTGGCGTAAAGCCAATCGCTCGTCGGGAAAAAAGGCGGGTGGGAGGACCTGCCGTTGACTGACTCTCGGCGTTCTGGATGACTTGGGGGGATGAAAGGCAGGCGGTAGCCGTTCGTTGATCCCGTCTTCCCAGTTGTCGTTGATAATGACCGCTTTGCCAGTGTTGTCTATCTCGTCCGGAGTCTGCACCAAGATTGGGCCAACGTTGTCACTTTCATATCCAACCCTGGATACTTGCGATTTTCCCTCGGGCACCACAACTGGCAACCTGACAACAGCGGCTTCCGCTTTGGGCGGCGCAGGTAGTCGCTGAATGGTCTCATCTGCGCGTGTACTTGTTTCGGCGCATAGCACTAGACACAAAACGCAAACGAGGCGACTCGTCACGCTCTGTTGTGCTCGCTCGACTGCTCCCCTGGTCGCTAGCATACAACTGATCCTGTACTTCTGAAAAACGACTCTATAACGTCGCGATCGTCTTTTCTTGCCGAGTTGCTTTATTCAAATCATTTGAATCAAACGGAACAGGGCACAAAGTTTGACAGATGCCAGCACTGCTGGCGGGCCTCGAGATGCGAAATCCACCTTTGTGGTATCAGTGCCGGCGGCTACCTTGTCCGTTTAAACACCCTAAATCCAATCAAGAAAGAAGCAGGTCCAATGAACTTACGTGCCCGTCTTATGGTGGCTTTGCTTGTCACCTTGGCTACACCCACCCTGGCAACCGCTCAAGTGACATTCACGTTCAATTTTCTGGACCAGAATACGGGTTTCAATGACCCGAACTTAGGCAGCCTGAGACGGACTGCACTGGAAACCGCTGGCGAAACTGTCGCCAGCTACTTTGGCGCCTATACCGCAGAAATCCTGATGGATGTGCAGGGGGATTTGACGGACGATGGAGTCCTGGGTTCAGCGTCATCCAACTATAACACCGCCTACCCCGGGCCCGGTTTCAATGACTTGGGCGATGTCGCGTTGAAAATCCTTAACGGCAATCAGGCCGATCCGGCGCCCAACGCTTCCGACGGGTTGGTAAGCTTCAATTTTGAAGATAACAACTGGGAATATGGAGACGATTTCCAGTTCGGTGAATTCGATTTCATTTCGACTGCCATGCACGAACTGATGCACTCCGTGGGATTCCTGACGTCGATCGAAGAGGATGGCAGCGACCTGTGGGGCTCCCGGCGAGGCGGGCCGAGTACATGGGGCC
>CAYYHV010000061.1:0-9352 GCA_964471695.1 uncultured Pirellulaceae bacterium
CCGTAGAAGCCGGTGGCATGGAGTCCTGATCCTTGCTCGCCATGCGCACGTGATCTTTGCCACGACGAGGCGTAAGAAGTTACCATTGACGCTTATGGGCGACGTGGCAAACTTTGCAGTTGGTTGCTTCTTTGAGTGTGTTCGCCGCGTCGTCGCGACCCACGGCGGCTTTGGCCGCGGCCAAGACGGCTTTGGTCGTAAACTCATCCCATGAAGCGGCTTTACCCATGGTCGGCTTGTTTTCCGTCAGGCTGACGAAAAGATCAAGTAGCTCGAGACGTTGCTTGTCTGTTGCCTTTCCCTCGGCAACAGTCTTCACCAAGCCGTCCTTCATCGCGAGCTTCATGATGACTTTGGTCGAATGCTTGGGTTTCGCGGCAACCTTTTTTGCTTCAGGTTTCTCTTGGGCAAAGGCGGCTGAGATGATCATGATCGACACGAGAAAGAACCTGAGTGTCGTGGTCAAGGTTTTCATGATGAGAATTGCCAGTACAGAGGCGTCATCTTCCCGATACCCATGGCTAAGGCCATGGGTTGAGTTCTGCCACCCCTTCGGGGTTAAGTGAGTGCCCTGCGGCTCACGGATCCAATGCCGGGTTTCATCCACAGAGCCTAGCTGGCTGGTTTGTGAGCCGTATGACAAGCTTTGCAGTTTGTTGCAGCTTTCAGGGATTTTGCTGCATCTTCGCGACCCACGGCGGCTTTGGCGGCAGCCATCGCGGCTCCAGCTGCATACTTGTTCCATGAAGCCGCTTCGCCTTTGGGAGCCTTGTTTTCCGTCAGGCTGACGAAGAGATCGAGTAGTTCGAGTCGCTCTTTGTCAGTCGCTTTTCCGCTGGCGACTTTCTTCAACAAGCCTTCCTTCATCGCCTTCTTCATGACAACCTTAATCGTATGTTTGGGCTTGGCGGCTTTCTTGTCGCCCTCGGCTTTTTCTTGAGCCTGAGTGAAAGAGCAAACCGAAACGAAAATCGCAATGGTGGCCAGCGAAGTGATAATGTTTTTCATGGTTAGGGCTCCCTGTTCAAGTGTTGGTTAAGTTTGCGATCAATCTAGAGCGATAGTTTATACAACTCAGGTCCCGCGTGCTCGGTAACGACGTCCCCAAACAGTGTATGCGAGTGGGCATCGTAAATGGTAACCGGAATCAAATTGCCGGCTTGACGTTGATTGCCTTCGAAAACGACGATCCGATCGCAGTGCGTACGACCCGTCATCTGAACCTGCGGGCCTTCGTCGCCACGTTCAACCGCTGCTTTGCTGGGGCCCTCTACGAGGACTTCTACGGATTGGCCGACGAATTGTTGGTTGTCTTCCATGCTGATGCGATTCTGAATTGCCAACAATTCGTTATTTCTTTTCTTCTTAATTTCAGTCGGTACATCATCGGGAATCAAACCCGCGGCTTTGGTTCCTGGCCGCTCGCTGTACTTAAAGATAAAGCTATTCTTGAATCGGCACTCTTCGACCAGGTCGACCGTCTGTTGAAAGTCGTCATCCGTCTCACCGCAAAAGCCCACGATAAAGTCGCTGGACACTGCGGCTCCCGGCACCGTCTCTTTGATGCGAGCAAACATGTCACGATACTCTTCAATCGTATAGCCTCGCTTCATCGCCTTGAGCATACGATTCGAGCCACTTTGGGCCGGCACATGCAGGTAAGGTGAACATTTCGGCAAGTCGCGAACGGTCGTCAAGACTTCGTCGGTCATGTCTTTCGGGTAGTTCGTTACAAACTTGATCCGAAGGATGCCGTCAATGTCATGGACTTGATGAAGCAAATCGGCGAACGAAGTCTTGGAACCATCTTCGGCAACGTGACGATAGCTGTTGACCGTCTGGCCAAGCAGGATGATTTCCAAGGCGCCTTGGTCCGCCAGCGTTTTGGCTTCGGTCACGATGTCCAGCGGTGACCGTCCCTGCTCAGGACCTCGAACCATAGGCACAATGCAATAGGTGCAGAATTTGTCGCAACCGATTTGGATTCGTACATAAGCTTGCCACGGGGTGGGCCGCATGGATGGATCGCGGAGCGGGTCGAAACTTTCGTGACTGCGCTTAATCGTGTCGACCGTTCCGTCCTGTCGGCCAAGACTGACTTGCATTTGCCTGCCGTCACCGCTCTGTACTTTTTCAATCAAGTCGGGAACCTGATGCAGTTGGCCGGGCCCTACGACAATGTCGACGTACGGAGCGCGAGAGAAAATGCTCTTCTGATCTTTCTGAGCCATGCATCCCATGACACCAATGACTTTTTCGGGATGCGCAAGCTTGGTCTGTTTGATGCGGCCGAGCGAGCTGTAAATCTTGTCTTCGGCTCGTTGACGAACGCTACAGGTGTTGAACAGAATCGTGTCGGCGATCTTAGGATCGTCGGTCAGGTCATATCCGCGGTTCCGCAGACTGGCAACAACCAACTCACTGTCCAGCATATTCATCTGGCAGCCGACGGTTTCGATATACAAATACTTGGTTGGCTTGGTCATCATTCTTCCCAGCTGGGCCTCAACGCTAACGTCTCAAGCCCCATATATTACCACGTTGGGCTCGACCAGTCGCGTGGTCCGAGGTACTCATTTTTTCCGCCATAGTGCGAACACGGCAAACATGCCGACTGCGAAGCCAATTCCGGCTCCCGCTAGCGTCACGACACCTAAGTTGGGTCCGCTCAGTCCAGCCATTTGTGCGAGGAGCGACAGCAACAATCCACCGGCGGTGGCTGGAAGGAAAGCAAAGGCGAAGAGTCGCCCAGCCGTGTTGAATAGTTGGATCAGCGCGTTTCGGCCCAGTCCGGCTGCCGCCAATAGTAACGTGCAGGCGATGGAATAGCCGACGATGCCGGGGATTTTCAACCTCACAATCACGGCCATGATCACTGCGGCCAGCGTGGTCGTCAGCATGATGTAACGCGTGTCGAATCGGACGGCGGTGTCATCGGTGTTCTGGTTCACCGCCGTCTCCTCGACTTTTAGGGATGCTCCTTCGTGCTGCGATGCCCAGCCACTGTCGGATGTTCGCAATTTACTCGCTGCTACCAAACTGACAGCCAGGTTCCAACCGATATCCATTGAGAAATGCGTTCCACGTCTGTTGCTTTTTCCCAGCGGGTTGGATGGCATCGATGCGAATCTCGCCATCCCCTGTGGCAATCGAAAAACGCTCTTTGTTTTCGACGACTTGTCCCGGAGTAAAATCGTGTGGCTGGTTGTCCGTGACGACCGCAATCTGATTCAACACGACTCGAAGTGGCTCGCTATCCGTACGTAGCAATTGCGTAAAAGTTCCCGGCCAAGGTTGGAAGGCACGAAACTGATCGTAAATTTGCTGAGCCGTGCGAGTCCAATCGACTTGGCCATCGGTTTTCTTCAGCCGTGGGGCTTTGGTGGCCAGCTTGGGGTCCTGCTTTTCACCAATTTCCGATTCGCCGTCCCAATCGGACAATATCGCAATTGCCTTATGGATGGCGTCAATGCCCAGGATCGCCAACCGTTCCTCCAGTTCGACCACGGTTTCAGTTTCACCAATCTTGACGGTTTCCTGAACGAGGTTGGGACCAGCGTCCAAGCGACGCGTCATGTGGATCACGGTGACGCCGGTTTCTTCACAGCCGTCGTAGATGGCCCAGTTGATTGGCGCAGCGCCTCGGTAGGCCGGTAACAGTGACGCATGGAGATTGATACCGCCGAGTTTGGCAGCGCCCAAAGCCTCGGATGACAAGATTTGTCCATAATCGCAAACGACAAACAGATCGGCATCAAGCGTGTTGAGCAACTCAATCGCCGCTGGCTCCTTGATCGATTCGGGCATCTCGATCGGCAAACCGGCTTCGATTGCGACTTGCTCCATGGGATTGGGGGGAGGTTTCCGATTGCCGCGAGCCATTCTTGGTGGCCGTGTGATCAGCATGGGGACTTCGTGATCGGATTCGAGCAGCGAACGGAACGTTGGAACCGCGAACGGGCCGGTGCCCATCATGACAATGCGCATGACTACTTGCTCTCCGCGGTAGGTTTGTTGATGAGCGGTTGAAGCGAGAACACGCCGTAAATTAGAACATTCAAGCAGTCGCTGATCGGCGCATCGACTTTGTCACGATAACGCGTCATCAGCATAATGACTTCGAAGCAGTGTACGACAAAAACAAAGCCGCCAAAGTATAGGATCAATTGTTTAAACGGAGGTGGCACATAACCGAACAACGCCGTTATGACCATCAGCCACAAGATGGCCGTCATTCCTTTACCAAATTGAATCGCAGAATTTGTCATCTGAGCGGCACGGCGCTAGCCGCCGACTCCCTGGTTGTTGAGTGGTAGAATGGAATAGTGGAATTCTGTTGAGTGTAAGTCGCTCAGCAGTACTCGCCTTCGAGTTCTTTCAGTCGCTTTGTAATGGTCTCGTCATCGGGGATTTCTCCCGACTCGCGAGACGATTCAAAATCGTAGATGAAATCAGCGACCTCTTCTTCCACCGACATCTCGTTTGTCGTACTCAATCGGTCAATAAACATGACGCCGTCGACGTGGTCGGTTTCATGCTGCACGACTCGAGCCATCAAGCCATCCAGCTCCATCTCGAACTCTTCGCCAGCGAGGCTGTACGCGTTGAACTGTACTTTTTCAGGCCGGACAACGGGCGCGTACACACCTGGCAGGCTGAGACAGCCTTCCTCGGCTTCGGCCGAACCCTTGGGGCTACTGACGACTGGATTGATGAAGACAAGTTCTTCGCCGTCGCCCTTCTTGGCCGTCAAGTTGACGATGAACAATCGAAAGGGCAAATCGACTTGATTCGCGGCTAATCCGATTCCGTTGGCTTCGTACATCAATTCAAACATCTCGGCGACGATGTTCTTGAGCGCTTTGTTGACGCGTCGAATTGGTTTCGATTTGTGCCGCAACGTCGGATGCGGGTATTTGACAATTTCCAAAGTCGGCTCCTATTGAGAATCCAAGATTATACGCAAGGTATAGGCTTGACCGACAGGGAGAGTGTACCGGTTTGCCGCTTTGCGTTGAGCCGACTGCGCACAAAACGTAGACTGAAGGTATGCCCGTCGATCCCACCACCAATCCTGCTCCAAGCCGCGAAAAGCGAATTGCCGCTAATCCTGTGGCGTTTGTCAGCCGTCCGATTCCGGCGTGGTTGCTCTCCGTCCTGCTGCATACCACCCTGGTTTTGATGCTGGGAACGGCCTGGAAATTTCAACCGAGAGGCGTAGCGAGCGAGCCAGACCGCACGACCGGTATCGTTCTGGTGAAAAAGTCGAAGGGTGAGCGAGAGTATTTTGACCAGGATGATCTGGTTGTAGCCGATAGCGTCAACGATGCGGCTGTTGGCGCGGCTTCGCCATTGCCGAGTGCTGACGAGCTTCATATCGACATGAGCGACTTACTGCCCACCGAAGGCGATGGGGCCGGTAGTACTGGCGAAGCCACCGAGTCGTCGGCTCCGCGGGCTGGGGAACTGGGTGGCGGCACCGCGAAGGGAATGGATATCGGCGGCGAAGCGCGTACCGGTGTTTTTGGAGTCTACGGCGAAGGCTCGCGCTTTGTGTATGTCTTTGACCGATCAGGAAGCATGGACGGCTACAACGGACGTCCTCTACGAGCCGCCAAAACGGAACTGCTTGCCAGTCTTGGCGATCTCGGGCGAATTCATCAGTTTCAGATTATCTTTTACAACGAGTCGCCGCGGGTTTTTAATCCCCATGGCGGGCGTCCCAAGCTCGAGTGGGCGGACGACGCCAGTAAGCAGTTGGCGCGAGCGTTCGTAACCAATATTTCTGCATCCGGCGGGACGCGGCATCTGGGTGCGCTCAACTTGGCGCTGGGACTGAAACCCGATGTGATCTTTTTCCTGACGGACGCCGACGAACCCAAGATGTCAGCAGCGGACTTGGCTCGAGTCCAGCGCAACAACGGCGGCACGATGATTCATGCAGTCGAGTTTGGATTTGGCCGCCAACGCAAACGGGACAATTTTCTCGTTCGGTTGGCAGAACAAAACCGAGGCAAGCATGTCTATGTCGATATCGCCGAACTGAACAAGTAGCAGCAGTCTAAATCAGCTGGCACGATCCTGGGCCTAGCTGCGTTTGAGTCGCCGATAGATATCTTGCAATTGCTCCTGGGCGACTTTGTTGTCGACTTGGGAAATTTGGTCGGCTAATTCCGCGATCTCATTTTTCAGTGACTTTCTCGCATCGCGATCCAATTCTATTTGGGCGATGAGTTGAATGACCTTCGCCAGGAGTTGACGTGCCAATTGTTCATCTGGCAAGTCGATGGAAAGCGACTTTTGCGAGATCGTGGAAGCTTCCTCCGGCAGGTCAGCCATCAGGTAAATCTGTGCAAGCGTGCTATACGAATCGAAAAGCATCATTGAATTCTGGTTTGGCATCTTTTCCTGCTTCGCTACAAGCGACTCGACGAACAAAGTCATTTGCTCGAATGCGTCGGCGGGCATTCCGTCCATCGCGTCGACGGATTCAGCCTGTATGATCGCGCCAAAGAGCGTGCCAAAGAATCCGTGGGTTTCAAATTGGTTTGACGCTCCCAACGCAGGTTGGGATGAAAATGGTGTCGTAAGGACCGGAAGTGTGGCTGCTCGTTCGTCCCAGCTCATCCAAGGCGCGATATTTCGTAGACCATTGGACACGACAAACATTGGGTCGGTGTCAAATTCGTCGGCTTCTGGCATGCCCGTCAGTCCGGGGAGGCCCATGGAGCCCGGAACATATTTCTCATACTCTTCCATCGCCAGTCTTTGGTATTCCTGATAGGCGGCGCGGAATGCTCGGCGATTAAGTGCGACTTGGTCGATCTGCAATTGGATGGTTGTTCGTGCCTTGCGCTCGGAAGCGGCATTCGCGCTGGCAAGAGTCGCCATTGTGAGCAGCAAACCGCACAGGACGGCGAAGCCGATACTGATGGCCGTCGCCGTACGATGCCGACTGATCCATTTGGTGGCATGTTGTATCGGACCTGGCAACGAAGCCGCGACGGGTTTGCCATCGAGGAAGTGCTGGATGTCGTCAGAGAGTGCGCTTGGTGACTGGTAGCGATGGTCCGGGGCAACGGCCATCGCTTTCATTACGACGGCGTCCAAACCCGAACGAAGGTCTCGGAGCAGCGCTTGGGAATTCTCCTGAGCCGTGTCACTGCGAGCTTGTTCGGCCCGTAACATGACCGATGGGATTGGAAATTCACCATCACGAATAGACTGCAACACCTGCAGCAGACCGTCCGTAGCCGGGTCAAACTCAATGGGTGGGCGCCCAATGAGCAATTCGTAGAGCGTGACTCCCAACGAATACACGTCAGCGCGTTCATCCGGGCTCACGCCGTCCCGCAACATGGCTTGCTCCGGACACATGTATTGTGGCGTGCCAATCATAAAACCGGTTCGCGTCGCCGGCGCGTCGGCGTTTGCGTGTGATGTGAACTTTGCGACGCCAAAGTCTATGAGTTTGGGAACGTGCGAGTCGCCGCTCCGCTTGACCAGTACGTTCGAAGGTTTAATGTCTCGGTGGATGACTTTTTTTTGGTGCAGGTAATCGACGGCTTGGCAGACCTGTTGGAACAACTCCAGTCGCTGGCGAGTTGACAACGAGTGGTTGACGCAATAGCGGGTCAGCGGGATCCCCTCGACATACTCCATAGCGATGTATCCGATTCCGGAATCCGTAATGCCGGCATCATGAATGCGCGTGATATTCATGTGCTCCAGTGTGGCCAGCACATGCTTCTCGGCTTCGAATCGTGCTCTGCCTTCAAAATTCAGACTGATTCCGTTGAGCACCTTGATGGCGACTCTTCGCTGGAATGGTTCGACTTGGTCGGCGCGAAAGACGATCCCCATTCCCCCTCGTCCGACCTCGTCGCCCAAAACGAACTTTCCCAAGCGATCGCCACGTTGTGGCAGTCCTGCGTCAAGAATTGCGGAAACCGCCCCTCCGCTGTCGAGGAAGGCATCGGTATCTTCATCGGCGGCCAGTAACCGCGTGACTTGATCGTGAAGTTCCCGGTCTCCGTTGCACTCCTTAGCCAAGACTTCGTTGCGGCAATCCACATCGGCTTCTACGACTTTTTGGAAGACTGCGTCCAGTCGTTCGATCGAAGTTGATGGTGTATTAGGTTTCATGGGTTGGAGTAGTTTGCGCGATGGATTTGTAGTTTGCGTGGGCTGGTTGCAGGACACAGCTCGCCATTCGTTTCCATTCGTTTACGCGTCATCCATGTACGGGACCCTTCAATTGCACAAAAGTCGTTACATGGAAACGGATTACGACAGCGGGTTTGTGCGGCTGGCGTTATCGACGGGGCTCTCCAAACGCGTTTTCAGCCACGCTCTGGCGAATCGCCACATGCGTTCAGCCGTCGATAGGCTGATACCGAGCAGTTCCGCGCATTCAGGCAACGTAAGTCCTGAGTAGAACCGCAATTGTACGAGCTCAGCTTTGTCCGGCGCGAGTTCACGCAGTTCATGCAAGGCATCGTCGAGGTCAAGCCATTCTTCAGAGACGGGCAGGACAAAGGCATCGGTTTCGGACAATTCGTCTCGATTCCAGTCGCCGCCACGTTTCGCGCTTTTGCGCCGACGGGCCGAATCGACAAGAATGCGTCGCATCGCTTCCGCGGCGACTCCAAAGAAATGTCGGCGATCTCGCCACTCGGTTCGCGTTTGTTGAACAATGCGCAAATAGGCTTCGTTGACAAGATCGGTTGGCTGGAGTGTTCTACCACACGCTTCGCCAGCCAAACGTTTTCGCGCCAGTAGCTTGAGATGCTGGTAAATAAGCTCGTAGAGGTTATCCGCCACTTCGGGGTCCGTATCGCTCAACGATCGGACCAGTTGCGTGATTCGTCCTGAAGAGCTCATGCTCTTGCCCCATTTTCGTGCCCTATTCCTCCCAACCCACGGTTGGGATATCTAGTATTCACGAAACCAGCAAGAAGTACAAAAAGTTTGTTGGGTTCTGAAGGGTTGGCAATATGAATTTCGCGTAATAGTCGCGGGAGCACATCAATTTGACGAACAGAATTACCAGCGAATTGAGGCAAGACATGAAACGGCACGGAGTTACGCTAATTGAGCTGCTCGTCGTCGTCGCAATCATTGGTGTCCTTGTAGGGTTACTTCTCCCCGCAGTTCAGTCGGCCCGTGAGTCGGCTCGGCGAACAACTTGTGCTAACAACTTGCGACAACAGGGATTGGCCGTACTCAACTACGAGAGTGCACACAAAAACTTCCCGCCGGGTGGCGCGATTACGACAGGTCATTCCTGGAGTGGACTGGTCCTTCCTTATGGCGAGTACGCGGGACTTTACCGAGATCTGGACTTCAAAGT
>CAYYHV010000061.1:9362-23268 GCA_964471695.1 uncultured Pirellulaceae bacterium
GGACGATCCGGCTAACGACCAAGTCGCCTTACTTTCGCTGGGGCTTTTTCAATGCCCGACGTCGAGAAAACGATTTCCCGGTTCGACCGATTATTGCGGAATCTCAGGTTCCGCGTTGACGCGCAAGCCTCATATTTCCAGCAATGGCATGCTGTTCCCGATCGGTCCAGGCGACCGTCCGCTTCGCGCCCGGCATGTGAAAGATGGGCTGACGCGCACACTCTTGATTGCCGAAGGCGTTGAGGTCGACGAACGCAATTTTGGGTATTGGGCCTGTGGCCACCATTGTTTTGGGCATGACGAAGGGCCCGTCAATAACCCGAATGGAACGCAGAACGAAATTCATAGCCACCACAGCGGGGGTGCCCAGTCGGCTTTTGCAGACGGTACGGTGAAGTTCTTGAGCGAGTCGATCGACGCCAGAGTTGTTGGTGCGTTGTGTACCCGATCGGGGTATGAAGTTTTTCCTGAGACACTTTGATGTCTATTAGTTTTTTGTTTTCAGTACGAAACGACAACGTTTGTCCGTAATTTGTGCTGTTGGATTTTTTGAGCGGAGGGTGATATGAAGAGGACTACGTTATTCAGCTTGCTGATGGTTCTGGCAAGTCTTTTGACGACTGGCACTGCATTGGCCGGCGACGGCAAGAACTTCGGTGACGGAAAGTTTGATCTGGGGAACACCGTCGACGTCGAGAACTTGAATGAACCATTCGATCCGGAAACGGGTGAATTCAACGAAAACGCAGAGATTCTGGTTTGGCTGCTGACGGAAGAGGAAGCCGCGAATCCGCCCGCAACGGTTGGTGAAGCGCTCGACCTGTTCCCGGCGTTGACCGCGCCGTTTGGGGTGACGTCATTCACGAATGTTGAGGCGGGGAATTATGTCCTCATAGCCTCCAATGCATCGCATCTTTTCGGTTTGGAAGAGACGGCACCATTCACAGCGGGCGAAGACTTTGCGGCCGCAGCTTTTACGGTCGAACCGGAGCAGTCGACGAGCGTGACTGTGGTAAATACGGATACGCCGACGTTGCTGCCCGAGATAGGTTTTGGCGGCTCGAACGAGTAAGCGCCGACCGCTCTGGATACAAGGGAGCTCGCTTTGCAAGTCGTCAATGACGCCCCTTCCGATAACACGCCGACGTCGAAGTTCATGTGGATTCCACAACTCATGTGCTTTGCGGCTTGTGGTGGCATCATTGGACTGGCGTGGCAAGAGTCCATCCCGGCTCCGGTAGGATTACTGGGGCTGGGAATTTTCTTTCTACTACAAGTCGTTATACCGCGACTTGGCGTGCGAATTGTCGGCGCTCTCTTGGTCGGGGGTGTCGCGAACGCAGTCGCTTGCTTTTGGATGCCGGCTAGTATTGCGTACCTCGCCAAATGTGAGTCCCCCGCAGCGATTACTACGGCCGTCCTGGTCTATATTCTGCAGTCCTTGCCTTACGTCCTGTTCGCATCAGTCTGTCACTTCGTACGGGAAAATGAAAAACGTTGGCCATTGATTCCCGTGATCTGGTTTGTTGGGGAGTCGATTGCCACGCCTATCTTGCCAGTCAAGGCAGGTTATCTGCTTGTCGAAGTCGTTAGCCTCTCGCAAGTTGCCGAACTGGGCGGTGTTGAGTTACTCTCTCTAATCGCGGCGATGATGGCGTTTGCCACAATGCAATTGGGCGTCGTTGCTTATCAGTTCCTTGCTGCGAAGCCGCTGGTTCTTGCGACTCGTTGGCTTGCAATTTCAACGCTGGTTCTCGTCAGCTCGGCAATCTTGGGGCAGCTAAGGGCTTCGGCATTTCCAGACAACAAGAAAGGTGAACACACCAAAGTGCTCGTCATGCAAGGTCGCACCCACGGGCAGGGTCGAATCGGCAGGATGTATCGAGCGAGTCGTAAAGTGCAAAACAAAGCTGATTTGATTGTCTGGCCCGAATGCTCACTGGGCTGTCACGATCAATCGCTCAAGAATTTTGCGAGCGATGAACAAGTCCTCGCTCATTCTGACAAAACAGGGTTTCGCCAATCGCCGTTTCCTGGATTGAAAACGAACCTGATTGTTGGCGGGGATTCGTTCAGTGCATCGCACGGTCAAACGCGTAAGGATTTCGTTTCCGCCTTTCTCTTCGATCCGCAGTTGAATGTGGTAGGCCGACACGACAAGATCGAGTTGATGCCGGGTGGGGAGTTTATCCCCGGCGAAGAGTGGTTGCCCGTGCTGCGAAGGTGGCTTGGAGCGAAAAGGAAGATTTCACGAGGAGCCGAAATCACAACGCTGGGCAAAATAGAAGGTCGGTCGGTGGGCGTGCTTCTATGCTGTGAGGATATGGCTCCACGACTGGTGCGCAAGCTTGTAGCGGACCAAGCCGACTTGCTCGTTTCGATTGGCAACGGGATCGCGTTCAAGTCGCCCGTTGCTTTGAAGCAACACTTTCGCATCGCACGGCTGCGAGCCATTGAATCCCGCAGGTATTTTGTGCGTTGCGCCAGTCATGGAGTTTCGGCGCTCGTGGCACCATCGGGCAACGTCTTGCATCGTCTGCCATGTCAAGCTGATGGCGCAATGTTAGTCGATGTTCCCAGAACACCGGTGATTCAAACGGTCTATTCGCGAATCGGTCCAGTGTTTGCGTGGATCGGCTGTGTCGCACTAGGGCTGCTGGGCTGGTCTCGCGCTTAACCGAGCGCCCTCGGCACGTATCTTTGTGTCAACATTCGCGTACGTCTCTTGTGGTTGGCTAAACTGAATCGGCGGCGAAAAGGTGGTCTTTCGTCCAATCCGCGTCGTTCGTCGTTCTCCTACGTTCTTCGAGAAGTGGCCAAGGTGCACCGTTCGGGGATCGAGGAAGTCATGGGAGCCCTCGTTTTCACCCACATCACCGTGGTAAACTTGTCGCCTTAACGGAATCTGCGGCTAAGGCCGACTCGCTTACCTAGCTGACCGAAAGTCACCTGTGAATGCACTGATGCTTCTTGCACAAACCGACGCGAATGAAACGGCTGCTTCGAATGGATTCTTTGAGATCATCTTTTCAGGCGGCTGGGTTGGTTTTGCCATTTTGCTACTGCTATTGGCATTGTCGCTTACGTCGGCCTATCTGATCTTTGATCAACTTATGTCGCTGCGACGTAAAGAGTTGATACCCGAACAACTGACGGAAACCGTCAAGCAATACTTGTCGGCTGGGCAACTTCGCGAGGCGCAGCAGGTCTGTCAAAACGAACCTAGTCTGTTGTCGTTCCTGGTGATCAACGGATTGGCCGAGATTGAAGGCGGGTGGCCCGAAGTCGAAAAGGCCGTGGAAGATTCGTTGGCGGAACAGTCGGCACGGTTGTTTCGCAAAGTCGAGTACTTGTCTGTGATCGGCAATATCGCTCCGATGGTAGGATTGCTCGGAACGGTGACCGGAATGATTTTCGCCTTCCAGCAGGTTGCGGCCACGCAAGGAGCCGCCGGGGCAGGCGACTTGGCTGAGGGAATCTATCAGGCGCTGGTCACGACGGTCGGGGGATTGCTCGTGGCGATTCCTTCGTTGGGCATGTTTGCAATTTTTCGAAATCGAATTGATGGCTTGGTCGCCGAAGCGGCTCACGCTGCCCAGCAAGCTTTGTCGCCACTCAAGCGAGGCACGATTCGAAAGCGACGAGCGACTCCGACTCCGGCTCCGCCGAGGCGCGATTCATGAAAATTCCGCGCTACTCCGGCCGCAATCGGTTCGCAATTAACATGACTCCGATGATTGACGTCGTATTCTTGTTGATCATCTTTTTCCTCGTTTCAAGTCACTTGTCGCGTCGAGAAAACGAACTGCAACTTGATCTTCCGTCGGCCTCGAGTGGCGAAGACGTGATTGACGAGACGACGGCGCGGGTCACGCTGAATATTCTTGGTGATGGTCAACTAATGTTGGCAGGCTCTCCCGTTCAAAAGACTGAATTGTCACAGCGGTTAAGCGTGGCTCGGCAAGATGAGGGGCAGGACTTTGAGGTTCGCATTCGCGCCGATCGAACGGTAGCCTACGAGCATGTGTCGCCGGTACTTTCGGCGGCTGCGAGCAGCGGCATTTGGAATGTGACGTTTTCCGTGCTGAGTCAGGAGTCGCAACGATGAAAGTCCCCAGCCAGACGACTCGGACGCGTGGGCCGCTCCAAGTCGAGATGACTCCGATGATCGACGTTGTGTTCCTGTTGCTTATCTTTTTCTTGTGGACCGCCAGTTTTCGAATCGCCGAACAACGACTGCCGAGTAACCTTGCCGAGGAGACGACGACTCGTGGGAACACCTCCGAAGCCACCGAAGAAATGGACTTTGAACCGGTTGTGGTGCGTATTGGCTGGGAAGAATCCGGCCCGCGCTGGAACGTCAACGGTCGGGATGTTGGCGATCTGGAGAGCGTGAGTCAAACCTTGTTGGCGGTGGCGCAGGTGAAATCCGACTTGCCGGTTATCGTGGACCCTGTCGGAGCCGTGCCGCTGGGCCATGTGATCGACGTCTACGATTTGACGCGGAATCTAGGTTTTGACAAAGTGCAATTTGCGGCTCAGTGATACCGAAGGGGACCAACGTATGTACGGTGCGCATGAAGTATTCGATCTTCCAATGCGTTACCTCGCCCTTCTTTTTGTGATGTTGGCTCCGACAATCTTGTTCGCCGACGTAACAGCCGACCAGGCGCGGATTGACAAGTTTCTGAAGCAGCGCAACTTCGATCGGGCCGAATTTATCTGCCGTGAACGCCTTTCCGATTCGCGAATCAGTACGCGAGACCGAGCCGCGTATACGATTGAGTTATTGCGAGTTGTTTCGCGACAAGCCGAAGTTGCGGCTCGCGAAGAACGTCAGGCAATTTTTGCTTCAGCCGATCGTGAGATCGCGAAATATTTGAACTACGATCGCGACAGTCCCCAGCGTTTGTTGGTCAGGTTTCAAGCCGCATTGTTGACGCGATTGAAGGCCGTACTGCGGCAGTACGATCGTCCGCGCAGTGTAACCGCGGCAGCGGACCCAGCGATCCTGAAGGATTTTCGCGACACCAATCGTCAGCTGCGTATGTTGTCTCGGGATGTTGAGGAAGGATTGCGTCGAGATCGTAACCGAGACCCGAACAAAGAGGAGCGATTGACACGCAAGGAGCTGACAAATCTGCGAGCCCGTATCCTTCTCGAATTGGGCAAGACTTACCAGCAACAAGCCGATGCATATCCAATTGGAAGTGACGATCGGATTCTCGCGGCAACGGAGAGTGTGCAGTATTTACAGAAACTGTCTCCGGCATCACTCAGTGAAGCAATGTGGGCGTCCAGTCAGTTGAAACTGTTGGCTGGTTACCGCATCAAAGGCGACTGGGTCGGCGCCGCCAAGTTGTTGCGCTCATTTGCCGCGCAATCAAGTTCGCCGTCGACAAGATTGGGTATCCACGCTGAGCTACTGCGGATCGCTCACAAACAACAGAACTGGAAGCGACTGGAGCAGCTGCTTGTTAGCCAGCCCAATGACGCCGCCACAAGTCAGATGAGTACACGAGCCGAGTGGTCGTTGGCGGTGATCGAGTCCTATCTGGGGTTGGCGGTTGAAACGAAAGGGCAGGGGAATGCGCGGGCTGCTACCGACTGGGAGGGGCGCGCAACGGCGCTACTGGACGAACGCCGGGAGGAGTTCGGATTGTTCTGGGTGCGTCGTGTCCAATCGGTCATGGCTGCGGCAATCGACAACGGCGAAGCACGCGGTTCGGCCAGTACCAGCTTGCTCGTTCATGCTGCAGAAGGCTTGTATCGCGAGGGGAAGTTGACTGAGGCCATGGTGGCTTATGACAAGGCAGCGGGACTGGCACGCGAAGAAGGCGACTTGGTGCAGGCATTCGAATTGGGCCGGACGGCTGCAGGGATACGACTCAAGTCGGGTGATCGTAGCGCAGCCCGGAAGCTATTCCGCGACGTGGCGTTGAGTTATCGCGAGTATGCTAAGGCCCCCGAAACTCATTTGTTGGCGATCAAGCTTGCAGCCGCCGGCTCCGGCGATGAAGGTTCAGGTAAATACGCCGCGCTTTTGGAAGAGCATCTTGAGGCCTGGCCGACGAGCGAGGTAAGCAGTACCGTTTATTATTGGCGTGCCCAAGGCAGACAAACGCAATCCGATTGGTTGGCGGCGACTCGCGACTACCTCTTAGTTCGAGACGAAAGTCGGTTTGCCGAAGATGCCATGCAAAGTGCCATCGACTGTGCATTGCGCTGGCTTGACACCAAGCCGGCGCTGATCGACGTCCAGCGATTGGTCGAGCGCTTTGTTCGTTATGGAGCGAGATCAAATCGCGATGCGGGGACGCTGGCCGAAATTGGCGCATTGCAATTGTCATTGCAGCAGGATTTTGATTCGGCAAACTTGATGACGCGGCTGGGAGAGCGATTGGGCACCGACCAGCCTGTTGCTGAACGACCGGCTTGGCACAACACGGCTCACCGTCTACTTGTGATCGCGCATGCCCGTCGGCAAGATTCGACATCGGCAACAAGGGAGCTGGCAGAAGTTCGCGACTTGTCGCCAGCCGAATGGACGGCGCTGCTGCAAGAGTTGGTTGGGCTGCCCGCGTCGCCAGATATCAATGCGTTACTTGGGCAAGTGATAGCACGTGGTCACGGATTTAATGCAACGCAAAAGCGAAAATGGGATGCGCTGCGGGCACAAGCCTTGATGGCATCAGGAAAGTCCCAGGAAGCGGAGCGGTTGTATAAATCACTAATTGCCGCGAACAAGAATGACGGAGCAGCTCACGAAGGATACGCAAAGTTGCTTGCCGCTTCCGCCCAATGGGAAAAGTCGATTGCGGCTTATCGTCACCTTGCCGCCCACTCACAGACGGCGACTGACCGTTGGTTCCGAGCCAAGTTGGGGATAGCCAACGGGTTAGCGAAATCAGGGCAAACGAATCGCGCTGCGGAAGTCGTGCGTCTGTTGGAGGTTTTGCACCCAGAGCTTGGTGGTGCTGAGCTTAGAGAGAAATTCAAATCTCTCTTGCGTGGTGTTCGTCAATAGCTTTCACAGAACGAAATGCTCTGTTGCACGACTGTCATTCTTCATTGCGCTGATTGGATTCTCGAGAAATTCTTTTTCTCATGCTGATAGATGCCCCCTCTGTTTGGGTATTCACGTTTAGCGACACCAACACTTTCGCTTTGTTCGATACTTCAGGCTCTGGTCGTATTCCCATGAGTCACATTCAGGGAGCCCATTCATGAGCGGCAAAACTCGACGGAATTCAAAACGACGGCGGCTATTCAATGAGCGACTCGAAGATCGAGTCATGCTGACGTGCAACTCGGGGGCTGGCGACTTTGATGGAAACGGTAACCTCGATCATGCGGATGTTGACGCACTGATCGCCGAGATGATTTCCGGCAGCAACGCGACGGGTTTTGATTTGACCGGCGATGGGTTGGTGAATCGCGATGATCTGAACGATTGGGTGCTCAATCGAAAAGGGACGCTATTAGGTGATGCGAATCTCGATTTCGGTGTCGACGTTTCTGATTTCGGATTGTGGAATGCGAACAAGTTTCAGTTCTCTGGGCAATGGCTGGCTGGTGACTTTAACGGGGATGAAGTTACGGACACCAGTGACTTCAATCTTTGGAATGCGAGCAAGTTTCAATCGGCGGACGGTCCAGGTGATCTGACGCTCGGGTTGGACAATGATACGGGGGTGTCAGCCGTTGACGGAATTACGTCCGAGATTGCTGTCTGCGGCGAATACCGCTCGGATCAATCGCCAATCGTCGCAGTTCAGTTGGGTTTATTGGGATCAAATCAAGTCGTCGATTTGCCGGCGACGAATGACGGAAGTTTTACGTTTACTAGAGCGCAACTCGAGAGCACTTTTGGGCCATTCGACGATGGTGGCTACATCTTCCAGCTTGAGGTTACCGACGCATCAGGACTAACGCGTTCGGAGATTCTTGATGTGAATCTCGACACGGTGGCCACCCGCGATGTCGTGGGGCCCGATTTTGGTCTGCAGGGAATCCAGTCTTCGCTCGACGTCGTTTTTGGCGAACAAGTCGACGGTTCGGCTACAAACACAGCCGTTTATACGCTTCGTAAAGTGGGTGGACCTGCCAATGGTGAGACGGTTAGTGTTGCGTCGGTGGATGAATTGAATGGACGCGCCGTGCGGTTAAATTTCGATTCGCCGATTGAGGACAGCCAATCGTATCGGTTGAGCGTCGCTGCCGGCGTGTCGGATTTGGCGGGTAACCAATTGGGGAGTTTTGAGTTCAATTTCACTGTCAACGAGTCTTTTGCTTTGGAAGAAGTCGTTCCGGAGTCCGGGGCTCAGGCGATTGCGCTGACGCAGAATATTGAAATCCGTTTGCAGGAACCCGTCGATCCGGCGACGGTTGATTCTGATTCCATCAAGTTGATTACGCTGGGCAATGAAGCAACGGGTCGATACTCCGTCAATGCGGATGGCGACACGGTTTACTTTTTCCCCGATCAGCCATGGGCGGCTAGCGCAGAAGTTCGCGTGCAAATCGACGGTGATCGGATCGCGACGCCCAATGGCACGTTATTGGACGCGGATGGTGATGGATTCGCTGGTGGCGTTGGAAACTTTGACTTTACCACGGTATCTGTGAGCCAAATCGCGGGCACAATGGTTGTTGGTCGAGTCGTTGCAAGCGAGCCCGATGCGATGGGGAACGATTTGCCGCTCGAAGGCGTGACCGTTCGGGTCGATGGTTTTCCCGAGTTGGACGTCACGACCAATCACAATGGTGAGTTTGTCCTGGAGAACGTTCCGTCGCCGGGCTTCTTCGTGCACATTGACGGATCGACCACGCAGTTTCAAGCGGGCGATCCAGTTCCCGCTGGTGGTTACTTTCCCAATATCGCGAAGGAATTTGACAGTATTCCGGGGCAACGCACCAATATTCCATTCAATATCCATCTGCCCTTCGTGTTGGACGAAGCGATCTCGGATGTTCAGCCCAATCAGTCGGTTACGGTGACGTTGCCTGACGTGCAGACGCAAAACGATCCAGAACTCGCGATGGTGTCGCTGACGGTTCCGGCCAACAGTCTGGTGAACGAAGATGGATCGGCAGGAACAGAAGTCGGTATCTTCCGTGTTGATTCCAGTCGACTGCCGGCTCCACTGCCTGGCAATCTTGATCACTCCTTTGATATCACGGTGCAAGCGGATGCGCCGATCTTTGACCAGCCGGCGGAGATTACGTTCCCCAATACCGAAGGGTTGGCTCCTGGTGAACAGTCGTTGTTGATGTCGTTTGATCATGCCCGAGCCGAGTGGATTGTCGTAGGATCATTAACGGTCTCTGCGGACGGCGAAACGATGACTTCGGATCCAGATTCGGGTGTGCGGGCTCCAGGTTGGCATGGCGTGCAGCGAGGTGTCTCGGTCACCACGGAGATTTCCACACCCAAGCCACCTGCGCGCGGGCGGCTTGAGAGTGCATTGGCACTAACAGGGAATGCAAGTCGAACTTTCCTGGCCAGTATTGGTGTCGTGGCGTCGGTCGCTGATCAAGCTCCGATCATTGGGCAAGCTCCCGTTGTCGATCAGGGGTTGAGCTTGGTTTCCGGAGTCACGGTCACAGCGGCTCGATGGACCGACGGGGATATTTCGGAGGCGGATGTTACAGCCGCCTTATTGACGGCGAACGCGTTGAACCCAGAGCCTATATCCGGTACTGCCGTCGATGCGGCTCAACTGGCAGTTGCTGTTGACGGAGTCACGAATGGGGCACGCAGTACTTTTCAATCAGCCCAAGACCTGTTGGGATCATTTGGTCTTATTGATCAGGATTGGTCAGACACGATTGAGGATATTACTGATCGCGCGGTGGCATGGGGCGAGAACTTTGGCTTAATGCTGGATGGCGCCATTCAAATTCTCAACGCCTTGGAAAGTGATCCATCCGGGCAGCTGGCGACAACAGTTGATGAAGTCGTGGATGGATTGGCCAAGATCGGTCGAGGAAGAGCGCACTTTCTTGCAACCGGCGAGATTTTGGACAGCATCAATCAGATTGGCGCGAGTTACACGAACTGGCTGGAACATTTCGAAGAAGTCTACGCTGGGTTTTTCGAATCGGGCAGTAGTGTGCCGTATCTTGTGACGGATCGAGCTGGCAACTTTGTGACGCGAGGCGTCTCAGATGCCGATGGGACTTTTTCGGTGGTATTGCCAGCCAACGAAGTCTTCAACTTTACGGTTGTCGACCCATTGCGAGGTTGGGGGACGACTCAAACCGTCGTGACAGGCGACAACGGAACTCGGCAATCTCGCACGGCATTGATTCTACCCACGGACTTCGTCGATACGGACATGGATGGACTAAGCGATACGGTCGAAAATGTGTTGGGTACGAATCCCGACAATCCTGACTCGGATGGGGACGGGGTACTCGATGGAGGTGAAGTGAGGCAGGGGTTGAATCCACTGGACGCACGCGGCTTCCCAACGGGAGTGATATCGAATCTTCCGTTGCAAGGCAGCGCGTCGGACATCGTGACTGCCAGCCGTCCGGATGACGCTGAAGACATTCGCGCGTACGTGGCGACAGGAGCGCAGGGGTTGGTCGTCATGGACATCTCGCAATTCGATGACCCCATCTTGCTTGGCCAAATTGACTTGCCTGGCGTCAATCAGGGAGTCGCCATCAGTTCGGATCGAACGCTGGCTGCCGTAGCCGGCGGTAGTGGTGGGCTGCACCTTGTCGATGTTTCCGAGCCGATGATGCCAGAGCTCATTCGCACGGTAAGTTTGGGTGGAAGCGTCACGAATGTCGAGATCAGCAATGGGCTGGTATACGCCTCCATCGGACGGGATCTTGTGGCGGTCGACTTGGTTTCAGGCGAACAAATCGAATCTCTGAACCTGGGTACGAATATCACGGACATCAGCCGTGATGGCAGTATGCTCTACACGATGAACAGCTCAAGAGCGTTGAGCGTCATTGACGTTTCGTCGTTCGCCATGGTGACTCGGGGCAGTTTGGTCTTACCCAACGGCGGAGGCAAACTCTTCGTCGGCGGCGGTATCGCCTATGCATCCAATGTGAATCCGGCTCCGGGGGGATTTGTCACCGTGGACGTTTCGGATCCCGAGGCACTGACCCTCATCAGTGACGTGGATATCCCAGCGGGCACGGATGGTCCGGAAGGTCCGATCGCCGCGAACGGTTCCGGGTTGGCTGTGCAGGGTGGTCGCATTATTCGTGATTCCGTGCTGAACGTGTTTGACGTTTCCGATCCAACGAACACGGACGATTTCCTGACTCAGTTTGATTTGCCGCGTGTTCCTACCGGGATTTCACTGGCAGGTGGAATCGCCATCGTTTCCGATGGGACCTCCGGAGTCCAAGTTGTCAATTTCCTGCCTTTTGATTCGGCAGAAGTTGCACCGACGGTTACTGTGCAACCCGATTTTGTCGACGTGGATGGAGGGGTCGCGGGAATTCAAGTGGTCGAAGGCACTTCGTTGCCATTCAAGCTGGATGTAACGGACGACGTTCAGGTTCGTTCCGTAGAACTGCTTGTCGACGGTGTCCCCTTCGCGTCGGACATTACGTTTCCATACGAGCTGACAACGCCAGGCATCTCGGCTACGGCGGGGAATCGGCTGTCAACACAGATTCGAGTCACCGATGGTGGCGGCAATTCTACGGTGAGCGACCCAATTATCGTTGACTTGGTTCCCGACACGGTGGCGCCGTCCATTCTCCTGCAGGATCCCGAGCCGAATTCGGAACGTAGTCGACTGCAGCGACAGTTTCGAATTACCTTCGACGAGCCGATGAATGTAAACACTCTTACGACCGACAATTTTCAGATGTTTGATCCGGCAGGTAACCTGATCGAGCCTGAGTTGATTCAAGTCGGCTTCAACGATACGTCGGTCACGCTATCGTATCCGGAGATGGTTGAAGGCAGTCATCAGTTTCGGATCAACGAAGCAATGATTACGGATCGAGTCGGCAATCGACTTGGATCCACAACCACCGTTTCGACATTTGACGTACTGACTTCTACGGCATTTTGGATAGGAGCCAGCGGGAACTTCAACGACCCTTCGAATTGGAGCAACGGTGTGGTCCCGGGACCAACCGACGATGTGCTCATCAGTGTACCGGGTGATCAAACGATCACAGTCAATGCGGCTCACACACTTTTGGGGCTGCGAAGTTTCGAGCGATTCAACATCATCGGCGGCAGTCTGCAGGTGACTGTTCAAGGACAGTTGTTTGCCGGGTTGGAGATGTCTGGAGGGACGGCGGGAGGATCGGCTCCGCTTGAGGTATACGGCGACAGCACTTTCGGTGGCGGGGCCATCGTTGGGTTCGGCGGCTTGTCGAATATGGGGCAAATGGAAATTCAGAATAACCCAACGATAAGTGGTGTTTTCACAAATGCCGGCAACGTCATTCATACCGCCAGTGATCTGAATTTAAACAGCGCGACCGTGAGAAATTTGAGTGACGCGATCTACGAAATTCGAAGCGGACAACTCGATGCTAACGCAGGATTTTGGAATTTTGAGAACGAAGGAACGATCCGCAAGACGAGTGAGGAGACCGTAAACTTCGACGTCAACGTATTGCAATCAGGCGGGACCATTGAGGTTGTCGAAGGTAACCTCAACTTGATTCGAGGCGGGCAACATCTGACGGGACACTATCGGGTGGCCGCGGATGCGGTGCTGAATTATGCCAACGGCACCTATGACTTCTTTGGCCTTGCGACTGGCGACGGTGACGGCATCATCAATGTCCAATCGACTTGGCGAGTGCCCGATGGTGAGATCGCTACACTCGATTTTGAGGGAGATGTACTGCAGTGGAATTCAACATCGTTCCAGCTGAATCAGGGGTTGGAGAATCTCGGCGAGATCAACCTGATTAACGGGCCAAGCCTCAGTGGTGTATTGAACAATCGAGGGACAATCAATCATAGTGCGAGCGATCTGAATTTTAACAGCGCTACGATCAACAATCTGCCAGGCGGAGTCTATGAGATACGCAGTGGTCAATTGGACGCTAATTCAGGATTCTGGAATTTCAATAACGAGGGGACGATTCGTAAGGTCGGTGACACCACGGCATTGGTTGACGTGTTTTTGTCTCAGCAAACGGGAATCGTTGACATTCAGGAAGGGCAACTCGATCTGACTCGCGGTGGAGTTCATACTGGCGGCACATATTCCGTAGCAGCAGATGCAATCCTTAACTATGCAAACGGAACATACGCATTTGTCGGCTTGGTGTCTCCAACCGGCGAAGGGACCGTAAATGTCAATTCGACATGGAATGTTCCGCTGGACACCACTGCAACCCTCAACTTTCCCGGCGATCTGTTGCAGTGGAACACAACGACATACGACCTTGATGGTCCGCTCTCGAATATTGGTACCATCAACTGGAACGGTAATCCATCGTTCAACGGCATCCTCAACAACGAAGGGTTGATTGTTCACAACGCGTCGGATCTGAATTTCAATAGCGCCACGATCAATAACCGTCCCGGTGGCGTCTACGAAATACGCAGTGGTCAATTGGATGCCAATACAGGCTTCTGGAATTTCAACAATGAAGGGACGATTCGCAAAGTCGGTGACAACACGGCATCGTTCGACGTGTTTTTGTCTCAGCAAGCCGGCGTCGTCGACATTCAAGAAGGGCAGTTAAACCTGACTCGCGGCGGAAGTCATACGGGTGGAACGTATGCGATTGCCGCGAATACAGTGCTGAATTATCAGGCTGGTACCTATGCATTGAACGGTATGGTTTCATCAACGGGAGCCGGAACCGTTAATGTTAACACGACATGGAATGTTCCGCTGGACGCTACTGCAACCCTCAACTTTCCCGGCGATCTGTTGCAGTGGAACACAAC
>CAYYHV010000062.1:0-18640 GCA_964471695.1 uncultured Pirellulaceae bacterium
TAACGCGCATCACCCCACTAGTATTCAAAAAAGGCTGGTAACGAATGTCTCCTCGTACCAGTTGGATACATCGGCATACATGATCCGTCCGGCAAGTGACAAAGCCACGAGACAGATAAGAATTCCCGCGATCGCTCGTCGTTTATTGCGACTGGCGGTCAATCCCCAAAACGCCATGCACAAACCGATCGCGGCTGGCACAACGACTAACCCCAACCAGTTGGAAAATGGCAGCGAGAACAACCCAATAAGGATGGCCGCCAGCGAAGCCGCCTTAGCCATCGCCTCGTCCGCCCTTTCGGTACGATCATCACTCCGATCTATCGGCATTTGTTCATTGCCGAACGGTGAGTCTGCATCGGCAATGCCCGTCTTCCGGATCACCACATCATGACCACACTTCCAGCAAGAATTCACCTGTCCGACAAGTGATTCGCCACACTTCTCGCAATCAACAGACTTTGGGTGGGTGGGAGTATCGTTCAATTCGGCTTCATTCGTCTGAAGTAACGTAAATGGCGGTCAGCAGGCTATCGCCAACCGGGCAATTATCGCCAACAATACAACCAGCGCGGCATACGCGTCAAATTGTTTTCCATTGTCAGCACTCTCAGGCTTGACCTGTTTCCGAGTATTTACTTTCTCCGGCGGATTTCGTCCGCCATCCACAAATCACCGCTTACTGCTCGTCGCATCGCCTGCCGAAGAATAGTCCAATACGGCTTGGCCGGTTTACAAAGATGCACGAAGGAGAGCCGCACGTTGAATCCTCGCACGTTCACCCACAAACTCATCATCTTCATCGTGGCATTGCTTTACACGGCATCTGCCCACGCTCAAGAGGTCAAGATTCCGAAAGAAGCCGTTGATGCGGCTCGGGCGTTCACACTGGCCAAAGGCATCAAGGCGAAGTTGTTTGCCGCTGAACCCATGGTGGCAAATGCCGTGTCGATCGATGTCGACCCCAAGGGCCGTGTTTTTGTCTGTGAAACTTATCGTCAGGATCGAGGAGTCGAGGACAATCGGAACCACGAAGACTGGGTCAATGATGATCTCGCTTCGCGTACTGTGGACGACCGCTTGAAGCTGTTGAAGAAGCATCTCAAAGGCGACTTGTCGAGTTTCGCACGTAATCAGGATCGCATTCGACTGCTGCAAGACCGCAATGGCGACGGATTGGCGGAACGCAGCACTGTTTTTGTCGATGGCTTCCGCAACCCGCTCGATGGAACGGGAGCCGGCGTGCTTGTTCGCGGCAGCAACGTTTATTACACCTGCATTCCCAAACTCTATGCATTCCGTGACAAGAACAACGACGGTCGAGCCGACTCGAAATCGGAATTATTTGAGGGCTTTGGTGTCCGCTTCGCCTATCGAGGCCACGACCTTCATGGACTGACAATTGGCAACGACGGACGACTGTATTTCTCGATGGGTGATCGCGGATACAACGTCAAGACGAAAGAGGGGCGTGTCGCGGACGCCGAATCCGGCGCCATTTTCCGATGTGAATTTGATGGCAGCAAACTGGAAGTTATCGCTACTGGCCTGCGAAACCCTCAGGAGTTGGCGTTCGACGAATACGACAACCTCTTCACCTGCGACAACAATTCCGACAGCGGTGATCTGGCTCGATGGCTCCACATCGTTCCGGGTGCTGATTACGGTTGGCGAATGGCCTTCCAGTATTTTGGAGACCGTGGTCCGTTCAACCGAGAGAAGATCTGGGAAACGCGGAACAGCACCCAACCGGCTTATATCCTCCCGGCCGTTGAGAACATGTCGGACGGCCCAGCGGGACTGACGTACTATCCCGGCACCGGACTAAGCGACAATTACAATGGCAACTTTTTCCTCTGCGACTTTCGTGGCCAATCGAGCGTCAGCGGCATTCGCACCTTCAAAGTGAAACCTGACGGCGCATCGTTCAAGGTCATCGACCCCGAAGTCTTCCTCTGGAACTGCTTAGCGACCGATTGCGATTTTGGCCCTGATGGTTCGATGTATGTCTCGGACTGGGTTCAAGGCTGGGAAGGGTCTGGCAAAGGCCGAATCTATCGACTGTTTGATGAAAAGGCGATCAACTCAAAAGTCAGCAAGGAAGTCAAAAAACTGCTGGGCAGTGGTTTTACCAAGCTGAAGGACCGAGAACTCGCTGCGTTGCTCAGTCACATGGATCGACGCGTTCGAAGAGAGTCGCAGTTTGAGCTCGCTCGACGTGGGCAAGTCGAAGTCTTCGCCACGGTCTTGGACAAGTCGAAGGTACTCTTCACGAAACTCCATTCCATCTGGGGATTGGGTCAAATTGGCCGCTCCAAAAACAAAAACGCCAAAGCCGCGTTGCTGACGATCGCCAGCGTAATCCAGGATGTCGAACCGGAAATACGATACGCATCCATCATGGCTTTGGGCGACGCCGGTTACGCGCCGGCGGCCAAGAATATCTTCAAGCGTCTGTATGACAAATCGCCTCGAGTCCAATTGGCGGCGGCGATTGCCACCAGCCGCTTCCAGGCGGAAAGTGCCACGGAAGATATCGTCGAGATGATTCGCGAGAACGCCAACAAGGACGTCACGCTACGACATGCGGGCGCACTGGCGCTGGCTAAGTGTGGCTCACGGGCTCAATTCTCGCTACTCAAGGATCATGAAGATGACGCTGTCCGAATGGCAACGGTTCTCGCATTGCGAATGAAAAAGAGCCCTCTGTTGGCTGAATTTCTTGATGACAAGAATCTGAAGATTGTTACCGAAGCTGCCCTGGCAATCCATGATGTTCCGGTCAAAGAAGCCTACCCCCAGCTCGCCAAGCTCATCAACAGTGATCGCTTCGACGACGCCCTTATGCGACGAGTCCTCTCTGCGCACTCTCACCTTGGACGAGCCGAGAATGCTGATCAATTGGCAACCTTCGCTGCCGAAAGCGAAGCTCCATTACCCCTGCGTCAGTTTGCGTTAACACTTCTCACCAACTGGGGATCGGATAGCTTCCGTGACCCCATCCTTGGGATGTGGCGTCCCACGGATACACCTCGCAAGGACCTGGATTCGATCGCGGCCATTCGCAAGAATCTGACAAGTCTAATGACGGCTAACCATGAGATACGGGGACGTGCAGCAAGATTGGCGGCGCAGTTCGGCATCACCGAAGTAGAATCTCAACTCAAGTCTTTGCTATGGAAACAAGACGCAACCGGCAAGGAACGCGCGGGGGCCCTACTGGCGCTTGCCACATTGGAACCTGATGGGTTAGAAGATATTTGCGGCAAAGCCATTCGAGACAACCAACCTCGAGTCCGAGCGGCTGGGCGTATCGTCCTCTCTCAAACGAACCCCGACGCCGCCGTCGAAGCCGTTCGTGAGGCGCTGCGAACCGGGACGCAACTCGAAAAGCAATCGGCAGTCACACTGCTCCCCGACATTGATCGAAAAGTCACCGACAAGGCGCTGTTGGGTTTGGTCAAACTTATGCAGCGGGACAAAATCCCAAATTACCTGCGACTGGATGTGCTCGAAGCCGCTCACAAACGTGCCGACGCCAACAAACCACTCAAAGAGCAATTGCTGGCTTACGAGAAATCGCTCGGCAACATGGAACATCGCATGATTCACTTTCGCGAATCGCTCCATGGCGGCAGCGCAGAACGAGGCGAACGATTGTTCTACCAGCGAATTTCGTTGGGATGTGTGAAATGCCACAAGTCCACCAAGGGCGGAGGCCGAGTCGGCCCGGATTTGTCCAAGATCGGCGCGGAAAAATCGAGAGAGTACTTACTCGAGTCGATCCTGACACCCAATAAGGCAATCGCTAAAGGTTTTGAAACCGCGATTGTCACCACGGATGACGGATTGATCCATAGCGGTATCGTGCGAAGCCAGACGAAAGAAGAGCTTGTCCTCGTGAATACCGAAGACGAATTGATCACGCTTCGTAAACGCGACATTGAAGACATTACCAAGGGTAAATCTTCGATGCCGGCCAACATCATCGATTACCTAAATGCTTACGATCTTCGTGACCTGATCGAGTACCTGGCAACACTCAAATAGTGGACGACCGTCCTCATCCATGCTCACTGCCGACGCGACTGATACGTCCCCTCGGCTTCGTTTCCGGCAATTCAGACGGTTTTGCTTGACCACGCGCCCGCGGCTGGATAGCCTCAAACATACCGCAATGGAGTCTCTCAGCACCTCATTGCATCACCATCGGGAATCACCCATTGGCTTACTCGAAATACTGCTCGATAAAGGTCCAAGAAATGTCGCGGCTTCGATACTTGCTCACGTTGCTCTTGCTCTTTACCATCACCGCTCCTTCCATCGCACAACAATCGCTTTCGCTGCCGGTCGCACAAGACGACGCAAAGGAACCGAAAGCAAGCAGTGATGACGAGAATTCGACCAAGAAGGACAAAGACGACGACGAAAAGGAAGAGGAAAAGGAAGTCGTTGACAAGGATGAAGACAAAAGCAAAGACGATGACGACGAGAAAAGCGAAAAGAAGAAAGAGAAAAAGCCCAAAGAAGTCAGCCTGAAAGGCAACTTCGTTGCGTCTGACCAAACGAAAGTCATGCGTCGCTTGAACGAGTGGTCTGAAATGCGTGTTATCTCCGCTGTTGATCACGGCACAAAAGTCCGCAAGGGCGACGTACTGGTCGAGTTGGAGACCAAGAAGATTGACCTCGCGCTGGAAGGATTAAAACACGACCTTCGACTGGCAGAAATCTCGATGAAGCTTGCCGAGAAGGGACTCGAGCTGTTGCGCAAATCGACTCCGCTCGCCGAGGAACTTGCAGAACGATCGGAACGCAAAGCTTCGGACGATTTGAAGCGATTTATCACGATTGATAAAGAAGCCAGCAAAAAATCATATGACTTCAGCCTCCAGAGCGCTGAGAACTATCTCGCCTATCAATCGGAAGAGCTCAAGCAGCTTGAGCAAATGTACGAAGCCGACGATCTGACAGAACAAAGCGAAGAGATCATCCTCAAACGCACACGGGATCAGGTGAAGCAGGCCCAGTATTCGCTGGAGCGAGCCAAGCGGACTCACAAACGCGGCCACGAAGTTGATTTGCCACGGCGAGAAGAAACCCTCGAAGATGCCGTCAAACAAGCCGCCATCGAATTGGAACGGTCCCGACTCACCTTGCCCTCACGCATCGAGCAAAAAGAACTTGAGCTGAAGAAACAGAAGATCAGTCTGGATAAGACCAAAACCAAACTCAAGCATATGCGCGAGGACAGAGAGGCGTTGACGATCAAGGCCCCTACGTCCGGCTATGTTTATTACGGTGAATGCAAGAAAGGTAAGTGGACCGATCCCTCGTCGATGGCTTCCATGTTCAAAGCCGGTGGATCGTTGAAATCCAATTCGACATTCATGACCGTTGTTGACCTGCGTCCTTTGCATATCGAAACCTCGGTTTCGGAAAAAGACCTGCGCCACGCGACAAAGGGAACCAAGGTCAAAGTCGAAGCGACCGCCTTTCCGGACTTAACGCTCGAAGGCACTCTGGTCGAAATCGCTGCGATCCCAACCGGTTCGGGAACGTTTGCAGCCAAAATTAAAATCGACTTGCCCGACGAAGCAGATGCGATTGTGCCCGGCATGAGCTGCACCGCCAAGATCGTGATTCCCGTCGAGGAAAAAGACAATGACGACGAAGAAGAGGAAGAGGAAGAAGACGATGAGAAGTAGTCGGTTGGACATTCCTGTCCGACAAGCTTAGGCTTTGGAAAAAGCCGCTTTCTCGCTAGGATCCCCATCCTCCGACATCAACAGGCACTACCCATGAAACTTCCTCGCGTTGCCGTCGTTTCACTCGTTCTACTGTTCGCTTCAGCGTGGTGTTCCGCTGAAGAGAGCGGTGAATCGCCCCTGCTAACCGGGACTCCCAAGCCGCGTCCGGTGGAGGTCCCGACGCAAGCCGAATTGGAAACCGGCATCGATCGAGGCATCAAGTTCCTGTTGACTTCGCAAAACAAGGATGGCAGTTGGGGTTCGGCGACTCGTACGAAATCGCTGAACATCTATGCTCCAATCCCAGGGGCGCATCATGGCTTTCGCGCAGCAACGACAAGTCTCTGCATCTGTGCGTTAATCCAAACCAAAGACAAACGTCAGGAAGTCATCGACTCGATCCAGCGAGCCGAAGATTGGCTGGTTGAAGAACTGCCCAAGGTTCGTCGAGCCACGGGAGATGCGATCTATAACGTGTGGGCACATGCTTACTCGATCGAGGCTTTGGCGGACTTGATCGAGTATGACGATTCGGATCAGGATCGCGTCGATATTATGCGTGAACTGATCGTTTCTCAGATCGACATGCTCAAGCGTTATCAATCCGTGGATGGTGGTTGGGGTTATTATGATTTCCGAGCCGAAGCCCAGCAGCCCACGTCCAGCCCCACGAGTTTTACGACGGCCACCGGGTTGATCGCTTTGAAGCGAGCCACCGAAGTCGATGTGGATGTCCCGATGGACATGGTGAACAAGTCACTCAAAGCCCTGCGCATGCAACGCAAACCCGACTTCACATACTACTACGCGTTCCGCGGGCCAACGGGCGCTCGCCCCATGCGGTCGATCAATCGTCCGGGCGGCAGTCTGGGACGCTCACAAACGTGCAACCTGGCGTTGCGAATGTGGGATGACGAGAAGATCACCGACAAAGTCTTCAATGTCTGGCTGGACCGTTTGTTTGCGCGTAACGGATGGTTGTACATCGGTCGCAAGCGCCCCGTGCCCCACGAATCACACTTCCTCGTAGCCGGCTATTTTTACTACTACGGTCACTGGTACGGGGCTCGCACGTTCCGCGAACTGACCTCCGACGATCGACGTCGCCACGCAGGCCAGATGTCTCGCCTGCTGCTGGATCAGCAGGAAAAAGACGGCAGTTGGTGGGACTACCCGCTCTACAACTACCACCAACCTTACGGCACAGCCATGGCCGTCATGTCACTGGTCCATTGCCGCGAGTAAACTTGGGCCGGTTGCGCTGTTCCGTCGACGACCTTGTTCAGTGCCTACTTACGCGTGAGGATATGGCACAAGATAGATTCAAAGCTTCGGCTTCTTCACACGAGGCTTCCGTGAATTCTTAATTACCTTAATCAAACCGATAGCTAGGAAGATCGCGACAGACAAACCCGCGACGAAACCTGCTAAAATCCCCAGTCCTTCCAATCTTGCGGGAAGCAGGTTAATCCCCACCAAGGTGGTCCCTGTGCATGTGCAGCAAAACGCACTGATCGTCGCCGGGACTATGGCGATCGACCAAAAGACGGTTGATATCCGAATTCGCGATCCCTCCTCCTTGACCATCGGCCCGTCCTGCGAAGGCGGACGATACGGGTTTTCGTTCTCGTTCATCGCGATTGGTATTCAGTAGGTAGACGTGTGAGTGGTGTCATGTTCACAAAGGACTTCACGACCGTCAGCGAACATATCATGCCGGTGAGCCGACGGGCGCAGTTCCATGAGTTTCACGGGCTTTCGACCAATCCAGCAAAAACCTTAGGCCCTCATTACAACCAACGAAAAATAGATCACGGCGCCGGTAGTGCCTTGGGAGGATTTTCGTCAGGATGCACTTCCGAGTGAATCTTTACGTTCGGTAGCATTTCTCGCAATTCATCCAATCGTTCCCGGTCAATCCCTGACCATCGTGTGAAATGGAGCTCTTGGAGTCGAGGTAGGTCACCCAGGGGCGACAAGTCAATGTTGCTTGCCATGTAGATGTTTATCTCTAAGGTTTCGAGAGACGATAACTGCGTTATCGGAGTCAAATCAGCAAGCTCTTCGCAGTCGAGCGTCACGCCGCAAACAGGATTAAACAGGTCAATGCCCAGCAGGCCAACAAGGAGGCCTGGATCTGAGGTGTCGTACTTGCGTCCAAAGTGAACGTGCCCTCGTTGTGAGGCGACCCAATCTCTACCTCGTTTTTGCTCGATGGCCTTTCGAATTGGCAATGCGAAAACTAGCGCGAAGACGAACGTGATTGCAAGCATGGTCCGAATGGTGAATCGTGACATATCGGAGTATGGAAGCGCGGTGCTTGCCTTTCGGGAGATAGCTTGTACTTATTCCCAGCGTGGAGCCCATATCGTGGCATCTTTCGAAAACAGAAACAAGACACGGATTGAAATTGGCGAAGCGCAAGGCGATGCCTAGGCGGTTTCACCGCATTACCGGCGGCTAGCGTCTTGCCGCTCACTTTTGCATGTCAGCAGCTACACTTCTGCGGCTTCACGATCTAGGCAGCGTGCAATCTGCCGTACGGCCTGGCGTAACCGATTCTCGTTCTCGACGAGCGACATGCGCAGAAATCCTTCGCCGGCTTCGCCAAATCCCGAACCGGGACTGACGGCGACGTCACCCTTTTCCAGAAGCATCATGGCAAAATCCATGGTGCTCATGCGACTGCGCCATGGCTCGGGAATCGGAGCCCAGAGGAACATGCCGGCTTTGGGGGCAGGAACGTTCCACCCTATGCGACTGAGACCATCTATCAGAGCATCACGACGGCCTTGATAAACGAGCGATTGTTCTTCGACGGCTGCGTCACCGTCTCGCAAAGCTACGATGGCCGCGATCTGAATCGCCTGGAACATGCCATAATCGTAGTAGCCCTTGATGACGGCAAGTGCGTTAATCATCTCGGCGTTACCAGCGCAAAATCCGACTCGCCAACCCGCCATGTTGTAGCCCTTACTCATCGTCGTAAACTCAACGCCCACGTCGATGGCTCCGGGAGCCGAAAGAAAACTGGGTGGCTGGTAACCGTCATAGGCAACATCGGCATAGGCAAAGTCGCTAATGACCATGAAGCCATATTTCTTCGCTAGCCGCACGACTTCGACAAAGAACTGCGGGTCGACCGTGACCGTCGATGGGTTGTGCGGGTAGCAGAGAATCAGCAGCTTGGGTTTTGGTACCAGGTGTTCGCAAGTGTACGCGATGTTGTCGAGAAACTTCTGACCTTCCGCCACATCGAGCGTAATCACATTGCCCGAAGCAAGCGCCACCGCATACATGTGAACGGGAAAGTAAGGCGAGGGAACGATCGCCGTATCGCCAGGCCCCATCAGAGCCAGACACATATGCGAAAATCCCTCTTTCGATCCGAGGCACGTGATGACTTCGGTTTCGGGATCCAGTCGTACGCCATACTTCTTCAGATACTTGCCGGAGACTTCACGCCGCAAGTTCACTATGCCGTTGGATTTGCTATAGCCATGATTTTTCGGGTCCGCCGCAGCATCGGCGAGCTTTTGAATAACTTCGCCAGTCGGCGCGTCGGATGGGTTTCCCATGCCAAGATCAATCACATCGCTGCCAGCCCGACGCTTCTGGTACAGGAGGTTGTTGATACGGCCGAAAAGATACGGCGGCAACCGCAAGACTCGAGATGCAATGCGGATTTGGGATTCAGGGGAATCAGGTGACGGCGTATTCATGGATGGCTCGGTGGGGCAAAATTAACCTATGTCAGCATAGTATCAAATCGAGCTGAGCAGTAGGTTCAAGGTTCGCCCTAAATCGTCGCGGAATATAAATTCGAGGCAAGGCAAAGCCTGAGAAAAATTGATTCTTCGTGCCCGTTGTGGCTTCTCCCGGATGACGACTTCGGATGTCGAACTCATTAGGCGGCTCGACGTGCTACGATCTGAAACGCCTTGCTGAATCCGCTCAATCTCGACATCGCGAGATAAGACTGGTGCGCGATCGCATAAACTGACGTCGTCATGCCGACATTCTTGGGCGGAACGATCAACGGCGAAGGCAGAAGTTCGAATCCGGCTCGTTCCACGAATGGAGCGAGATTGTCAGGCTTGAATGTATAAAGATGCTCGGCTGGCCAGAATTTGCGATATCGAGCCCCGAGGACGCGAGCCTTCCAGCAATTCGCATCGGGTGTTTCGAGAATCATCACCCCACCAGGCTTCAGGACTCGAAACCACTCCTCTAGCGTCTCACTCACGCTCGTGACGTGCTCGATGACGTGCCAAGAGGTGATGACGTCGAACGTCTGATCAGGAAACGGTAATGCATGACCGTTGAAATGACGGCAGTTCAGCCCTTCTCCTCGGCAAAAATCAACGGCTGTACGACTGACATCAACGCCATGAGCATCCCATCCTCGACGTTTCGCAGCCGCCACCGTGGCTCCCACTGAGCACCCAATGTCGAGTAGCGAAGGAGAGTTCGAATTCAGGTAAGCGCTGACACGACATAAGCGAACGTGCGCCGTGCGGATCTTGCGAGAGAGAGCTTGTCGATAGTCTTCATGGTACTCATCCTCGTAGGCTTCCTCGCAAGGCGGAGCTCCATGTTGATAAAGTTCGCATTCCGGACATTGCCACAAAACCGTTTGGTCAGGAACCTCAAAGCGAGTCAAGTCGTTTGAGCCGCAGTTTTCGCACGTGTGCTGCTGAGTCGTTTGTATCATGTCGATGCCAAGGGAACGTGGGTTTGAATTCTGTTAAGCAGCTTCGTTGATTTTCTTTTGTCCTTGCCGGGCGAGCATCTTGTCGCACGCGCGGTAGACATGATCGACTTCGATGGCATTCATCGCAGCGCTACTCGATTTGCGATCGCTTTCCTGGTAGAAGGCCTGGACAGCCATGTGCTGATCACCGTAGGCTCCGCTGTGCGTTGGCAATGTCGGACCGTGGAGCGTGATGCAGGGGGTGCCAACGGCCGTCGCCATGTGCATCGGGCCGGTGTCGCTGCCGAGGTAGAAACGAGACTTTCGCAATAACTCGTTCAATTCCACGAGCGAAGTTCGAGGCGCCTTGAGGCAATGGCCGCCCGATTTTTGGACAATATCATCGGCCAATTTCTCTTCTTCGCCACCCGCCCAAGCCACCACGCTGGGCACCTGATACTGTTGCCCGAGGTAACGGGCGACGGCACCAAACCTTCGGACTGGCCATCGTCGTGACATCCAACCAGCTCCCGGATTCAGCAAAGCGAAGCCGCACCCCAAGTGCGATTGATTGCAGAATCCCTCAATCGTTGAGGCTGCTGCCGCATTGACCGGCATATTAAATTCAACCTCAGGCGATTCGATCCCGAGCGGTTTTAGCAATTCCAGAGAACGATCAACGATATGGAATGCTTTGGCTTGAACACGTGTATTGTTCAGCAACGGGGCGACCTCACGTCCCAACGGTCGTTCTAATCCGATTCGCCGCCGAGCTCCGGACAGCCAGGCAACTAGCGAACTCTTGGACAGACTCTGGGGATCAACGCTAACATCAGGGCGAAACGCGCGGAGCTGCTTCCTCAGCTCGACGACTTCTCGCGGACTCTTCAAAAACCCGCTTGGCACCACAAACAACTCGTCAATCGCTGGGTGGTTTTCCAGCAGTTGATGTGTGGGAGACTGAACCACCCAACCAATGCGAGCATCGGGCAAGGCGTTGCGAATGGCACACGCGACTGGCAGTGTAGCCACGCAGACACCGATGTGACTGAGACGCGTAATGAGAATTTTCAACCCGTTGTTGACTGTCACGACTTCCATGTCTCCTTTGGCTGGACTCGTCGCATCCTTGCGATCGAGCTTGAGCAATCAAGCGGCTTAGGCAGTGCCACTTGCGAGATTTTTGACTGGAGTCGCTTTGGATTTAAGCAGCTCCATATCCGCGTCGACCATCATGGCGACGAGTTGGTCCAATGTTACCTCGGGTTGCCACCCCAGTTCCTGATTGGCGCGCGTCGGATCCGCAACCAATTGGTGCGGTTCGGCTGGTCGATAAAAACGAGGGTCGATCGAAACATATTGGTTCCAATCGAGTCCAAGGTGCGAGAACGCGGCGCGGACAAAGTCTTCGACTCGATTCGCAACTCCGGTCCCGATGACATAATCGACTGGTTTGTCCTGCTGAAGCATTTGCCACATGGCTCGCACATAGTCGCCAGCGTAACCCCAGTCGCGGCGAGCCTGCAGGTTGCCGAGTTTGAGTTCGTCTGCCATTCCCAATTTGATCATCGCGGCAGTGCGTGTAATCTTCCGAGTCACAAAATCAGCACCGCGGCGAGGCGATTCGTGATTGAACAAAATGCCGGAGCAGGCATAAAGATCGTATCGATCTCGATAGTTGACGGTGATCCAGTGACCGTAGACTTTTGAGGCAGCGTAAGGATTGCGTGGACGGAAAGCCGTGTTCTCGCTCTGCGGGCTCTCTTCAATGGCTCCAAACATTTCGCTGCTGCCCGCTTGAAAGAACCGAGCCGTCGGGCATTCGTTTCGAATCGCTTCCAGCATGCGAACCACGCCCAAAGCCGTTGCTTCGGTCGTATCAATCGGCTCTTCCCAACTTGCGGGAATGAATGTTTGGGCCGCGAGGTTATAAATTTCGTCCGGCTGGATAGCCCGCACGATTCGCGAAATACGTGATTGCTCTCGCAAATCGGCTTCGTCGAGATAGATGTCGTCGAGCAGGTGCTCAATCCTGGCCGTCGTCTCGCGGCCGCCGTTGCGAATCATTCCGTGAACCGTGTACCCCTTTTCGAGCAGCAACTCGGTGAGGTACGAGCCATCCTGACCAGTAACGCCTGTGATAAGTGCAGTCTTGGCCATGTGAATCTCGCGAATATGGAAGGTGGGAATTTTTGTGGTGGGGAATAATAGCGAGGAGCCCTTAGCTTACCAAGACGAGTTGGTAAGGTGCTAGCGAATCGAGTATTTCGCGAGTCCTAAAACGTAGCGTTAGCGAGCTGTGATGGCCCGAACATGCCTCACACGAAGAGATTGCGAATCAATCCCGGGGCTTTATGTGCGAGTCCCCATCGGGCGAAGTGGGCAAAAAGCCAGTCGAAACTTGGTACGCTCGGGTGGTTGGAGAAACTGCACTGTTGCGACTCGTTTTACGCCTTTGCCGCTTAGCGCCACAATTTTGCCAGGACCGTACTTCGGATGCGTTACTAGCATGCCGAGGGAAAACGCATCCGGAGAGACTTCTTCCAGTTCATCATCCGAATCGCCGTCGAGCATCTGAGCAGCCGAAACGATGGGGGATGGCTGCGGTGAGTCGGCGTCGATGGGCTCGTCGACTCCATCGTAAGCATCCATCGTTGCTTGCTGAAGCTCTGCGGCGAATTCCTGCTGGGCGAACTCCATGGCGACTTCGTCCAGAACTTCCTCGGGTTCCAGCGACTGTTCGTCATCCGCGTCGTCCGTCGCGATGCCATGGTACATCGACGGATCGGTTCCAAAGCACTCCATATTGTCACGAGGCAATTCAATCAGGAACGAACTGGGAACGGATTGACGATGACGACCTCGGTACTCTCGAGATTGAGTCAGGCTGAGCTGCAAGTTGTGCTTGGCTCGCGTGATACCGACGAACAACAGTCGCCGTTCTTCTTCGGTCTGCATCAGATCGTGCCGCGATCGTTCGTGCGGTAGAATCCCCTCTTCTACCGCCACGATAAAGATGACAGGAAACTCAAGCCCCTTGGCGGCGTGCAGCGTCATCAGCGTAATCTTGTCGCCTTCTGCATCCCATGCGTCCACATCGGAAATCAGTGAAGTCTGCTCAAGAAATTCTTCCAGTCGCCCTCCTTCTTCGAAGCGATCGTCAAACTGCTTGGCGGCGGTCACGAGTTCCTCAACATTTGCCAACCGCTGTTGGTCTTCTTCCGCCGGCGAGTCCTTAAGATGATCTCGATATCCGGTATCCATGAGGACTCGACCGACAATCCCTTCGACCGGGTCCCCCGCGGCTTCACTGAGGCCATCGAACATTGCCACGAAACGCGAGATGGCTGATTGAGCCCGTGCCGACAATCCGGCCACCTCTGCACATTCACGGCAGGCGTCCAGCATCGAGACTCGATAATTCTGAGCGTGGGCTCGCAGGTATTGCAGCGACTTTTTGCCGATTCCACGTGGCGGTGTGTTGATTACTCGTTCCAGCGCCACACTATCCCGCGAGTTGTTTACCAAATGCAAATAGGCCAACACATCCTTGATTTCTTTGCGTTGGTAAAATTCGACTCCGTTCACCATCTGGTAAGGAACGCCGTATTCTCGCAAAGCATGTTCGAAGTTTCTGGTCAGCGCATTGGTGCGAAAGAGAATTGCAAAATCACGAGGACGCATTTCGTCGCTAACAATACACTCGCTGACTTGACGAGCAATGTCCTCGGCCTCTTCATGGCCATTCTGATACCGGACCAGCCGCACGGGTTGTCCATCCGGATTGTCCGTGAAGAGTGACTTTTCCTTGCGATACATATTGTTAGCGATCAACTGATCCGCCACTTCCAGTATTCGCTTGGTACTTCGATAGTTCTGTTCCAACCTTACAACGCGGACGTTGGGATAGTCTTTTTCGAATTCAAGGATGTTCTTGATGTCCGCGCCTCGCCACGCGTAAATCGATTGATCAGGGTCCCCTGTGACAGACAGATTGGGATGATGAATCGAGAGCGCTCGCACAATCATGTATTGGGCAAGGTTCGTGTCCTGATACTCGTCGACAAGAATATAATGATAAAAATCATCCAATTCTGCTCGGAGCTCTTCGTTGTCCTTAAGCAGAAGCGCCACGTGCATCAACAAGTCATCGAAATCAACAGAATTGCTTTCGATCAGCTTGCGTTGATAACCCGGGTAAATCTCGGCAGCAACCGTTTCGAGAGGCCCAGCCGCCGAGATCTGGAACTGTTCTGGAGTGGCTAAAACGTTCTTGGCGTTGCTGATGGTTCGAGCGATTTGATTGGGAGTCGTTCGCCGTAATGAGAACTGGCCTTCTTCAATGACCGACTTGAGTGCTTTAAGACTGTCCTCCATATCGTAGATGCGAAAATTCTCACTCAACCCAACAAGCCGCGCGTAACGACGAAGCAGCTTGCTGCAAAAGCGATGAAATGTACTCATCCAAACGGGATTGCCGGGAGCCAAATTGCCGACGCGCATTCGCATTTCGTCGGCGGCTTTGTTGGTGAAAGTAAGCGCCAGAATGTGCTCCGACCGAATTCCATGGTGGAGTAGATGCGCAATACGACTGGTGACAACGCGGGTTTTTCCGCTGCCCGGGCCAGCCAAAACCAGCATGGGTCCGTCAATGTGCGTGACGGCCTCTTTTTGAGTTTCCGTCAAATCCTTGAGATAGTCTGTCATCCTTTTGACATCTCTGACCTTGGTTTTGGATGTGCGTTATCCTTCACACGCTAGCTATCGGGGGGTGCGTACGTAGGTGGTAGTGCAGATTATAGAGGACTCGGAGCAGTTTGTACGATGACGTCGAATTCTGACGTTAGCGGCCGATATTTTTCTCAGAAAAAGTCGTCAGGTGGTGGTCGAAAAGGGAATGGTATTGCTATACTCTGCGACACGCCACTCATTGAGGAGTCGCGTTAAACGAAGGATCGTATTTCTTGACCAAGGTAAGTTTAGGGAGGGACCCCCGATGGCAACGCGCATTCCGCTGACCGAAGAACATCGCCAAGCTTCGACGCTGGAAGACCGGCTGCACATGAGCACAGCCGAAATTGGACTTTCGGTACGCACAACCAACTGCCTCGAAGAACGCGGGATCTTCAACGTCCGCGATTTGCTGAACTGCACACGAAAAGATTTGCTTAGCATCTCCAACTTCGGCGAGAAGACTCTCGAAGAAGTCTACAAGTCGCTGGAATCGGTCGGTTTCTACCGCGACGAACGTCGCCCAAAGTAGCGACAGCGACAACGGGACGGGAAAACAAGTCGACGTCTTTGGCGTCGGCTTTTATTTTTGGTGTCAGACACGTCGCTTTTTGAGGCTGCCTACCGAGCCCTATGGAATCGTCGCCTTTGCCTGGTAGAAACCTCGGTGCGATTGCAGCAGCAAAATGGCGACGGCAAGACGTAGCCACAATCCAACGCCAACCGTCCCTGAGCGGTTCCAAGTTTTACCGTTGCCATGCGTACCTGAGAGCGAGCGTGAATCAGATCACTTTCGGCGGTCATCCTCTGGAGCGTTGCGTTCGTTATTTCAAACGGCGTAGCTTTTTCCAACTCACGCAACACGGCGAGATCTTCAACGCGTTGGTTCCACGCAGCCACCGTTGATTCTGCCAAAACGACTTGCCTCATACGCGTCTCAATCTCCACGATGGCGGATCGAATTTCACTATCAATCTGGCGCGTAAGATCGTTGGCAAGCGATTGAATCTGCAACCGTTGATGGGCAATCTGTCTTTCATCCACGGGCTGGGGGCCACGACAAGCGATGCGCAGCAAATCCCGAAGTGTGGGTGGGCATTCAGCAAACCCCAATGCGGCAGACGTAAGCATCAGCGCCTGATTGATCGACTTGAGCGTATGGTTGTTCAGGCAGTTGTCCAGCATTCGCAACAGCCCCAGATCCGATCGCGATTCCATTCCTTCGGCGACTGCCAGTTCCGCATCGATATCGAACTTGGACAATTTCAGTTCGACGTTAGGGCTGACAAATTCGCGAGTACATTCGTCGCTGATCAACACCAACAGTTGCTTGTTGGCTTGCGACTTTTTGAGTTCCAGTTCCTCACGCTTGCTTTCAAGTTCAACGCGGGATCGCTTGAGTTCCGTAGCGTCAAAAGGAACTTCAATGTCTTCTTTCTTGAGCTTGGCGACTCGGTCCTCGTTCCGAGCGAGCTCCTTAGACGCCTTGGTTAGCAAATCCAGCTGCTGATTGATCTCTGCTAAACCATAAAAAAGCATCAGCGCTTTGGACGCAGCCTGATTGCGATCATAGATTGATCGGTACTTTAGCAACTTGCTGCGGACCTCACGTGAGCACGAGTTGTCGCAATCGCTATCGCCGCAGGAAAACGACTGTGCCGATACATGCTGTTTGAGAGCATTACCCAACGTCGCATTCTTGGCCGCTGCACAAGCGACTTGATGTGAAGTCATTTTGCACGAGGCGTCGTAGAGCGGTACGGTATACTCGCCAGCCGGAATGGTGACTTTGGGTGATTGGAATGAAAGCAGAGATGGACGCCGACGCGGTTCCGTCGATGGAAGCT
Organism: uncultured Pirellulaceae bacterium; assembly: GCA_964471695.1. Taxonomy (GTDB): domain Bacteria; phylum Planctomycetota; class Planctomycetia; order Pirellulales; family Pirellulaceae; genus CAYYHV01. Next base: position 17,019 of record CAYYHV010000062.1, read on the forward strand.
TATCGGTGTCGGCTGGCTTTTCCGGGGCGGAGACTCGATTTGACGGACTCGACTCATTAATTTCGTAATCGACGAGAACAATCGTGGGACCTTCAACGTAGTGAGGCCAGCCGATATTCCGGTCGCGGTGAACGCTGAGTTCACTGTCCGGTAGCTCGAGATAATCCCGAACGGCCGGAGTCGTGCGGCATCCGGCAAACAATGCGAGCAAGAACACAAGTCTCGAGGCAAGTTTGAACATAAGGATTACCGTAATAGGATCATTCACTCCGATTCTCTTATCGAACCGCAACGATCGTTTTGTGATTACTCCCCCTTTATTTTCGGTGTTGTGGTTGGCGTAGACCTTGCCGGTTGCGGTAAGTTTTCGAGTCGAACCAATCGTATCAGGAGCTTTCGCGAAGCCGATCCGACTCGATCGGCCTATTCATGTACTCCCCTAGCATTTCCTTGCAACCAACGACCGTGAGAACAGCCGACAAGGCTATTTTACATGGCTATATTACATGGCTCATTTCTACACAAACCGCCAAGCCATTTGATTGACACTGAATTAGCATCTATAAAGACTCAGAAATCAAATTGCTTCCCAAGAGACGAAAGACAACACGATGTATTCGAAGCTGTGGTTCCTGGTAGGCTGTCTTTGCTTTTTCGCGACTCCGGCAATCGCCCAACCCCAAACAGCACTAAAATCGTCGAGTACGGTGAACTACTGGGGGAGTATCTACTCCCAGGGCTTTGGAATCGGCAATGTCCGCAGCGGAATCGGCAATGGATCGATTTCGGTTGATGAATTACGAAGAAGCGCCTTTCTCATCGCGAGCGATGCCCAGATACTCCGAAACCGCATCAGAGACCAAGAGAACCGAGCCTTCCTCGAGCAGATCGCAGGCAAGCGTCTTCCCGTACTCACTCAGACACGATTTGATTTGGCGTACATTCGCAATTCGTTCACCAACGAAAAATACAATGACGCGCACAATCCACCTGGATCGTGGATAGGACCAACCTGGAGCTTCAATGGCCTGACGCCTCACAGTTCGAGCCATACTTTGGATCCCGAATGGCGTGAGAACACGAAATCCGATCCCCCCACTTGCTGGAGTGCCCCGCAATTGACGTCCAACGGAGACGGTCCCGCAGTTGCCTACGTCAAGCAAATCTTGACCGACCCTAAGGCTGGTTGGGATCTGTCTTCATGGAATTCCGGTTTACCATCCGGCTGGAATGGCGTGACTTGCCCCTACACCATCTACGAATCCAGCGAAAAGAATCTTTGGTTTTGGAATCATAAGATGAAAATCAACAATGAAGAATGGCTCACAGCACTTCGCGATTACATGATGGACGTCGTCAGTGACTTGGACTTCGACGGAGTCCTCGTCTCAGCCACCAAGCGACAGCAGTACACAAACACGGGCGGTCCAGATACGCGTCTCCCAGTTGCCTGCAACGCCATTGAATCAACGGGCACCAATCTATTATTCCATTGGACCAAATTGGGCAATGCTGGTGTTTGCCATCCCGGCGTGCCGCTTCTCAATCAGTGCTTTGACTCCGACTCCAATGCGTCTTGGGATGTTTAGCACGTCAAGCCGTCTTTTCGAGGAACTGGGAAG
>CAYYHV010000062.1:18650-22952 GCA_964471695.1 uncultured Pirellulaceae bacterium
CCGTCGATTTGTACAGATTTGGCGTCCATCCCTTTGGTTGGGCCTTTCACTTCATCTCCGACATCCAGAATGATCGGGGAATCACTCAACAGGAAGCTGCTGATTACTTCTATGGCGAAATCCTGCGAACCGTCACCGAAGCGGATTATGCATACATCCGAATTGGGGATGAAGGCAGTTTGATGCCAGATGACTTTTGGAAGAATATCACCCGATCTGGCACCCCAATTATTGACCCAACGTCGCGAGGTGGAAACTGACGTTCCTCTATTCAGGTCATTTGAACCAAGTTAGAATTCCATCAAGGGAGTCTTAAATTGGTTCGTCGGTATCTACCATGGCAAAAGAAACGCGGTCAACGCAGCACTGTCTCGAGCAAAGTCGGCAGTGTTGGCGAAGGGTTGCTGTTTGCAGGTCTCCTACTCGGTGGCTCCTTTGCCTTTATCGTGCTAATCACTTCCCGCAGCGTTGATATCCCCGGTTTTTCTTCACGAACCGCGGGAACGGGACTTTGGCTGAGCGTACTCGTGCTGATCTCCCTCATCTTGATCGGCGGAGGGGGATTGATTTGGACACTGCTTTGCGTTGGCACATCCGCAGAACGACGCAAAGCCCTTACATCCATAGCCGAACAGGAAATTCGAGCCAGCCGGATGCCGGTCGCCAGAGAATTCCCAACGATTCCGCACAATTCGAATTTAGTCAACAGCCCAGGCATCCATCTTGCCTACCGGCTCCCTTGCTCCACGTCCACGACCTGGAACCTACTGGCTCAAGCTGCAATCTGCCTGATGTTCAACGGCTTGGTGGCAGCTATGGCCGTGATCCTGGTTAAATCGATAATTGCTCAGGCCATCAACTGGCTATTGCTTCTGGCGATCGTCCCGATTGCATTCGTCGCCATTCGATTGACGATGCGTTTCCTCCAGCAAGTCGGTGAAACCGTACGCATCGGCCCCACGAGTGTTGAAGTCTCCGATTTGCCATTTTACCCTGGTCAGCGCTACGACCTGTGCTTGGTTCAGGCTGGTCGCATGTCTCTGAAATCACTGAAACTTCAACTGGCTTGTGATGAATCGGCCACATTTCGCGACGGAACCGACGTGCGAGTTGAGAATCGCCGCGTTTCGCTGCAGCGAGTCCTGCATTGCTTGCCTGCCGAAGTCCGCCCGGGTGTCCCCTTCGTTCATCAAGGCGAACTCGTCATGCCGGAGGGAATTATGCACTCTTTCGTCGCGGGTAGTAATTCGCTGCAATGGAAACTTCTCGTAGAAGGCGAAATGCAACGTGGGCGAAAATTTGAGCGAGAATTTCCCATCGTTGTATTTCCGTCACAACGTACGGAGAGTGGTTGATGGAACCACTACTTAGCATCCAGCTGTTCGACCATCTCCCGGCTTATCATCCGGGGGATTTCCTGAAGTGCGACTACCAGATCGACGCTGTCGGCCCCGGTGAGGTCATTGCGGTTGAGGCATCCGTCCTTTGGTACACCGAAGGCAAGGGCGACGAAGACATGGGCGTCCATTTCTTCGAACGACGCTTGGCATCCGAGAACAGCGAAAGCGATCTCCGCGAACTAAGAAGCTTTCGAAGTAAACTCCCCAATAGTCCGCAGAGTTACCATGGGAGCATCTTGCAAATTCTCTGGTGCGTGCGACTCCGCGCGTTCCTTGCGACGGGAAAAGAGGCTTCGCTCGACCATCCATTCCACCTCGGCACGCTTGCTGTTTCTCGTCAGGCAACGGCTTCCTAGCACTCACCACGGCTTGAAATTGACGTCGCGATTTAGGCGCTGCCCGCTGCCACCACACCAACCTCAAACCGGATCACAGCATCACGGTGAAGGCCGACCGTTTCGTTTTGCCCGCAAAGCGCCGCACCGTTTTGCCCGCAAAGTCTGGTGCTATCATTGCATCGCTCGATGTTTCGCTGCAGTTTTCTCCTTCACCGCACAGTAGTGGCTGTCTACCATTGAATGATGGTGGCACGATTAATGCAGTTACTTAGACGTGACACATCGTGACCAACAACAAGGGCGCCAAATCCGTAAAGGGTACAACCCGTATAATCGGTAGACTCGCCGCGATCGCAGGGATTGGATCGTTAATACGTTCGCGTCTTGGGTCTTGGACGGACCCGGAGACTTGACGAACTCACGCACTGCAGGTTCTAAATGGAACAAACGGTGTAAACCTGAAGATCCGGAGAGATTCGATGACACGTTCCATCGCAAACCGAATGCTGCTGATTTTACTCGGCTTATTGTGCACGCTCTGCTCGCCTGCACAAAGCGATGCAGCACTTCTCGATTGGTTGTTTCCCTTCCGCCAACAACGACTTGAACGTCGCGCGGAAAGATTGAATCAGCGAATAAGTCGCAATAAGGTAAACACGAGTTACTACGGCAGCCTGCCAAGCTACTCGCGAAATCCCTACGGCAACTGGAATGGCTGGAGTCGCATTCCAACGACCGCCAATTACCAACCGGTGACAGCTTACCGGACTGTCTGGACCCCCGTCCCAGTCACCAACTTTACACCTACTGGCAGCAACGCACTGCAAAGCAACAACAGTTATTCATGGCAAGCACGCCGAGTCCCTTATGTGGCTTACCAACCATCGTGCTGGGGCAACGCCTCAACGGCTGCTACCGCCGCTACGACAAACCCGACTTGGCAATCACTAGCAAGGCCCACCATCGTAACGGGACAGTATGCAAGCGGCTTCGGGCAAGGCGTCGTCGCGTCATCCGATGAAGGTTGGTCAAGCCCGTTCAATGCAGGAATCAACCCGCAACCGTCCACATGCCAAGCATGCGCGCCGGGCGCTCAAATTGCTCCAGCCGATACTCAACCACGACTGTCTACCGGGTTTGCTCCCCGTACCGACGCCTACGCAAGTTCGCCTGCAGGTGCAACTCCCTGGGTTCCCGTCACTCCTGCAATCACCAGCCGCGATGCAAGTCGCCTGGAACCCGTTCCTGCGGACGAACCACCTGTCATTCCGAGGGCATCCCAAGAAAGCTACGAATGGCAAACACTCGATCCGCAATCCGATGGGTCGTCTTCACGAGCATCCGACGCGAACCGTGCGATGAGTTATCAGCGTCCTGCTACGAAGGAAGAGTATCAACGTGAAAGCGATTGGAGGAAGCTCGATCAAGCCCCAGACAAAGACGTTCTACCCACACGACTTGATCGGTCCGATTCAACGCCACAGTCCGCCGATTGGCAGCGACTAGGCAGGAATGACCAATTTCGCCGGTCCCGCCGCACGGAAAACGAACAGCAGTTCGTTCGCAAGCAGCCTATGGAGTTGCCTTCTATTCCGAGCACGCAACCTGCTCGCCCACGCCCTTTCCCTGTCCCTCAGGAGAAATTCGTCAGCAACGGAGAGCTGTCGACTCGCGATGTGGGACCAGCAAAAGCCGGTTGGTATGCCGAGCGCAGCAATGCGCGGCCCCGGTACCTTCCACCTCGCCATCTACAGCAACCCAAGCGGACAACCACCTATTCACAGGCCAATACGCGTCGAGACAATCCTATTCGCTCGATGAGTCAGCAGGACAAGGCCAGCTACGATTGGAGAGCCGACAGACGGAATCGTGACTACCCTGAACTTCAGCCGATTCCGTCATACCCGAACCGGGAACAATGGCAAGAATCTAGTCACGAGGATGATCGTACGGCGTCTCTGATTACTTTCACCAGATGGAGAGCCAAACCCGCAAGTCGCGATACGCGTCGTCCGAGTGATGATGGCTGGTACTCGGCTGCTGAATAGGCTGCTTTTACAAAGCGTACAATCGAGAGCCTCTTGTGACTTACGAGAGGCTCTTTTCATGCCTCTACCTATGCTCAATCGACTAGCCTCGCAAAATCCAACCCAGCATGATCAACAACAATGCTCCGATGCCAAACATAGAGACATTCCGAATCAACTGACGTCTGGCGAGTTCCTGAGGAGTGAGCCGTCGAAGCAAGTGCTCTTCCCCATCAATCTGAACTTTCACAAAACGTGAAGTCTTGATATCTGCTCCCGCGAGAACCTTTTCAGATGCGGTTCGAGACGTAGCCAGAGGTAACTGATATAAGAATTTTGGCGGTAACAGTGACTCGATATGCGTCGCCAACTCCTTCGACTTCTGCTCGGCTAATTTAACATCAGCTCTGCCTTTCGTCGTTTCCTTTAGAAGACTCTCGCTTCGCTCTGTAGCAGGCTCTGTAGCAGGCTCTGTAGCAGGCTTTTTAGCAGGCTCGGTGGAGCCTCTGCGGTCGCCAACCACGGGCGGCTGAGGAT
>CAYYHV010000063.1:0-2447 GCA_964471695.1 uncultured Pirellulaceae bacterium
TCGTTGGTGATGTAGAAGCGACTGGGACGCAATCCGTTTCGATCCAGCACGGCACCAACACATTTTCCATCGGTGAACACGATCGACGCTGGGCCATCCCACGGCTCCATCAGGCAGGAGTGATACTCGTAAAAAGCCCGTTTTTCTTCCGACATGGTTTCATGCTTTTGCCATGCCTCAGGAATCATCATCATGACGGATTCGGGTAGCGAACGACCGCCCATCAGCAGAAACTCGAGTACATTGTCAAAGCTGCCTGAGTCGGAGCAATCGGGTTCGACGACTGGCGACAGCTTCTCGATCTTCTTGCCAAACAGTTCGCTCTTAATCAATCCCTCGCGGGCTCGCATCCAATTGACATTGCCTCGGAGCGTATTGATCTCGCCATTGTGGCTCATGAAGCGATTCGGTTGAGCACGATCCCACGACGGGAAAGTGTTGGTTGAGAATCGTGAATGCACCATGGCAAGATGCGTCTTGTAATCCGGGTCCTGCAAATCCTTGAAGAACGGTAAAACCTGCGAGGACGTCAGCATCCCTTTGTAGATGATGACTTTGGTCGACAGGCTGCAAACGTAGAAACTGCCGCCTTGTGCGAGAACCTGGTGACCACGCAATTTGTGACTGGCCTGCTTTCGAATCAGGTACAGTTGCCGTTCGAATTCGTCGCCCTCCAGTCCCTTACCGGCGGCGACAAAAAGCTGTTCAAAGTGTGGCGCCGCAGTTTGGGCGGTTGGGCCGACATCGGCGCCGACAAAATCGACAGGCAGTTGACGCCAACCGACAAGCTTCTGTCCATGCGCGGTGATGAGTTGCTCCATCACCTGCTTGCAAACTTTGCGTTCATTCAGATCCTGCGGCAGAAACACGATTCCTGCGGCGAACTTTCCCGGCTCAGGAAGATCGACACCGAATGCTCCTTTGGCGACTTTGATGAGAAAGCCATGCGGCAACGCCGTCATCATGCCTGCGCCATCGCCGGTATTGGCTTCGCAGCCGCATGCGCCGCGGTGATCCATGTTGCGGAGCATCTCCTCCGCGTCAAGCACCATCTGGTGACTGGGTTGGCCCTTCATGTGAGCGACGAAGCCTACGCCGCAACTGTCTTTCTCGTTGGCTGGATCGTAGAGTCCCTGTTTGTCTGGAAATCCACTCATGATATGCCCCGCTACTTTCAGGCGATTTGCCTAAGTCGATAATAAGGTGACTTTGTTAAATTTCGTAATCCATATTTGTCCGGCCGTTCCTCGTTGCGGGTCCACTACCACCAACCATGATGGAGTTCGGGACATGCAACAAATCCAAAGCCGGTTCGCTCTCCTGCAGCTCGCGAATAAATCGCACCGCGGCGGAAGGCAGATTGCGACCTTTGCGATAAACGATCCCCAACGGCCGTCGCATTGCCGGTTGGCCTTCGCTGTCCAGAAGTGGAATCGCAACCAGCGATCCAAATTGGACTTCGCGAGCCACCGTGGGTTCAGGCAACAGCCCGACGCCCGAATTCGTCTCAATGGCTCGTTTGATGATTTCGGTATTATCAAACTGCATCACGGTTTGCACCGCGACGCCATGTTTGGTCAGGAAGCGATCGAGTTCACGACGAATCTTCAAACCGTTTCCGAAGTGAACAAATCGCAAACCATGCAAATCCGAGACTTCGAGAATCTTTCGTGATGCTAACGGGTGATCGGGTGAACACGTCAGCACCATGGCTTCGTCGCGCCAAGGTTGAGCCATGATCTGCCGCGAATCCTTGGGGAAACTGACCAGCCCCAAATCGACGGCGTCTCGTTCAATCAACTGGTATACCCGATCCGGATGCTCGTACTGTAGCTGAATATCTGCTTTGGGGTTCCTACGCAGAAAATCTTGAACGTGGCGGTTCATGTGACTGAGCCCCACTGAATAGATCGACGCGATGCGTATGTGCCCGACAACTTCTTCGTGGAATGAACGAACACCATCTTCAAGATCGCGATACTGTCGTACGATCTTACGGCAACCTCGATAAAAATAGTCGCCTTCGGCTGTAAGGTCCCACGGTCGTTTGGAGCGGTCGATCAACTTCACGCCAAGTCGTTCTTCAAGCTGATTGACGACCTGGCTGGCCGCCGATTGCGATAAGCCATTCTCTGCGGCGCCGCGAGAAAAACTCCCCGCTCTGACCACGTCACAGAAAATTCTTAACGACTTGAGCTGCATAACGCGACCACGGGGATTTGTAGTGTGTAATTCGCCGTCGAAAGTGCCTGAATCAGAATTTCGAATGCTAAGGCGATTTAGGATTAGAAAATCGGAATATGATCTTAAGCCCTTTTTATGGTCGAGTCAATTTAGCCCGATAAATCTACTCGTATTACGCGGTTTCTTAACATCGCGGCGGGCGTTCCTATATTTGGAACTTAAAAAAATTTTGCACTTGAAATGGTGCCCCAATGTTAAGATAA
>CAYYHV010000063.1:2457-20427 GCA_964471695.1 uncultured Pirellulaceae bacterium
TTCTAGGAACGCTTTTCTAGGGGAAGCGAACAGAAGTTTCGCTTAGTGAAAATTCCGCAAGAAGTTTGGGAAACGGGAAAAAACGTCCCATTTGGCTGACGGCCTTTTTTAATCGAAATTCATCCATCAGAATTCCAGGATGCGATTACGCTCAGCATCCGCGACTTTTGCTCGAAGATTGTGGAGAGTCGCGCTTCTGCTGCTCGCAGCCTCGATCTTCCTATCGGGTTGTCACGATGTGGCCACGGAGATTGGGGCGAAAGAACCCGTCATTGACAGATCGGGCGAGCGCCAGCAATCGTCTGAACGGACCGCTCGGTTGGACGCACAAACAACGGGTGGTCCGGCACCTTCGATTTGTTCAACTGTTGGAGAAGACGACTCGCTAATGAGTCTCGACCCGACACAAGATGGCTGGCAAACAGAACATCTCAATGCCATAGCGGGCAAGCAGCTCAAGCGACTGGGTCGCGCTTTTGAAGGTGGGCAACCAATTGAGGCTGCGGATCTGTTGTCGATTTTGGCGAACGATTTCAAGTCCACGAAGCTTGTTCCCACGTCGACGTCGACTCCCTACGACTCGTTCGGTGTCACGATAGAACAATCGCATACGCCCGTGACGGATTTTGCGATTCAGACCGCGGACGGATTGGCATCACATTGGAATACGATCTTCCGCGTGTTCCCCGAGAAGCATCGGCATGCCAAGTTCAAGATCATTCGAGTGGTGCCGAGCGACAATTCGTTTGAAACGGTTCAGTTGGTTTCGATGAATGGACGCGACGACCAAGTCGCCATGGAACACAATTCGACTTGGAGAGTTCAGTGGAGCCAACCGCCCGATTCTGGGGCTCCGCGGATTCAGTCGATTTCCGTCGAGCGATTTGAACAATCACGAGTTGTCGGAACTGGCTCCATATTTCACGATGCGACGTCCGACATTCTCAAGCATGATCCGGACATCGCGGTCGATCAGTTTGGCGTGGGTGTGGATCAGTGGGTGCGACGACTTGAGTATTATCAGCTCGCATTTCAGTTTGGTCACAATGGCGTTTCCGTAGGCGATGTCAACGGCGATGGTTGGGAAGACATTTATCGCTGTCAACTTGGTGGCTTGCCGAATCGTCTGTTTATTACCCAATCCGACGGGACGGTGCGCGATCAGGCTGCGGAGTATGGAGTCGACTTGCTGGACAACACACGCAGTGCTCTGTTCGTTGATCTCGACAATGACGGTGATCAAGATCTGACGCTAGCGCTGGCATTTGAAGTCTTGTTTTATGAAAACGTCGGTCAAAAGAAATTCGAACTACGTCACAAGCTACGTATGTCCCATACCTATTCGTTGAACGCCGCGGACTTCGACCTCGATGGTGATCTGGATATCTACGCCAGCGTTTACTTTGCCGAACGGGACAAGTCGTCTGAACTGCCCATTCCGATGCCAGTTTATAACGCATCCAACGGGGGCAAGAACGCGCTGCTCCGCAACGACGGCGAGTGGGTATTTTCCAATGCGACGGTTGAATCAGGATTGGATGAGAATAACTCGCGGTTCAGTTTTGCTGCGGTTTGGGAAGACTACGACAACGATGGTCAACTGGATTTATTTGTCGCCAATGATTTTGGTCGCAACAACCTTTATCGAAACGATGGTGGCAAGTTCCGCGACGTGACGAAGGAAATCGGAGCCGTTGACGATACGTTTGGTATGTCGGCCGCTACTAGCGACGTCAATCGCGATGGATGGATCGACTTTTACAAAGCCAACATGTACTCGTCGGCTGGCAATCGCGTAGCGACTCAACCTGCGTTTTTGCCCGGAGCCGATTCGCTCAAGGATAAGATGCTTCACTTGGCGCGCGGCAACACGCTGCTTATCAATCGCGAAGGTCGCTTCACGGATGAAAGCGTTGCACGCGGAGTCGCAATGGGACGCTGGAGTTGGGGCTCGATTTTTCTGGATTTCAACAACGACGGTTGGGAAGACCTTTTTGTGGCGAACGGATTTATTACGGGGCCCAAGCAGGATGATTTGTGAACCATCTATTGGCGACAGGTCATGTCGCAGGTACCTACCGACGAAAATAATATCGAAGCGATGCAGGATCCCGAATCGGCGTTTCGGCAACATTTGGATCGGTTAAATGAGCTGATCAAGGATGGTGGCTCGCTGAGCGGGCGCGAACGCAACTGCGCATTTCTCAACATGGGCGATGGGCAATTTGCGACCGTGTCGTCGGTGTCTGGCTTGGATTTCAAGGATGATGCGCGTAGCCCCGCCGCCGTCGACTGGGATCGGGACGGTGACTTGGATCTGTGGGTCGCCAACCGCACGGCTCCTCAAATGCGATTCTTGCGCAATGATGCGTTGCACGAAAATCACTTTGTGGCTCTACGGCTTGTGGGGACTTCGTGCAATCGAGACGCCATTGGGGCTCGAGTCGAGTTGACGCTTGTGGGACAGGAATCTCAGCCACTGGTGAAAACATTGATGGCCGGTGATGGGTTCCTTAGTCAATCGTCAAAGTGGCTACACTTCGGGTTAGGCAAAGCCACGGACATTCAATCGCTCATCGTGCGATGGCCGGGTTGTGAGGCAGAGGAGATTCAAGACGTACAGGCAGACGGATGGTTTCGCGTGGAACAAGGCAAAGGCGCGGAGCGAGTCGAACGGAAGCGCATCGAGTTTGCTGGCCCGGTGACTTCCGCTCCGGTTTCCAATGCGCCGGCGACGCGCATCGTCACGTCGTCTCGGACTCCGTTGCCACCACTACGCTACAAGTCATATGAGGGGGCGACTCAGGATATTCTGCTTGATAAGCAACAGCCCGTACTTATTAACCTCTGGGCCAGCTGGTGTCAGCCATGCATTGAAGAACTCACGGCTTGGAAGGCAGAAGCTGGGCGATTGGCGGAGAAGGGTATCCATGTCGGCGTGCTTTCGGTCGACGATGTTGATGAAGTCGAGGCGTCCTCGTCGTCGACCAGTCGCAAGATACTCGACAGACTGAATTTGCCTTTCGATCTGGGAATCGTTACGCCCGAACTATTCTTGCGGCTGGAGCAGTCGCATAACTGGCCGTTTCGTCGTCGTATTCCGATGGCGATTCCAACCAGTCTGCTTGTCGACGGTCAGGGGAGATTGACGGTGATTTATCGTGGCCCCGTCTCAGCCCAACAAGTCATCGATGACTCGGCGCTGTTTCAAAAAAGCCAGGCTGACCTGGTCGATTTGGCGCTGCCGTTTGCGGGGCGTTGGCATGCACGGACGAAGCCAGCGTTGCCAATGGCGACGGGGATACGACTGATGGACGAAGGCGACGTGGCAGACGCATCCGAGTTTATCCGTCGCAATCACGAGTTGCTGCGGCCACATCGAGAATATCCCCTGTTGGCGGTCTGGGTAGGACAGGAGCTCATCGAGGCTGGCGAAGTTGCGAGCGGCGGTGACTTTCTGGCGTTGGCGGCCAAGTCGAATAGCCGCGACTTGACGGTGCTCAACAATCTCGCCTGGCAGTATGCTGCCAGTCCTCATGCCGAGCTTCGAAATCCCGTCGACGCGGTTCGATTTGCCAGTCGGGCAAATCAGATCAGCGGCGGAAAAAGCGAGCATATTCTTGCGACTCTGGCCGTGGCTCAGGCGTCGGATGGAAAGTTTGAATCGGCGATCAAGTCGGCGACTCGGGCTGCGGAAATTGCCCGCGAAAAGGGTAACGTTTCCTTGCTTCAGAAGCAGATGGAACGCATTGAGCTCTTTAAGAAGAGAAAACCATTTCGTGAGCCCGCCAAGAATGGGGGTTAGTCGTCGCGCATTGCGATTCGTATTTAGAATTGCACAAATTCTGTTGATGATCTTTTGCGACGGTTGCATTTTTCGCTCCAACATCAGCGATTTTTGGAATATTCCGAAATCGCTTGTAATTCACGATACGCTTCAGCGTCTACGAATCGTGTAATATGGAGTCAAAATACCGGGACCTGAGGAAGAGCCATGTTTTCAAGAAGAATAGTAATGCGTGTGTGTGCGATTTGCGTCTTGTTGCTGCCCCAATTCGCCGGGGCTCAGGTCGCGACCTATGAGATTACCTTCCAAGGAACGTGGAACTCCGCCGACCATCCATTCCCGAATAACGCACACTTTTCTCCTCTGGTTGGAGCCAATCACAACGACAGCGTCGAACTTTGGAGCCCTGGCGGATTGGCGACAAATGGAATCGAGCGCATGGCCGAAAGCGGCAGTGTTGTTCCATTGCGAAACGAAGTCCTCGCGTTGGGAGCTGAGAACGCTACGCCGATTACAGGAGGTGGTATCACGGCTGCAGGGACGACCTCCATTACCGTGGAGATTGATGCGAGCCAACCGTTGTTGTCACTCGTAACGATGATTGCTCCCAGCCCCGATTGGTTCGTAGGCACGTCGGGATTTAATCTGCGACCGAATGGTCAATGGGTTGACGGCGAAGTCTATGAACTCTTTGGCTATGATTCCGGTACGGACAACGGAGCCAACTTCACTTCCTCGAACAGCGACACGACTCCGCAACAGCCGATCACTATGTTGGGCGCACCGCTCGCCGGTCTACCGGCGCTGGGTACCTACACGTTCGATCTGATCTCCGTGACGGGAGCTCTCGGCGATTTCGACGCGGATGGGACTCTTGGTTTATCAGATGTAGATGCCCTGGTGGGTGAGATTGCTGGTGATTCCAATGTGGTTTCATTTGACCTCACTGGAGACGGACAAGTCGACCAGGCCGACTTGACGGAATGGTTGGCCATCGCGGGCGCTGCCAATTTGCCAACAGGCAATTCCTACATTGTTGGCGACGCGAACCTCGATGGCGGAGTCGACGTTGCCGACTTCAACCTTTGGAACGCGAGTCGATTCACCGGCGATAATCTATGGAGTGGCGGCGATTTCAATGCAGACGGAGTTACCGACGTCGGCGACTTCAATCTCTGGAATGCCAACCGTTTCACTTCGGCTGCCGATGTCAGTTCCGTGCCCGAACCAGCAAGTGTCAGTCTGATGCTGACAAGTCTCCTTATGCTGATTGGTTGGCGACGACGTCGCTAAACCACGGGTTGCTGGGAGATGCTTAGCGGTTTGCTTCGATGTGGTTGCGTGACAGGTGCCAAATCAGGCTGCTGCGCTAGTTGTCGTCGATAGAGAGGTCGACGAGTCAGGTTCTTCTCTCGCGATCAAGCTGGTGGCTTGCTCGTCCAGTCCGTTCATGGCTTGTTGAACCTGCAAACGATAGGCTTCAATTTGTTGAGGTTGGATGTCGGGTGGAACATGGATGGGTTCCCCAGCGAGCAAGACGACTCTTGAAAACGGCTTGGGAATAATCTGACTGGTCTAGCTCCCTTGAATCTTCCACGCGTTGGAGCAGACAAACGCCGTCGGTACGATTGGATTGCCGGTTCGAGACGCCAGAAAGACGATGCCGCGACTCATCGTGTGTTCAGGACCTCGCGGGCCATCCGGCGTTATGACGATGTCATGTGTCTTGGCGACATCGAGTAATTGTCGGGCTGCTCGAGTCCCACTGCGACCGCTGGAACCGCGAACCGATTTGACACCAACAAAGTTGACGACACTTTCCACAAAGGAACCGTCACGATGACGACTGGTGAGCGCCACAGTCCGGGTATGTTTGCCGCCAAAAGCGGCGACTACGGCTGAATCGTGCCAAATGCTAAAAAGGTATCTCTGATCCCCGGTTGCGTTGTAGGGATTTGCGTTGGGAGTTGTCCGTACGTCCTTCTTGAGCGTTCGAAAGATCGACCAAAAGCATGCACCGCATGCATTGCCAGCAATGCGTACAAGTAGGGGACTGGAAAACCGCATAGCAATCCTCGCAAAACCGACATCGAACAGTGCGTGAAACCGCTTGTCGCGTTGCCCTGGCGACTGGTGCACTCGTAAGCTTTTGTCCAAAGCTGGCGGACTATAGCGAGATCAATTGGCTGCGTCACTACCGATTCGCAGGGAGAGAAAATGGTCGTTAATCGTGCCAACGCAAGAACCCATAGCAAATGGTTGTTCCAGCCATTCCAGGTTCCCGATACGGGAATATTGCTCCGTGAAATGAGTTTGCCCGACGACTATGAACTTATTCGTTTTGAGCGAAATGGTGAGAGTCGACTGTTGTCTATGCGTGAGATGGCTTATCACCATGTTGCGCAAGGGACCTTGGCAGGTGAGCCTTTTATGGTCAGTTTCTGACCACCATGTAACAGTGGAGTTGGTCTAACTCCGGTCGTGGGTGGAGACGTTCTACAGTTTGGTGCCAACGGGCTCTGCAATGGACTGGCAGTCATGGCCGACAAAGAAACCTGGTCGTACTGGGACCATATCACAGGTGAGTGTTTTCAAGGGACTCACAATGGAAAGCGATTAGAAAGTTGGCCCATTGCGCTGACGACAGCCGGCGCCGCTTTGGCTGAGTTTCCAGAAATTACCGCATCACTCTCGGGCTTTCGCGGCATCGTGGCCGGTTTCTTGAGCTGGACGACTCGTAACGCCATCAATTCACGTGGTTTTATCCCACCGTTTATGCGAGGCACGATGGCTGACCCCATCGATGGTCGACTGCATAAGCTTACACAGGGACTGGGCGTCATCGATGCCAACGATCATGGGAAGTTTTACGCGATGCGGGATCTTGCCAAAGGGAGTTTCATTGAAGACCAATTCTCCAACCGACCGCTTCGTATTCATCGTCGAGCCAGTGATGGTGTTCTTCACGCGGTTTGGATCGACAACGACGAAATCCCCATGCAGCTCATGAGTCGTTGGTATGGTTTCTCGTTTACCTACCCGGGGTGTGAGGTTTACTCGCCGGGCGACTCTTGATCTGTTTCATTCAGTCGCCTGTCGAATGCTCCCCTCTGCCCGTTTAGTTAGCACTTCGTCAGCGCAAGCGTGGCGGAGTCGACGGGATCGACGTCGACATTGACCGGGTCTGATTCTGTTTCGTCCGCAACCTTGTTCGTCACAGGTTCAATCTTGGACTTCTTGGCCGTACGATCGGTGACCACAATCATGACCCCCGTGATGATCACGATCACCGCGATTAACGTTGTCTCGGTGAGTTGCTCTTTCAGAATGAGCCAACCCAGTACGACGGCAATGACGGGATTGACGTAGCTGTAGGTTGAGACTTTGGCCGGCTCGGCGTTCTTGAGCAGCCAAGCGTAGGCGGTCAGGGCAATCATTGAACCAAAGATCATCAGATAACCGGTAGCCAACCACGATTCACGGCTGACCGAACTCAATGCAAATCCAACATGTTCTCGGCAAAGGAGACTGGCAACAATTAACAGGAATCCACCGCAAATCATCTCGGCGGCATTTGTCATAAACGTATTCTTGGGAAGATCGGCGACGCGTGAGTAGAGCGATCCGATACTCCAGAAGATGGGAGCCATCAAGAGCCCAATCATCGACGAGGCTTTGAATTCAGACGTGCCGTTGAGAAGCTCTGAAGGTCCCGTCAGTAGGATAATCCCAAACAGCCCCAGCACCATTCCAATCGTAGTGCGAAGTGTGGGACGAGGACCACCGAATAACAACCAGTCAAAAAGAGTCATCCAAAGCGGCATCGTGGCTACCACGAGGGCGGCGATCCCGGACGGAATGTCCTTTTCAGCCCAAGTGACCAGTCCATTTCCACCAACAAAAAGGAAGGCGCCGATTACGAACGCATAGCGCCACTGTCTGAACGTAGGCAATTTGACTTTGGCGAGGACAAGGACTCCCAACAACACAAAACCAGCAATCAGAAATCGTCCAGCCGCCATCATGAACGGTGGAAAAGTCTCGACGGCGACTCGCACTGCAAGGTACGTCGTGCCCCAAATGAGATAGATAGCCGCGAAGGAAGCGATGAGCTTCGACGTCTCGGGTTTGGAATCCAAGGTATTATTCCCGTAAGGTTGAAGTACAGCCGTAGGGCTGGTTGGTTCAGAATTATCGTGAGTTCCCAGTCGCGCAATGACTGGCGTCGTGAGACCGTGTCGGCTTGCGCCACCTTTTCCGCTTATTAATGGTTTGAAGCCACAAAGTTAAGCAGGTAGTCGGGTGGCGTGATTTCGGGAGGAAGCACCTCATCGGGCACGGGCTTGCCATAGGTTTCCTGCAACGGCACGACCCCTGCCCAGACGGGAAGGCCATAGTCGTCTTCCTCATCTTTTGGGCCACCCGTACGAATTTTGGCTGAGGCGGTTTCCATTTTTACCGCCACCACGGCTGTCGCCTTGAACTCCTGAGGACTTGGTTGGCGCGCGTCATCCCATCGTCCATGCATAACCTTGTCGCTTAGCGCGCGAAAGGCATTCATCTTTTCCGCATCGTCGGTGATGGCTCGACCGGAGCCAAAAGCGACTGCGGAGCGATAGTTCATTGAGTGGTGGAAGAGTGAGCGAGCCAACACCAGTCCGTCGACCATCGCGGCGGAGATGCAGACCTTAGCACCGCCGGAAAGAGCCAGCATCAGGCGACTGGATGTCGCGCCGTGCAGGACGATCTCATCGCCGACTCGGACATGAAACATGGGAATCACGGTGGGGCCAAATTCACCAACAAATCCGATATGGCAAATCCAGGCCGAGTCAAAAACCTGATAGACGGTGTCGCGATCGTATTCCGCACGCTTGGCGACTCGTTTGACCGTATTCTGTGCAGGCTTTGGAAATAATTCCGATTCGCTATCCGTCATGTCTCGCCCCTTGTCAATGAATTCGCCGGCACGCTGCCAACTGACTCATGAGAAGGGTAGAAGGTTCACATCCAATCAAGAAGTGCCAATTTGAAGAAGAACGATAAGACCGATCGGATAAACGTATTGATAAAGACGACTTTAGCTGATTAGCTGCGGGATAGGGCTGGCACCCTCAACGCCAACAAGCTTGCGGTCCAAGCCACCGAAGAAGTAGCTCAGTCGATTACAGTCGATACCCATCTGATGCAGGACGGTGGCATGCAGGCTGCGAACGTGGAATCGGTCTTCGACGGCTGCGGCACCAAGTTCGTCGGTCTTGCCGACGGATACGCCGCCTTTGATACCACCGCCTGCCATCCACATCGTAAATCCATAGGCGTTGTGGTCACGGCCAGTGCCTTTGGCATACTCGGCCGTCGGCTGGCGGCCAAACTCGCCACCCCAGACGATGAGCGTTTCGTCAAACATGCCCCGCTGCTTTAAATCCTTGATCAAAGCCGCAATAGGCTGGTCCGTTTCGCGTGCATGCAAGTCGTGGTTATGTTGCAAATCACCATGGGCATCCCAATTCGCGTCGTTATGGTTGCCGCCCGAGTAAATCTGAATAAAGCGCACACCGCGCTCGACCAGTCGACGAGCCAGTAGGCACTGTCGACCAAAATAGTCGGTGTCTTTGCCGTCCAGCCCGTACATGGCTTTTGTCGCAGCCGTTTCGCGCGAAAGGTCAACGGCCTCGGGAGCACTCGACTGCATCTTGTAAGCCAACTCGTAGCTGGCAATCCGAGCCGCCAGATTCGAGTTGTCACCACGGTCGATGAAGTGATCACGATTGTATTGCTGGACGACGTCGATCATTTGCCGCTGAGTCGCATTGTCGATCTGGTGCGGCGCCAGGTTGAGGATTGGCGTGCCCTTACTGCGTAACGAGGTGGCTTGATAGGTCGCCGGCATGTATCCCGCCGACCAATTTTTGGGGCCACTAATTGGGCCACCGCGCTTGTCGAGCATCACGACGAAACCTGGCAAATTCTGATTGACCGTCCCCAATCCGTAGTTAATCCAGGAACCCAGACAGGGACTGCCACTAAGAATTTCTCCGCTATTCATCTGTAACATCGCCGAGCCGTGGATGGGCGAGTCGGCGGTCATGGAGTGGAGAAATGCGATATCGTCGACGTGCTTGGCCACGTTGGGGAAAAGCGTCGAAACCGGTTTGCCACATTCGCCGTATTTGTGAAACTTCCAACGCGGTTCGACGATCCGACCCTGATTTTTGTGACCACCACGACCAAAGGTTTTGACTTTGATCGTCTTGTTATCCATGCCAACCAGTTTTGGTTTGTAATCGAACGTATCGATGTGGCTGGGCCCGCCGTACATGAACAAGAAGATGACGGCTTTTGCCTTGGGTGCAAAATGAGGCGTCTTGGGAAGAAGTGGATTCTTCCAGGCGGCCGTTTCTCCCGCGTCTCCATCGGCAGCGATGGCCTGCTTGGCAAAAAAGTCGTTGCCCATCATGCCGGCGAGCGCTGTTCCAGCGAATCCGCCGCCGGCTTCCCACATGAATTGCCGTCGTGTTCGTCCGCAAAAATTTCGTGTCTTGTTGGTCATGATAGATCGGTCGAGAGTAAGTTGGGCCGGTCAGTTTTCTAGTCGAGGTATAAGAACTCATTCAGGTTCAGCGCTACCACACAAAACAGTTGCATGGACTTGCGCTCGCTTTTGCCACTCTCGCGAAGTGATTCAATAAACGTGCGCCCACGCACAATTTCTGCATTTGTTGGCTGGCGCTGCGTGACTCGCCACAAAATCGTTTCGATCTGTTGATCGAGGTCGGCGAGTTGCAAATCTTCGACATGCTGCGCCAATTTGTCGGCTTCTTCGTTGATAAACGTACTGTTGATCATTGCCAATGCTTGTGTCGGTTGCACGGTATTAAAACGAACAGGGCAGGGCGAATCCGGATCGGCTACATCAAAGCTTGCCATCATGGGGACTGGCAACGAGCGCTTGATATGTATGTAAATGCTGCGACGAGCCAAATCCTCAGGCGATGAATTGCCCCAATTGTGACCCGGTCGCGATTGGCCTTGGAGAACCTCCTTGGCCAACTTGGGATAGATGCTTGGTCCAAACATTTTGTCTTTGTTAAGCGTACTGTTGACAGCCAACACGGAATCGCGAACCTCCTCAGCCGTGAGGCGCCGCATGTTGTAGCGCCAAAACAAGTCGTTGATGGGGTCGGCGGTGAGGGCATCGGATCGAGCCGCCGAGGTCATACAGTAGGTGTCACTCATCATGATCATCTTGTGCATCCGTTTCAGCTTCCAACCGCCGTCCATGAATTCTACCGCCAGCCAATCGAGCAACTTGGGGTGCGTTGGTGCGACTCCCTGGAATCCAAAGTCGCTGGACGAACGTACAATGCCTCGACCAAAGTGATGCTGCCAAACGCGATTGATCATGACGCGAGCCGACAATGGGTTTTCACGACTGGTTATCCAACGCGCCAGAGCCGTTCGACGGCCGGATGACTTTCGATTTTCAGGAACGTCGATGATTGGTTGGGGCGGCGACAACACACTGGGGAAAGCCGGCTCGACCGGATCGCCTTGAGCGTGGGCGTTGCCGCGAATTTGGATGAACGTAGAAGGAACATCGACTCCCTTTTCCGAGACACAGAGGGCTCGTTCCAATCGGCGAGGTGGATTCTTTCTTAACTCATCGCGTTGCGCCGTCATGGTCGCGTATTCGTCGGCTTGCTCCTGAGTGAATTTCGAATCGCCAATCGTCTTGCCGACTCGTTTCTTGACCAAAGGTATTCGGTTCATCTGATGCTTGAACTCTTCATGTTCAACATCGATGAAGTCTTTTTTGACCAGCTCTTCAATTTTGCGAAGCGATTTTTCCAGTTTCTTCAGGGCCGCCTCATGGTCTTTCGCCGACTTTTCACTCGTCTCCGCCTCTTCATCACTCCCCAGTAGACGCGTCGATTGTTTGATCACGGTGTCGTGACTGCGGACGCCGTACCGTTGTACGCCCCGAAAGAAAGAGAGAAAGCTGTAATAGTCGGCTTGGGGAATCGGGTCGATTTTGTGGTCATGACAGCGGGCACAACCAACCGTCAGACCCAGAAAGGAATCTGTCGTCGTCTTGAGAACATCATCCATATCATCAAACCAGGCTTGTTTCTGGTCGACGGGTTCGTCATCCCACAAGCCAAGTCGATAGTATCCGGTGGCAATGATATTGTCCGGTACGGTCGAATCGAGTTCGTCACCGGCAAGTTGCTCCATTACAAATTGATCATACGGCTTGTCGTCGTTGAAGGATCGGATGACATAATCGCGATAGCGCCACACAAACGGTTTCGTGTCATCCCGTTCATAGCTGTTGGATTCGGCATAGCGAACGATATCCAACCAATGCCGACCCCACTTTTCGCCGTAATGTTTCGAAGCCAGCAACCGATCAATCAGATCACGATAAGCATCCGGCGATTGGTCTTCAACAAATGCCTCCACGTCAACGGGCGAAGGCGGCAGCCCCGTGAGGTCGTAGTAGGCTCGGCGAATTAACGTTCGTTTATCGGCGCGAGGATTAGGAGTCAGTTGGCTGGACTCCAGTCGAGAAACCACAAAAGCGTCGATGGGATTGGTTACGGGATGGTGCGTGTTGGTCGGCGGTTGGTGGCGAATCGGTTTTTGAAACGACCACCAACTCTTGGTTTCATCGTTTACCGCGGGTGCCATCGTTGCGTGTTCCGCGTGTTTCGGTTTGAATCCCTCGCCTTTCCAGGGAACGCCCATTGCGACCCACTTGGCAATATTGTCGATGTCCTCTTTGGGCAGCTTGCCACTCGGCGGCATCTCATACGATTCATAATTCACCGCTTCGAGAAGCAAGCTGTCGGCCGGGGAGTCGAGGCTGATTGCCGGACCCGATTCGCCGCCCTTCATGAGGTCTTCGCGATTGGTTAGCACGAGCTCCGCGCGAATCTTTTCACCGCCGCCATGACACTCGTAGCAATGCTTTTCAAGAACAGGTTTAATCTTCGATTCGAAGAAAGCCTCTGCCTCAGGTTTGGTCGTTTCTGCAACGATGCTGGCAGTGCAGATGAAGAAGGCAAGACAAATGGCGGTTCGCGCGAGTTGGAACATGGCGTCGATGTCGAATGAGAGGTGGGCTAGTTGTCCTCTCATTCTAAACAAAACGAATTCCAAATCAGAGTCGCTTTGTAACCGACTTGAAGGCGAATTCGTCGATTCTAGGCCGCGATTCGATTAACTTAGCGCGTCACGGAGCAATTTATGGCTCTTGGGGATCGCCGTTTCGAAGGCTTCTTTGCCTTCAAATTCCAAAGAAACATAGCCACGGTAGTTCGCGTTGCGGAGGATTTTCGCGACTCGATCATAGTCGATGTCGGCTGTGTACCACTTACCACCGCCGTAGTACGTTTTGGCTTGAACGAAGACGGTTCGGGGAGCCAGCATTTCGAGTTGCTCGTATCGTCGCTCGAAAAGGTTGCCCGTGTCCATGGTGACTTGTAGCCATGGCGAGTCGATGGCGTTGACGATCTTGAGGACGCCTTCGGCGGTTCTGCCCAGTCCCCAATGGTTTTCCAGACCCATCAAGACACCATGCTTTTCGGCGAACGGGACGAGCTCCTCAAAGCTATCAATGACCCATTTGAAGCCCTCGTCTTCGGTGAATCCTTCGCGGATGGGCTCGATGCCCTTGTTCGCCATCAAGTCATCAAAGCTTTTGATCGTTCGCCAGCGGCCCGTATTGACTCGCATTGTGGGAATGCCAAGCTCGTGGGCCAGCTCGATACAATGCTTGGTGCGTTCAATGTTTTCCTTGCGGATTTCTTTGTCAGGCGTGACGAAGCCCTGATGCGTCGACAACCCACATAGATCCATTCCGTTTATGAATGCCTGCCTTTTGAGTTTTTGCAGATAGGCATTACTCTCATCGCGCATTTGAATTTGAAGAATCTCAAATCCATCGAATCCCTGTGCGGCGGCAAGATCAATGCATTTCTCAATAGGCAACTTGGTCGAATCATTGAATCGCCAGTACGAGTAGGAAGAAATCGCGATGGGAATGCGCTGCGATGGTTTTGGTTCTTGCGCCAGCGTCCGACCCGGCAACAGGGTCGCGGCGGCAACCGCTGCACTGGATTGAGCCAGAAACGTTCTTCGATTCGTCTTCATGGTGGCGATCCTGTCTGTGGGACTTATCTGACTTGGCAAGTATTGTACGGTGCGAATAACCGCTCCGGGAGGATATACAACTCTGGAGCGTTAGCGAACACGTTACAAAACTCGGTGATTGTCAGCTATTGAGTCGATCGTCAGAGAGTCTAGTAATATGTTGTGATGCCAACACCTCACTACCGTATGAATGCGCATTGGCTGGCCGCAGGGTGGATGTTTCTTGTCGTTATGTTAGTGGTAGTTGCTGCAGTATTTCCGGCGTTTGCTCCCACATTCGAATGAAGATTGAGAACTCCGCCTTGAACCTGTCATGGTTTGTCGTCATCATATGGCGTGACGACACCTGACTTCTATGAGAATTGCCATGCTTCGACGACTGGTTCTGATATTTGCTTCGCTTGTGGTGGCTGCCAGCGCGTTGCACGCCGAACTGGCTCCTGAGTTTCCTGCGACAAGCTCGCAGTGGATTAACACGGCTCCGTTGACGAAGGAATCGACACGCGGCAAAGCCGTCTTTCTATGGTTTTTTGAAGAGACCTGACCACGTTGCGTAAGCAAATGGCCCGGTCTGGTCCAACTCTCTCAGAAGTATGCGGAAGCACCCATCATCTTTGTCGCTATCAATTCAGGAAACGCCAAAGCGAGCGTAGCGTCTTACATCGCCAAGCACAAAATTCCGTGGCCCGTGTTGGTGGACCCCGCTAGAGAATACGAAAAGTTATGCGAGGTCCGTGAGATTAGTCTACGGAATATTCATCAGGTTCGGTTCATCTCAGGTGATGGGCAGATCAAGAATGGCCGCTGGAACGATCTTGAAGGCACCATCAAATCGGCTTTGAAAGACGCGACTTGGCGCATTGATCCGGCGACCATTCCGGACTCGCTCAAACCGGCTTGGGCCGCTGTTGAGAAGGGCACCTATCTGCCAGCGGTGAAAGATATCAAGAAAGCGCTTCGATCGCCTAATGCAGAGACGAAGAAGGCAGCGAAGTCGCTGGCTGATTTTGTGCGGGCTGATATGAAAAAGCGAGGAAGCGACGCGTGGGCGTTGGGCAAGTCGGGTAAGCGCTGGGAAGCCTACCTGGCCCTGGATTCCGTATGCCAAGATTTTCAAGGTTATGGTGTCCCAACAAAGCTGACCCAGGCGCGAGACAAATTGGCTGATACCGATGTGGTCAAGGATCAAGTTCGCGCACGAAAAATGCTTCTTGGAACGAATGAACTGATTAGATCGCGCGATCATCGTAAGTTAAAACAGGCGCGCAAGCGGTTGCAGGCCGTGTTGGAAAAGTTTCCTGAAACCGAGGCTGCCCAAGAAGCCAAAAAGCAACTCGAAAAAATGGACTAGCCCATCGTCTATTCGCCGTATGGGCAACTGATCCGCACTTTGATGAAACGATGTGGATTCCGCAGACGTCGAGAACCCAGTCGATCTTTGGGTGACTTGGACAATTAGCGGCATTACAGAGCGCCGAGAGTTCGCTATTCTAGATGTACGCAAGTCGCCTCGGCCCGGACATTTCTCGACCGGCTTGTTTGTTGGAGTGATCTGGTTACACGGCGATTCGAGGGCTCGAGCGCTGCCGTACCAAGCCCATGGGAAGTAGCATACTGCGATGGATTTCTCGATTATCGAAGACCTGGAGCCATGGTTGGAATCCATCGGATCGTCGCGACCATTTCTAATTGCCGACGAGAATGCGTCGAAGAAGTCCGGCGCGACACGACGCATTGCGCCAATTTTGGAAAGGTATGATTTCGAAGTCTTCAGCGATTTTGAGCCGAATCCGAACAGTCGCGATTTAGTCCGAGGATACGCAGCCCTACAAGGTTCAGGTGGAGATTGTGTTGTTGCCATTGGCGGCGGTACTGCCATTGATTTGGCGAAGCTGATTTGTCTGGCTGTTGCACAAGATGAACAACGTGAAATCGGAAAACTTCTGGTTGCGAGTCCAGCGAGCAAATTGAACGCTCGCAAAATCCCCTTGGCCGTTGTTCCGACGACAGCCGGAACCGGAAGCGAAGCCACGCAGTTCGCCGTACTCTATGTTAATCAGGTCAAGTTCTCAGTTTCGCATCCGTCGCTCCTGCCTGACAGAACGATCCTCGATCCCAAACTGACTGAATCGCTGCCACCGTCAATCACGGCTGCGACGGGTTTGGATGCACTGTCTCAGTCGATCGAATCGATGTGGAGCGTTCGGTCGACGGAGCAATCACTCGAGTTGGCTGGGCGATCGCTACGCATCGGATTAGATCATCTGGAACGAGCCGTGAATGATCCTTCTTTGGTTCACCGTCAAGGCATGATGGAGGCTGCACATCTGGCTGGGCAGGCAATCAATATTTCGCGAACGACAGCGGCTCATGCGTTGTCGTATCACCTTACGATCGAGCATGGAATTCCGCATGGCGAAGCGGTAGCGCTTTCGATCGGTCCTTGCATCCGGTTTAACGGCGAAGTCGCCAGTTACAATGTGAGTGATCCACGTGGAGTGAGTCACGTTAGCCGGATGATGACAAAGATTGCCAACAGTTTTGGCGTCCCCTCGGGTGCTGACGCAATGGAGATTCTCGCCGAGCGCTGGGAGCAATTGTTAAAACGAATCGGCTGCCGAACGCGATTGAGCGAATTTGATATCACAGCCACGATGGACCTTCAGGAGATTGTCAACGCAGTCAATCAGGACCGTTTGGCAAACAATCCTCGACGGATCAATGATCGAGAATTGACACAGCTTGTCGCATCATTCGCCTGAGTTTTTGATTTGAATCGCTAGAAACTAGCCAACCAGTCTTCGGTCAGTTTCGTAACGCATGCATTTGTTTGGATAACAAAACGAGGATATGCAGCACTAACCTTTCAAATCTCCACGCAAGAACGATCTTTGCCGCCGCTGATCGATTGGTAACCCTCGCGAACTATCAGAAAAGGTTCTTCCTATGTCGACTGCCGCAGATCGAGCCAATCTTGCAGATCGTGCCAGGACGGTTTTCCCAGGTGCTTCGCTCGGCGAATATAATCTTCCCGAGGGACTCTCGACGGTGCTCGTGTCGGGGCGGGGCAGTCGCGTTGTTGATGCGGAGGGTCGAGAATTTCTCGATATGACAATGGGTTGGGGGTCGTTGATCCTCGGGCATGCGCACCCGTCCGTAGTGGATGCGGTCCAACGACGAGCCGCGGAGGCATCGAACTTTGCTTATGTAAACCAACCGGCTGTTGAAATGGCAGAAGAGTTGGTGCGAGTAATTCCTTGCGCCGAGAAAGTTCGATTCTGCGCGTCTGGCACTGAAGCCACGATGTACCTGGCTCGATTGGCGCGCGCGTTCAAGCAACGTAAGAAGATCATCAAGTTTGAGGGAGCCTATCATGGCGCAAATGAGATTGGCGTGATGAGCCTCTTCCCGAATAAGCTGCTGGCATTTCCACAAGCCGAGTCGGGTTCTGCTGGTATCGACGCGTCTGTCGTCGAGAATACGCTTGTTGCGCCTTATAACGATTTGGAAACGACCGAGGAGATTCTCAAACGACATTCGAGTGATACGGCCGCGATTATTGTCGAGCCGCTTCATCGTTGTACAACGCCCAAAGACGGCTTTCTAAATGGACTGCGTGAGTTGGCCGACAAGTACGACGTCTTGTTGATGTTTGACGAAGTCGTGACTGGATTTCGACTCGCGTATGGTGGTGCCCAGGAATACTACGGAGTCACGCCCGACTTGGCGGCGTACGGAAAAGGGTTGGGTGGTGGTTACCCCATCGGAGCCATCGTGGGTCCGCCGCAAGTTATGGACTGGGTCGACGAAGCGCGGCACGGTGAGGAGCAATATGTCTGGTTTGCCACGTCCGTGGGCGGAAATCCGGTAAGCACGACTGCGGCGCTAGCCACGTTGAAAGAGTTGCGAAAACCGGGCTCGTACGAGCAACTGCATGAGAAAGGCCAAGCGACTCGTGCGGGAATGCGTGCGATTCTTAAGCAACTGGGGATCGTCGCTCAGGTACTTGGCGATGGTCCCTTGTG
>CAYYHV010000063.1:20437-22890 GCA_964471695.1 uncultured Pirellulaceae bacterium
CGTTCACCGACCAACCAGTCGTGGACTATCGGAGTGCTCACAATGCGGATCGTTCCAAAGCTAGAGCGTTCACTTTGGGGTTGTTCGAAGAGGGTATTTTTCTGAATCCCATGTCAACCAAACTATACTTGTCACTCGCACACTCGGAGAATGACATCGAGTCGTTTCTGGCGACGGCGCAACGGGTGCTGACTCGGCTACGTTGAAGCCTGTCCTTAAGCGTTCGATCGACCTACACACGCATCGACGCTCAACCTGGGAGGCCCGTCACCAGTCTCGTTCGCATTCGGGATTGGAATCGAACGGGCGGACATTTCCTGCGCTATGAAGGAACCCTTGCCGCCCACTTCCTTGATCGAGACTTGGTCATCCTCTCGCCACCGTTGTCGGCGCTTTAATTTTCCCCAACACTAGCCCTCGTTCACAGCTATATCTAAATGGGGGATATGCGAGAGCTATGTGCGATTGGGGTATTTGCGTCGCCAGGGGGGTGAGCACGAGATTCGTAGATCAGAGGTAGATTTGCCAAGCAACAGCTAGCCAGTGTATTAGCTATTTGGATTGATTCGACGTCACAGCCCAGTGAAGAACATCCGCACGTCGATTTGAGATCTGCTCTCTTTTGCGCCTTGCGTCTCTTTCTGCCCGAGTCATTGGACGTAAGTGCATAATTTAAAACAACTTACAGACTCTGAATTTATTGGCTATTTCGACTTTTTTTAGTGACCCGTGAAGAAGTTATGCTGATCCTGTTAACCGTGCCTATTGTCCGGTTTTTTTGGCATATTGCCTTGTGTCTGTGGTGATTTAGGTTATCCTGTTGAGTCTGGGGTAGTTGATTTAACGACTACATAGATACTTGGTAGGTAGACAACTATGAAAATTAAGACTCTTACGTTGATGGCCGTCCTCACGATGGCGACCTCATCATTCGGCAACTTGGCTTTGGAATTTGATCTGAGCCCAAGTGCCGCGAACAACTTTGGATCTGGGTACACGGTTTTAACCCCTACTGTTACGAATGGCGTTTCGTTTCAGAACATAATGACGACTCAAACCGACCCAATGACTGGCGTCGACGTGAATATCACGTTTTCGATCGCTTCCACAGGTGGTGGCACGAGCGCTCTGACCTCAGGTTTGGGTGTCGACGGTGGTGGTTCGGTATTGATGAATGAGAACACAAACCCAAATGTGGACGAGCAGTTGCGTTTCAATGTGAACGTTGCTCCAGTGAATCCTTTGGATACTGCCACTTTTGACGGTTTCTCGTTCGTCCGATTGGCTGCGTTTAGTGATCCTGACGGTGCTGGTCCCGGTGCCCCCGATCAAGCAATCATCAGCGCCGGCGGCGTTCCCGTGACGGTTGATGCTTCTCTTGTCGGTCCGCCAGCCAACTTTTACGTGCTGGGCGCACCTGTCCCGGGTGAGCTATCCGTGACTCAACAAATTGGATCGTTCTTGGTTGGATCAGTCGGCTTCGATATTTCAACGGCTGCCGCTGCTATTCCAGAACCATCGTCGTTCTTGGCTCTCAGCATGGTCGGTTTGATTTGCTTCGGCGTGCGTCGACGTTCAGCTCTGTTGCAGCTCGAAGACTAAACCGCTTCGAACTACCTACTACCAGACAAATGCCGCTACATCGTAGCGGCATTTTTTTTGTGCGCTAGTGGCAACATTTGGACATGACCACTTGCCCGGTTTTTGGTCGTCGCACTAAACTGGGGAAATTTTGCATCCAGCCCAGAGGCCCACTGTGCCCCGTCGCGACGATATCCAGAAGATTCTACTTATTGGTTCCGGCCCAATTGTCATTGGTCAGGCCTGTGAATTCGACTATTCCGGTACGCAAGCCTGTAAGGCCCTCCGGGAAGAAGGTTACGAGGTTGTCCTTGTAAACTCGAATCCGGCCACCATCATGACCGATCCGAATATGGCGGATCGAACTTATATCGAGCCGCTGACTTGGGAGTTGGTAGCCAAAGTCATCGAGGCTGAGCGTCCCGATGCTGTGCTGCCCACGCTGGGTGGACAAACAGCGCTCAATATCGCCATGGACCTCGACAAGCACGGGGTGCTGGAGAAGTTCGGCACCGAGCTGATTGGCGCGAAGGCCGATGTCATTGCTAAAGCCGAGGAGCGTGACCAGTTCAAGGCTGCGATGGAAAAGATTGGTCTCGATGTGTGCAATGGACGCATTGTGCATACGATCGAAGACGCACGAGCCGCGATGGCAGAAGTCGGTTTGCCCTGCGTAGTACGCCCTGGCTTCACCATGGGCGGTAGCGGCTCGGCTATCGCTTACAACAAAGAAGAGTTTGACTCGCTTGTCCGAAACGGGATCGACCAGTCGCCGATTAACGAAGTTTTGATTGAAGAGTCGATCATAGGTTGGAAAGAGTATGAGATGGAGGTCATGCGTGACCTCGACGACAACGTGGTCATCATCTGTT
>CAYYHV010000064.1:0-11630 GCA_964471695.1 uncultured Pirellulaceae bacterium
CATATACCTACGCTGCATTGTTCAGCTTTTGTTTTCCGATAGCGCTGTTGCTGATGCTAGGACACCGATTGGCTGGCGAAAAATTTCGACTGGGCGAAACAACCGTCTTCTCGCTTTACACCGTCGGACACATGCTCATCCTCACGGCAACCGTCAATCTCGTTCTGCTTCGGTACGCTCCCAGCGCCCAGCCCTTCGTTGCTTTGAGTGTGTGCCTACTCTATCCCTTACACGTTCATTCTGGTTTTTTCCAAAAGACATGGAGCGCCCGCCTGATCACTTTGGTCTCGACAGTGTTAGGATTCTTATCCTTCTTATGCATCCTTATCATAATCTTTGCCATAACCATCGGAGCCACCGCGGCT
This sequence comes from uncultured Pirellulaceae bacterium, assembly GCA_964471695.1. GTDB lineage: Bacteria > Planctomycetota > Planctomycetia > Pirellulales > Pirellulaceae > CAYYHV01. The sequence continues at coordinate 366 of CAYYHV010000064.1, forward strand.
ATGAACGCACGCGGCATGTAGAAGCACTCGAAATTACGAACACACCCAAGTCATTCGAGGTCACTCGTCAGGTAGTCCGTTTTCAATTCTTTCACCGACTTGAGATAAGACTGAAAAACGTCATGCTGCGAAGTCCCGACGAACCCTTTAAAGTGGGGCGATTCTCCCAAGTACTCGAAATCCAGAACTTCGTACTTTTTCACGAGATACTTGAAGATACGCAGCGTCGTGTCGTAGTTCCCAGCGGCTGATTCACAAGCAGCGCGCATCCAGTAGAGGTCTTGAAAATCAGGCTCAATCTTGTGCGCAACGTTGAGCAGCTTTCGACACAAAGCTGGGTCTCCGCGATCCAGACATGCTTTCGCCTTGACCATGAACAAATGAGCATCCGGATGGATGACTCGCTGGATTCGTGAGACGGTCTTGATCAGATTATCAACTTGACCTTTACCCTCGTAATAGTCCATCGCGATCAAGTCGCCGGCCACATCCCCCGCGTAGACTTTGTTAAACTCCGCCAGAGTTTCTGCAAAACGTTCGCTGCTGTACTTGGCTGAAGCCGACAACTTGTGCAACATGCAAAATTTGATCGACTTCAATTCGTCAGGCAAAGCATTGTAAGCCTGCATGATCTGAACTTCGTCTTGCAGTTTGTGTGCGGCGATGACGCGGGCGAGTGCGTCGCGATGCGTCAGCAAGTCTTTGTCTCGCTTGCTAAGCAGATTTACAAACGGCTTACTCTTGGATTCACTTACCAAGAGAGCCCCACGGCGCATGCTTTCGGCCAACGATTCGCCAGCATTGAAAATATAAACATCAACGCCTTTGATTCTGCCTTCATTGTTCTGCAGGAGATACCAATGATGGTACGTAACGCCGCCGTTGCTCAACTTCAATCGAAAAATGGGGCCGACGCCAAGCTTGGTCCGTAATAACCGAACGAATGTGTAATCATCCCCTTGCTTGGCAATCTGAATCGAAAATCCCAGCACGCTTTGGCGTACCGAATTCCTGATGTTCAGTCTTGCATTTGAGGTTTCGCACAGCTTCAACGAACGCTCTTCCATCAAGCTCGAATCGATAAGGCTCCAGAACTCTTCCTTATCTTTGTTGACCAGAGCAGCCACAAATTCTTCGGCAAAATCTTCGGCAACACTGCGCTCATTGACGGGTCGCCACTCGATTCCATACGACCACCCTTCTGCTTCCCATGTGTCTCGCGTAGCCAGAGGAAACTCCTGGGCCAAGGCAACACTTCCCATCGCAGTGGTGATACAAAGCAGAGTCATCCACCTTCGTGAAATCATGCCCGCAAGAAATTGTCGCATTTTGTACCCCATAGATTACCGAACGCGGACGACTAAGCTCCCATTTAACGAGTCATCACCCCGAACGGAACATTCAACGATCAGCCCAATCTGAAATTGTGCCATCATCGTACCGCGATACCATCCCCCTGTGCGCTGGATTTCTTGCGAAATACCCCGACTCGATCATCCAGAAAACAAGGACTCCATTGGGAATGCGACCGCAGGACGCTCACTAAACGCGTTGAGCTCGGTACACATACCATCTCAATTTGCTGCTCTTCCAAGAGGGATTCCCAGCCATCTTCGGCGCCAATGATTGTAAAATAGTCCAGTGTTCGCTGTTTCCCGTGGACTTCAATGCGGTCATCAATCCAAGTCTTGAAACGTGGGGAGTTTTCCCACCCCTTCCAAGTCAGGTACCCGCCCCAGTTCGCCCAGTGAAAAGTCCGTTCCCCTCGGTGAAGTTCCAGAAAACGATCCAACGACTGAGCCGGCATCTGGGCTGGATTATGCCTTGTCAGGTTGGGCAGCCAGGCGATCAGGATGAACATCGCCGCAGCGATCCACCAACACGCATTTCCCGTCGGCACAGCCGCTCGATCACGAGTTCTCGCAAGCATCCGGCCAAGTTCGGGCGAAACGGATTTCTGCAACCAGCGAATGGCGCGTCGCAACCACGGGTTGTAGGCGACAAGTTCGCAAAGCGTGGGAATGGCAATCACCACCCACAATGTTGTATAGCGACGACTGGTAAGCGCAAGGTGCAGCCACGCAACCGTCATGACCAATCCCATCAGGTTGACACGTTTACGACATGTCGCCGCAAGCAATGGCAACAACAGTATCAGTCGCTCAATATTGAACCATCCAGCCTGACGAAAATCGGGCGGACGCCATTCAATCGTTGTATTGTTTTGAATAAACGGGTCGGTCACTGCCTGTAGATTATATAGATGAAGCCCAATACCATTGGGATTCAGCAGGGTTGCCACTCCAGCGACGAAACCCACAATCGTCAACCAGTAGACTCGTTGGCGAGCCGCGATGCGCACCTTCTCTTTCCACGAGAGAACACTTAATCCGGATTCGACAAACCACGCGATGGCGATTAGCACCAATCCCGCCATGAATCCACCATGCATGTTCGTCCAGAGTAACATGATGGGCACCAACCAGAACAGACGCTGATGGGATATCTTTCCGGCATGAAATCGCTGACACAAATCAGCGACTAACCACACGCCTAGAAACGAAACAATATTGGGGCGTGCGACGAACGAGGGCACCAGGCCCATCACGGCGACGATGGTTGCGCCAACCGCCACGACCGCGTGAAACCCGTCACCGATCAATCGACGGTAGATACACCGAAGCGTCAGCGCGACCACCATGCTAGTCATCAGGGCGACTGCATTCAGACCACCCCAACCATACGCGATGCGCATGCATATGTCACTCAACCATGCACGAGTGATCCACGGATTCCCCTCACTGGGAAAACTGAAGTATTCCGCATAAACAAAGCCGCCTTGCTCCAACATCAAGTCCGGGATACGCAGGTGCCACCCCAATCCAGGGTCATCCATCATACCTTTGGCAGCATGTTGCATGATTGCCAGCGTGAAAAATACGAACAACACATCGGACAGGTCAATTCGGAATCGAGTAAACGGTAATCGCTGCAACATAGTTGGCCCGGCGTGGGGTGAAATCACGATAAATGAGATGAACAAGGATACGTTGAGTTTTCGCATCAGGCTGTGAAACATCGACCGACTTGCTACAGCGAAAGTCGCGGTATTAAGAAACGTAGGGATTATCCATGCACACCAGCGCCATTCCGGGCACATCAACGCACGCGACGACAGCTGTCGTCGTGGGCCCCACTCCCCCAAAAGTCATTGAGCTTTCCCAGCGCATCGACTTCAACATGCATGATGCCTACTACCAGCACGCGACGGCAGATCACTTCTGGATTCAATGGCGATTCAGCGTTCTCCGGCAATTGCTCAAGGATCGGGAACTTGGACAGCACATCCTCGAAGTCGGTTGTGGCAACGGCGTCGTTCAAAACCAGTTCGAAAAAGCCTTTGACCGGACGATCATCGGCTGTGATTTGAACTATCTTGCCATGGAACGCGGTTCCAGCTCACGTGGCCAACGCTATCTCTACAATGTGCTCGATCAACGAGCTGAGTGGAATGAACATTTCGATTCTGTGCTGTTGCTCGATACGCTCGAACACATTGATGCGCCCGTTGCATTCCTCGAGGCGATCGCCAACCATCTCCAACCCGGCGGCATGCTGGTCATCAACGTCCCGGCGACTCCGTGGCTGTACAGCCGCTATGACAGGATTCAGGGGCACGTCCGCAGGTACACGACTGAACAGTTGAAGATTGAATTGAATGCTGCCGGGTTTGATCTCGAGCGCAGCAACTACTGGGGAAGCACCGTTGTACCGATTGCTGCCATTCGAAAACTGCTCGTCCGTTTTGCTCAAGACGATGAAGTCCTCACACGAGGATTCGCACCACCCAGCCGATTTGCGGAGTCCATTCTTCGCGGATTGATGCGGATCGAGTCCAGGGGCCTTAAGCTCCCCAACCTCGGCACATCACTTGCCGCGATCGCTCGACGCAAGTAGCCAACTTTTTACATCAAGAAGCTCAAGAAGAAGTACCAACTCCATTGTCTGCCACACCAATGCCTACGCAACTGCCCGTTCAGATCGACGGTCCGATTGAACTTAGTCTCGTGGTACCTGTGTACAACGAGATCGAGGTCTTTGAGCGACTCATCGACCGATTGCGATCAACGATGGACCGCGCAGGTTTCGCTTGCGAAGTGATTCTGGTCGATGATGGAAGTACGGATGGCACCAGGGAGCGGATCGAATCCATTTGCGAATCGGACGCGCGTTTTCGAGGCTTGCTACTATCCAGAAATTTTGGTCACCAAAAAGCCGTCAGCGCAGGACTGGATCATGCACGAGGCAACTCGGTGGGTGTCATCGACGGAGACCTACAGGATCCGCCAGAACTTTTGTTGAGCTTCCATCGAAAGCTCGCAGAGGGTTATGACGTCGTCTACGCAATCCGCAAGAGTCGCAAAGAGAGTATTGCCAAGCGATTCTGCTACTGGGCGTTTTACCGAATGCTTCACCACACGGCTGCCGTCGACATTCCACTGGACTCCGGTGATTTTTGCCTGATGAGCCGCAAGGTCGTGGATCATATCTCCGCGATGCCTGAACGTCATCGCTTTATTCGCGGCATGCGGAGTTGGGTCGGCTTTCGCCAGACGTCGATCGCCTACGACCGCAACGCCAGAGCGGCTGGTGATTCCAAATACACGATCTCCAAGCTCTTCTTGTTGGCTTTCGATGGGCTACTGACGTTCAGCGAGTTTCCCTTGCGACTGTCAACTTTCGTCGGAGCCGCCGTGGCTGCCTTTGCCATGCTGTGGGGCACCTACATCTTTGGCTGGCGTATTCTTGGCGGCGGCGAGTCGACACCTGGTTTTGCCACGATGGCTTGTGGCATGTTCTTCCTCGGGGGCGTCCAGCTCATTTGCCTTGGCATCCTTGGGGAGTACGTGGCCAGAATTCACAATCAGGTGAAAGGCCGGCCGATCTATATTATCGAGAAGCAAGTTGGTCAGATTGAATCGGCAACTTCGTGCATCGAGGACGAAATCAATACAGAGGTCCAAGTGATCCTCGAATCCTTGACGACTCGCGAGCCTCAAGACCAAGACGCCTTCGCGCCCATCATCGACTCGTCGGCGCTACCCAACTAGAAAAACGCCATTCCCGTGGCCAAGCTGCTGCCACATACTACCCGGCGGCGAGAATCTGGCACTTCGATTGGGTGCAAACCCCTTTGCCAACTTGCCGATTTCCAACAAGAATAGTGGGAGATTGCGGCATCAAGGCAAGGCATGGGTATCTCAGACGAATTCGATCGGCTCTGGCAGACGGAAAGCGATGCGCCCAATCTCAAGCGATTTCTTTCCGAGCATGGAAACGTCTCCGCTTCCGAGTTGTGTCAAGCTATCCTTATAGATCAGTATCATCGTTGGCAACGTGGCGAGGCCATTCCACCTGAGGAATATTTCGCCGCCTTTCCGGAAGTCGACTCAAACGAAGACGTACGGCTCGAAATACTGTTGGAGGAGTACGGATACGTCGAAGCCCATCAATTCGGTGAGACTTCTCCCGTCCGTTTCGCCGATCGCTTTCCTAAAGATCGAAATCGTCTGCTGGCTGAATTGGAAGCCGCACCGCTCGGTACCACGCCAGCGGGTGCGCAGCCAACTTTGAATGCGAATCCATCGACTGGCGAAAAATCGGAAGCGATGCCTTCATCCGTTGGACGATATCAGATCGATCGCGAATTAGGCAAAGGCACATTCGGAACCGTCTATTTGGCGACGGATTCAGAGTTGGATCGCGAAGTCGCAATCAAGGTTCCTGCCGAGTCCTATTTGCGACGCTTCGATGATGCAGCCAGCTTTCTGCGCGAAGCCAAAATCGTCGCGGCATTAAATCATCCCAACATTGTGCCCGTCTACGATATCGGCCAGTTCGGGACCGACCAGGTCTATGTCGTCTCTCGTTTCATTGATGGTGCCAACCTCGGGGAGCTTGATGATCCGCTGGAACCGCAACTCGTTGCCGAGCTCATCGCCAAAATCGCCCGTGCCCTTCACTACGCGCACCTGCAAGGCATTGTGCATCGCGATGTGAAACCCGCCAACATTCTCCTTGCCAATGACGGCACACCCTTTCTTGTCGATTTCGGCCTTTCAAAACAAGACGTCGACCATAGCGTAAAATCCCAGTGGATTGGCACCCCGGCTTACATGAGCCCCGAACAGGCTCGCGGGGAAAGTCACCGAGTCGACGGGCGCAGCGACATCTTCGGGCTGGGCGTCATCATGTACGAATTGTTGACGGGAAGACGTCCATGGCGTGGCAAAACGACTTCTGAAATCCTCAACGAAATCCGGCATGACGAAGTTCGTCCGCCTCGTCAACTCGTCGACACCATCGACCGTGAGTTGGAACGCATTTGCTTACGATCCCTGGCGAACCACTCGTCGCAACGCTATACGACCGCCCTCGATTTTGCCGAAGACCTCGATAGCTGGTGCAGCAAAGTCAGAACACAAAATCATCTCGTCGACTCAACTGCGGCCGTCAGCGCCAATTACGGCGGAAACGATTCGGGGAAACTCACCGGAGCCAATAATGGTTCAGCCAAACTAACGGTCGTTCCCCGTGGACTGCGAAGTTACGATGCCGAAGACGCGGAATTCTTCCTCGAATTGTTCCCCGGCCCTCGAAACCGGTTGGGCATTCCCGATACGATTCAGTTCTGGATCAGTTCTCTCGATTCGCAAGACCCCGAGCAATGCTTCCCAGTAGGTTTAGTTTACGGCCCGTCGGGATGCGGCAAATCTTCGATGATTCGCGCTGGAGTGCTACCGCGACTTGGCCCTGATATCAAAGCGATCTACCTCGAGGCACAATCCTCCGATACCGAGCGGATTCTGCGCGAGAAATTGATCAACCGTTTCCCAGCTCTCCAGGGCGATGATCTTACGACGATCTTCCGCCGACTGCGAACCGAGCCCGAGTTGCGTCACCACGGCAAGGTTCTCATCATTGTCGATCAATTCGAGCAATGGTTGCACCATTGGCGGCACGATGCGCCGGAACTGGCAAGTGCTTTGAGGCAATGTGACGGCTGGTCACTCCAAACCGTCTTGATGGTGCGCGACGATTTCTGGATGGCCACAACACGGTTTATGCGGGAACTCGATGTCCCTTTGGTAGAACGCCAGAATAGTGAAGGCGTCGATCTGTTTGACGTTCGTCACGGGCGGCGTATCTTGACTAGTTTTGGACTTGCTTACGAATGCTGTGAGCAGCCGCCCACAGAAGAACAGCAAGCGTTCATCAACAAGTCGATCGACAGTCTTGCCGTCGAAGGCAAAGTCTCACCAGTTCGCTTGGCAGTCTTCGCCGAAATGGCAAAATCGCGCAGCTGGACGGAACAGACATTCGCCGATCTGGGTGGCTCGGAAGGAGTCGGCGTTGCTTTTCTCGATGACTCGTTTGGCACTTCTGCTCCGCCTCAGTATCGCTTTCATGCGACCAATATCCGCCGCGTGCTGCAAGCGTTGATGCCGGATGCGGGTACCAACATCAAAGGCGCGGCCAAAAGCCATGTTGAACTTCTCGATGCTTGCGGTTTGGAAAGCCGACGAAACGAGTTCGAAGAAACCTTACGAATTCTCGACAACGATTTACGGCTCATTACGCCGTGCGAGTTTGGTGGTGACTCATCGGTTGAGGGTGCAACAACGGATCGCAAGTTTGCGCTCACACATGACTTCCTTGTACCGTCCGTCCGTGAATGGCTGACACGCGAAGAGCGCGAAACACGAGCTGGACGAGCCACCTTGAAGCTCGCCGAACGATCGTACGATTGGAATCAGAAACCAGAAAATCGACGTCTTCCGACATTCTGGGAATTCCTGCGTATCCGCTTGCTCTGTGACTCGTCGAGGTGGACAGCTGATCAACGAGCCATGATGAAGCAGGCCACTAGGTGGTATTCAGTCAGAGCCGCAATCATGGCTGCCACGACTTGCGCGATCTTCTCCCTCGGTTATCTGGCTTGGGCGACATCCAGAGCACATTCGCTCGTAAAGCGACTGGTTTCCGCACATGTCACCGAAGTCCCGTCGATTCTGGCAGAAATTCAACCGTATCAAAAATGGGTTAGTCCCAAGCTGACCGACTTTGAAGCCGATGAGCTTCCCAAACTCAATTTCGCAGAACAACAACGGGTTGCCTCATACCTAAACTTGGCTTTGAGATATCAGGCGCCTGAGCGCAACCAGTCGTTGATCGAGCGTATTCTGTCGGCTCCTCGATCAGAGCATGAACTCATTGTGTCACAACTTGGCATGGCTGGTGTGAACACCGAGCCACTTTGGGGCAAACTCACCGCCGGCAATCGCACCGATTCCGAGGCGAGACTGCGAGCCGCAACAGCGCTCGCTCGACTGGAGCCCCAAAGTGAGAAATGGGAGCTAGTCGCCGACAGTGTGGCTCAATTGGTGGCTGGCCTCGAACCCCAAACGATCGGCGAGTGGATCGAGCCGCTACATCATGTGACTCTGCATATTCAAGATCGGCTCGCCATTTTGTTTCGCGAAGGCAATCGTATCGAGCGACTCAATACAGCTCGAATCCTTGCGCCGTTCTCAATTGGCAATGCAGAACTGCAGTATGATCTGGCAACAACGGCCAGCCATCATCAGCTCCAAGCGGTGGCCAAATCGTTTTCACTTCAACGGAATGAAGAAGTCATTCAACGACTGAAATCGTCGCTCGAAGAACACAATGAAATCGACAACGCGTTGGAGGACAAAGAACTCGATCGACTGTATGGCTTGCGAGCCAATGCGATTGCGCTATTGGCAAACGTTGATTCGGTGGAAACCTTCTTCGCGTCTCTTCAAGCGAGCGAGGACGAAACCCAGCGTAGTTTTGTGATTCACCGTTTTGCAGAAGTGGTAACGAACAAATCTGCCCTTCTCGACCGACTTGCAGAAGAAGATGACAACGGCGTTCGACAAGGTATCATCTTGACGCTTGGCGAAGTCCCACTCGGCGATTATTCCGAGTCCGATTACGAACGAGCCAAGAGGCTGATTCTGCACATCTTTGTTCACGAACCCGATGCCGGCGTTCAAGGAGCCGCCGAATGGTTGCTGCGTCGCTGGAACCTTCATTCGGCGATAAAGCAGGTAGCTGACCAGCTTCCCCATGCAGCCAGTCCTGCGAGGGATTGGTACTATACCAACCTTGGATACCGCATGGTCATTGTTCGTCCTCAATCGTACTGGGTAGGCACCAATCCGAATGAAGCAGCAAAGTTCTTTGTCAAAAATGAATTCAGAAGAGCAGACATTAAATTTGCGTTTGCCATTGCCGACCGTGAAACATGCGGCTCGCAGTTTGAGCGATTCCTCGAAGATCATCCGCGAGAAACAGAACGCGGCGAGAATATCATCAGTCGCTACGTTCGCTATGAAGACTGCCCTGTCATGAACGTGACGTGGTATGAAGCGGCCCACTTTTGCAATTGGCTGAGCCAACGAGAAGGTATCCCGGAAGATCAATGGTGCTACACACCGAACGCCGACGGCAAATATGACGCAGGGATGAAAATTGTCGCCGGCCGAATCCACCTGACGGGATACCAGTTACCGATCCGAGAATGTTGGCAGTGCGCCGCCCGTGGAGGCACTTCGACCGCGCGTCCGTTTGGGCGAGGATTGGAACTGATGCCTTACTACATGTGGACTCAGAAGTCCGCCAAAGCGCTTGCTCAACCCGTTGCCGTCACCAAGCCAAACCGGTTCGGGATATTCGACGCGTTGGGCAACGCTTCCGAATGGTCCGGTGGGTTGACGCCGCGCAAAGGGGCAATCGTAGATGGCTTTCAAATCACCGACCAGACAAAATTCGCTGTACTCGGTGGCTCACTCCGAGTGAATGAGCGGACGATTCGATCCGACTATTTCAATCGCAAATTTGGCGTCGCCAGAGATGATCTGCCGTCTACCATTCGTCCGATGAGAATCATCGTGGACCCTGCCAAGCCGTAGCCAAGCGTTTTGCTCCCAACGTTTCGACTACGAATGTTCGTTACCCGTTAACCTTCGCTCCAGCAACTCGCGGACTTCGCCAAGGGCACGCCGAACTGTCCGTGGCGAACGTCGGACTCGTTTGGCAATCTCTTCCGAATCCACATTCTGCAGGTAGAGTTCCAGAATCTCTCGCTGCAGATCGCTCAACTGCTCCAACACTAATTTGAGTTGCTCCTCCAACTCGACAGCTTCGTCGATCGTTGGATCGTCGGCAAAATTACTGGGCACCAATCCATAACAACTCTGGCTGGCATTCATGCTTTGTTCAGCCTGGATCGTTCGGCGTTGCGCCGTATGAAACTTTGCCTTATCTCGAACCTTGTTAATCGTGATTGCGGCCAGCAGTCCCCACAGTTGCCCGCCAGCGTCGATTTGGAACCGATCGGCTTCCGCATGCCGAAAGAAGCTGCGATACGCCGATTGAACGATATCTTCCGCTTCGACTCGCCGATTCATGGCTCCCGATAGACGACTCCGTGCTAATGCCAACAACCGATTCACATAACGATCGAATAGCTCCGTCGCAGCCTGCTCGTCGCCCTCGCTAAATCGAGCAAGCAACTTCATCGATTCGGTTGGTTTCAACTCGTCACTCATAGCATGTATCCGGGAAGGGTTTCCGTATCAGTGTCGACTTCGATCAAGGTTCAAAGAGTAGCTGGCTTGGTTTTTCCCTGTGGACTCCGTGACTCTGTGTTTTTCCGTTTTGCTATTTCATCGTATCCGTTCAAGGCTCGGCGAACTGGGACAACGAGCCTGTATTCGTTGATCGAATTTGGCACGACCAATGGTCACGCAAAACTAGATTTTTCTCAAGATGATTAGATTCGTGACTTTGCCCCGCATTTCCGAGAATCCGTTGAAACTAATGTCCAAAGACCGTCGCGAACTCGATCTTCCAGTGAGCACATTTCTCCCCCGGAAAATAACGCGAACACAGGAACCATAACATGCGATACCTGATAACATCCATCGCCCTCGTCACACTGAGCCTGCAAATTGCATTGGCTCAGAATCCAACGACACCAATCCGCAACCCAAGACTCAATCCCATCAACATGGGACTGGATTCCATCGAGTATTGGAACCAAAAAATGAAAATCGGCGACCAACGGCGTGGGGCGAAATTGATCCATGACCTCGACAAGCTTCAAGTTCGTTTTGCACGAGTCCCATCAACTCAGGACGCAGACTACAAATATATCAGCCAGCGCATCAAGAC
>CAYYHV010000064.1:11640-22752 GCA_964471695.1 uncultured Pirellulaceae bacterium
CATCAAGACCTTGCGGCAGGCTATCAAAACGAAGTCGCAGACCACCGTTGCAAAGCCGACCCCAACCGCCAATAAGAAAAGTAACACGCCAAGCACGCAGACCGAAGCTGCCATAGCGTCTTCGAAAAACAGAACCGCGCCATTAAATTCTATCGCGAAAACAATGTCAGCCACCGGAATGACAACCGATCAAGCAGCCAAAATTGTCAGCAATCTATGGAAGAAATATCGCACGGTGAATGAATTGCCCGAAATACGCAAGCTCATGCGATCGGGTGCTCTCAGTCAGGATGACGTCAACTACCTTGTGAAAGGAATCAAGGGCTTCGAAATCGAATCGGTTAAGGACTTGGCAATTATCAAGCAATCCCCAGAGACACAACGCGTTGGATCGGATTTGGCTCGTTGGCTGGAAACAGGCGGCAAACAAAAAATTGAACAGATCAAAACGCAACTGAAAATGACCTTGGATTCGAAAGTGCGCCAAGGAGTCAACGACGCCCAATCGGTATCGCAACTTGATCCCGAGAAAAACCGCTATACCTTCGCGACTGAATCCGTACGCAAAAATTGGGAACGGAGATTGGGGCACACAGTCGAAACCTTAAAGAACGCTAAGCGGCTTGAAGAGAGCCTCGATCTTTCAACGACCTGGTCTGACAAGCTCTCAGAAGTCGAATCCTATGTCGCAACCTTTCGGAGCAAAGTTGCGGCTGCCTCTAAAGTCTCGACGCTTCCTCAAGACATCGGTGATCGAGCACTGGCCAAAATTGCAAAATCGACTTTGGCCAACAAGAAGTATGGAGTCGGCAAGATCGAGCAGTTGATCGTCAATTCCAAGAAGATGCCACGTAATCGAATCGAACATAAAGCCTTCAACGGTCGCCTCGAAACCATTGTTCGAAAATGGGAAGAGTTTCAAGTTTGCACCGTCGAACTCGAGAACGGCAAACGCTTCGTTTACTTCAACACGTTAAAGAACTTCAGCCACGGCCCAGCAACAACGCCCATCGACCAATGGATTCTGTCGAAGCGATTCAAGCAGGGTGAATTTGAAGCGTCGAGCCTCAAGTAGTTCGCAAACTGCAAACAAAAAAAGGCCCATCGTGAAGTGGGCCTTTTGTAATCACTTGTGGATGCCTTGGATCAACTAAATGTCGATCTCTTCGTCATCATCCATCTGCTTGATCGACTCATTCAACAAGTCAAATCGACTGCTCGGCGTCGCGCGTTTATCTTCCTTCGGGATCTGCGATCGTTGCAGTCCAGCCCGTTCCAACAATGACTTTTGCATCACGTCGGTTGGGATGTTATCCGATGGTGGCGGCCCAATCGCGCCCAAATCAATCGGCGAATAGTGGACGCGGTATTTATGTTTCGAGACTCGAAGCTCGTCGCCCGGATCAAGTCGCTTTTCGCTAACCTTGACGTTGTTGACGCGGACTCCATTCTTGCTGTTCAAATCACGCACATACCAGTAGCCGCCGTGGCATTCCAGTTTGCAATGATGTGACGAGACGTTAGCAAACCGCAATACGATATCGCAGCTTTCGCGTCGGCCAACCATCAATTCCTTCTTGAGCAGGGGGACTGGGTCGCCTCCGCCAATTGGGGTCAGTTCTCCGTACATGAATTCCTCAAAATAGTGTGAACCTGCCTGCCCATGGGAATCAACGGTTCACTTGTTGCTCCGACTCGATGTCCATACATTAAGGTGGAGCAAAGGTAAAAAAGAAAATGAATATATCCCTTTAATGTAGACAGGCCCCCCTATGGAGTCAACGAAAAGCGGACCGAATGACGACTCTCCCGCCTCTCAGGAGTCGGCGTGGCGCGTGCATGGATTGCGATATAACGCACTTGGGTTCAACCTTCGCAGCCGATTTGGGGGTAGGGTTCAAAAAGTTAGCATTGATGCCGGTTTTACGTGCCCCAACGTGGACGGTTCTGTTGCGACGGGCGGTTGTACCTTTTGTGACAATCGTAGCTTCAGTCCCAGCCGTCGAATCAAGCGTCGTGAAATCTCGGCTCAAATCGACGAGGGAATTCGGCGGTTGCGACTGCGGTACAAAAACTGTGAGCAGTTTCTGGCATACTTCCAACCTGCGACAAACACTTACGCACCCGTCGACCGATTACGAGAAGTCTACGAAACCGCGTTGGAACATCCACTGGTTGTGGGAATGGCGATCGGAACGCGTCCAGATTGTGTCCCCGACGACGTACTCGATCTCCTCGAGGAGATTGCGTCGAAGACTTACCTGTCCGTTGAGTACGGTGTCCAAACAATTCACGACCGTTCGTTAGAGTGGATGAATCGAGGCGACAAGTATGCATCGTTCCCCGACGCGGTGGCTCGCAGTCAAAACCGAGGCTTTGAAATCTGCTCCCATGTGATCTTGGGACTGCCCGGTGAGTCCCACAAGGACATGATGGCGACCGCCCGCGAAATGGCGGCGCAACCCATCCATTCGATCAAAGTTCACAATCTCTATGTCGTAAACAACACGCCATTGGCTGATCAAGTCGCTGCCGGTGAAGTCGAGATGATTTCTCTCGAAGACTATGTGAAAACGCTAGTCGACTTTCTTGAACTTCTACCGCCCAAAATGATCGTTGAGCGAGTCAGTGGCGACGCGCCACCCGACTATTTTGTTGGCCCGGAATGGTGTCTAAACAAAGGCAACATCCTCAAAGCCATCGACGCTGAATTTACCAACCGAGATTCATGGCAAGGCAAGAGATATATCGCAGGTTGAATGCGGCGCCCGGAATTCACCCGGCTGGGCATGCAATGACCACTGGGGCTCGAGCTGGCCTGGGCCATGGAGATGAATGCCCCGCTCAGTCGTTGGCCGCGTCTTCCAACACGTCTTCCGAGACGTAAATCGGCAACGGTGGATCACAAGTCACTGCCACAGCGATTGCGTCGGATGGCCGCGCGTCGATTTCGACAATTTCACCTTCGTGGCGAACACGCAGGTTCGCGTAATACGTTCGATCACGCAGGTCCGTGATCACAACGCTGTCAAGCTCCGCACCCAGCATATCAACCATGCTCACGAGCAAGTCATGGGTTAGCGGACGAGGCGAGTTATAATTCTTTACGCGTCGATCAATACTGGTGGCTTCGAAGATGCCAATCAGAATCGGGAACTGTCGATTGCCATCAACCTCTCGGAGGTAAATGACTTGCTCTTCATTGATCTCGCTGATGATAATCCGCGAGAGCTGCATCTGGACTTGCATGTTTCCGATTCTCCTTCACGTCACCGCAACCCGGGCTGTTTGAACTACCGATTATACCTGCCCGACTCGCTGGATAGAATCGGGCAGCTCAACACCGATCATGTGAAATCAGCCATTTTTGCGGAACTCCTCGAGTGACGCTTGCGTCTTTTGCAGCTGCAACTTCATCTCTTCAAGCGTTTCCCGCTCTCGCTGAACAACGTCAGCCGGGGCTCGATCGACAAAATTGGCGTTGGACAGTTTCTTCTCTTTGCCGGCGATCTGTCCATTCATGCGTTCGACTTGTTTCTCCAGTCGTGCGATCTCCGCATCAACGTCGATAAAGTCTTTCAAGTCGACGTGGACGTCCATGCCGGCAACCGTCACCGTCGCCGCTGTGGCTGGAGCCGTAGCGTCTGGGCCCCACCCCTGATTGGTCGCATTCGCCATCGACGTGAAGTATGCCTCCATCGGCTTGAGCAAGGCAACGGTTTCCGCGTCACAAGTGACGGAAAACTCGATCGACTGTTTTGGAGCAATGCCCTGACGAGCCCTGATTTCGCGAAGCGCTCCTAGCGAGGCTTGAAATTTAGCGAACTGTTCTTCAATCGTCGCGTCTTGTGCCGCCGTATCCGCTTCCGGCCACTGAGCAACAATCAGATGCTTCGATCTGGCCGCCGGTGCCGGCAATCCGCGTTCAGGTATCATCTCCCCAAACAGCCGCCAGACTTCTTCCGTAATAAACGGAATCAGCGGATGAAGCAGTCGCAGCAGATGATCCAAAGTGTGGCACAGGACGCTACCCGCAACATTGCGTGAAGCTTCGTCGGACAGCCGATCTTTTGAAATCTCAATGTAAAAGCTGCAAAACTCGTCCCACGCAAAGTTGTACAGGGCTCGCGCGGCCTCAGAGTACTTGTAGCTATCGAGGCATTCGGTAACGTGCTGCGTAACGGTCGACAAGCGACTGAGTATCCAGCGATCTTCCGTCGTAAGTTCCGCCGTATCGACGGCAACCGGAGTGAACCCTTCCAGATTCATCAATGCGAATCGTGAAGCATTCCACAACTTGTTGGCAAAGTTCCGTGCCAGCTCAAACCGCTCACTGACAACTGCGCCGCGTGGGTGGGCGATATCTTCAGGCTTCTTAGCCCACTGCGTCGAAAATGGTTGGGAGCAGTTCTTGCACTCAACAACTGGCAGTTCGCGAATCTTCTTGGTCTGATCCATCAGCGTGTCGCAATGCGGACACTCGAATTGAACCGGCATCCGAACATCCTGCGTGTCCGTCGTAAGGTAGGCCAAACCGAAACGTAAGGCGTCGGCTCCAAATTTTTGGATAACGTCGAGCGGATCGACTCCATTCCCCTTCGATTTGGACATGGTTTCACCATATCCATCGAGAATCTTCGGATGAATGAAGACTTCGCTGAAGGGGATGTCACCCATGTTATTGAGCCCAGCCAAAACCATACGGGCAACCCACAACGTGATAATATCACGGCTGGTAATCAACGTACTGGTTGGATAATAGTACTCAAGCTCCGGCGTCTTTTCCGGCCAACCCAAAGTCGAGTGAGGCCACAAAGCCGAACTGAACCACGTATCAAGAACGTCTTCTTCGCGAACGTAACCCAGCGACTCGATCTCCGATTCGACATCCGCATCTTCGTCGATGACGCAAACGTGAACGGTAGCAAACAGCCCATCGGTATCATTCGTTTCCGGTTTTTCAATCGAAAAAGCGACTTGTCCAGACGCAACCGCCGCGTGACCTTCAAGGGCCGAGGTGAGTGCATCGCAAGCCGCCTGATCGCTACAGGTCTGTGACCAGATCGGAATCTGATGTCCCCACCACAATTGACGACTGACCGGCCAATCACGTTTCTCCGACAACCAATCAAGGTATCCCTTGGCGTAGCGCTCAGGGAAAATCTTGACTCGCCCATCAGAAACCGCATCCATCGCGGATTGCGCAAGATCAGCCATGCGAACGAACCATTGGTCGGCCAGATACGGTTCGATCGGTGTCTTGCTACGATCCGAATGGGCCAATTCAATTTCACGATCTTCGATCTCGACCATCAGCCCAAGTGATTCAAGATCCTCAACAACGGCAGCTCGAGCTTTCTTGATCGTCAGCCCCTGGTACTTGCCTGCCTGTGCATTCAACGTACCTTCCGGGTTCAGGATGTTGATCATTGTCAATTCCTGTCGCAAACCAACTTCGTAATCATTGGGATCATGAGCCGGCGTAATCTTGACGCACCCACTACCAAGTTCCGGCTTGGCCCATTCATCTGCGATCAACAGAATCTCGCGATCAACAAGCGGTAACATCAACTTGCGACCATCAGCCGCCATATCACGCAACAATTCAAGTTGCGGCAGCAACGTTTTGCGACGCTCCGCAAGACGGTCAATTTGCTGTTGAACGGATTCTTTATCCTTATCGCTTGCAGCTGCGAGTTTATCTTTGAGCTCCGCTTCGACTTTATCGAGCGCCTTGGCAGGATCCGGATGAACAGCAACTGCCGTATCACCCAACATCGTTTCGGGACGAGTCGTTGCGATCGTGACGTGCGTCGGCTCGCCCGGCTTGGGATTAATGACGGGATACTTAAAGTGCCAGAAGTGGCCCTTCTTGGTTTCGTGAAAGACTTCGTCGTCACTAACGGCCGTCTGGAGGAATGT
Source organism: uncultured Pirellulaceae bacterium (assembly GCA_964471695.1). Taxonomy (GTDB): domain Bacteria; phylum Planctomycetota; class Planctomycetia; order Pirellulales; family Pirellulaceae; genus CAYYHV01. Next base: position 17,563 of record CAYYHV010000064.1, read on the forward strand.
GTCCCAGTTGACCAGTCGTTTGCCTCGATAGATCAAATCTTTTTGGAAGAGATCAAAGAATGTTCGGCGAACCGAACGGGCACATTGTTCGTCGAGCGTAAAACGGACTCGCTCCCAATCGCAACTCGAGCCAATCTGCTTAAGCTGACCAAGGATGCGTTTCTCGTATTGTTCTTTCCAATCCCAGATGCGTCCAACCAGCTTTTCACGACCAAGATCATGCCGCGTCTTGTTTTCTTCCTCGCGCAATCGCCGCTCGACAACCGCCTGAGTCGCGATGCCAGCGTGATCTGTACCCGGCATCCATAGCGTGTTGTAACCCTGCATACGTTTGAACCGAATGAGCGCATCCTGCAACGTGTTGTTCAACGCGTGCCCAAGATGCAAAGCCCCAGTAACGTTCGGCGGCGGGATGACAATCGTAAACGGTTTGCGATCCGGATCGGGTTCGCTATGAAAGTAGCCGGCTTGTTCCCACATTTCATAAATGCGAGCTTGGGCTTCGCCAAAATCAAAACGATTCGGAAGGGCTTCAGCGGTGGACATACGTGACTCGGGTTTGAGATCGTTGTGATTTGACGGTATACGACACGTAGTCGGCGTGTCGACGCATTATGAATGAACCATTTTGGTGGAAATGGGTTCGTTTCAGCAGAGGAACATCGTAACGAATGTCGGTGATTCAAACGAGCGGAATTGAAACGCAGACGGGTAAGACGTTTGCCCCAATCCGCTCAAAAAGGCTTTCGACGCAGTCGCAAATCCGAGGTTAATCGCGAATATCGGGGACATCGCGATTTCCAAATGGCCCCATTCCAGCAGCAGTGGCTCGCCACAAAGGCTGTGCCGGGTCAACCGGCGACTATACCGATTCAACCGGCACGGATCGTTCGTCTTTGCAGAGTTTGTATTCCACCGCGTCGACAAGCGCCTTCCAACTGGCTTCAATGATATTCTCACTGACTCCAACCGTCCCCCAGCTATGCTCATCGTCGGCACTCTCAATGATGACTCGGATTCGAGCCGCCGTGCCCGCCTCTTCGTTGACGACTCGCACGCGATAGTCCACCAGCCGCATACCCGACAGTCCTGGAAACGAGTCGTTTAGAGCTTTACGCAAAGCCGCATCCAATGCGTTGACCGGTCCGTCACCTTCAGCCACTTCGTGACGCACATCGTCATCAATCCGTAGCTTCACGGTGGCTTCGGTGAGAATATTGTCGTCCGCCGTCGGGACATCACCGCGTTCCACATCCACGTGGTACTTCAGCAGTTCAAAATGGGGCTTGTAAGTTCCAGCGCAACGTTTCACGAGCAAATCAAACGACGCTCCGGCGGCTTCGAATTGATATCCAAGATTCTCGAGCGAAACGACTTCAGACAAAATCGTATTCATCAGCTCTTTGTCATTTTGCAAATTGTGCTTGGTCGTCAAGGCAACGATATTGGATCGGCCTGACAACTCACTCACCAGAATTCGCCGCTCGTTGCCGACAAGCTCTGGGTTAATATGCTCGTAACTACTGGCGGCTCGAGCCACGGCATGAACGTGCATACCGCCTTTATGGGCAAAAGCACTGCGACCCACAAACGGCTGACCGTCATTGAGCTTCATATTGGCTGTCTCATAAACGAACCGTGACAACTCCGTCAGGTGCCTGAGATCGGTTCCATTAAGCAACTCATAGCCTTCGTACTTCAAGCCTAGGTTGGCAACGACTGAAATCAAGTCGGCGTTTCCGCAGCGTTCACCGATCCCGTTGATCGTACCTTGGACTTGTGTCGCGCCAGCCATAATCGAAGCCAGCGAGTTGGCGACCGCAAGCTCACAGTCGTTATGCGTATGAATGCCCAAAGCCGTATCAAACTTGCCCAGCGCCCCGGCGGCTTCCTTGGTAATACGACTGACTTCGCTCGGCAGGCTGCCACCGTTGGTATCACACATGACGATCATCTCGGCGCCCGCGGCTGCCGCAGCTTGAATAGTCTTCGCGGCAAATTCCGAGTCCAACTTCCACCCGTCAAAAAAGTGCTCAGCATCATAGATGACTCGGCGCCCCGAATCGCGCAGGAATCCTACGCTCTCAGAGATCATGGCAAGATTCTCTTCTTCGGTGACTCGAAGGACTTCGGACACATGAAACGCCGACGTCTTTCCGACAAGAGTGATCACCGGAGCCTGGGATTCCAACAGGGCGATCATCCCCGGGTCCTCGGCCACAGCGACTCCGCGACGTCGCGTCATGCCGAACGCACAAACGACAGCGTTCTTGAATTCCATCTCCGCCACTTTGCGAAAGAACTCGGTGTCTTTCTCATTGCTGAGCGGATACCCCCCTTCGATGAAATCGAATCCCATCTCATCCAGGCGTTGAGCAATCTGCAATTTGTCATGCAGCGAAAAGTTGACGCCCTCGCCCTGACTGCCATCGCGAAGCGTTGTGTCGTAAATCTGGATGTGAGCCATTATTGAATCCTTGTTCGACGCCCGTTTCCGCGTCGGGGGATTGAGTACACAAAAAAACCCTGACGCCGGTTTGGGCCTCAGGGTGAATCGTTTTAGCGAATCGACCGTCTCCTAAGACCCTTCAAAACCAATAATAATGTCCACGATCGTGGCGATCGTAATGGATATCGTCGGTTGTGAGTGGGTGAGATACATCTCTTGCCTTTGAACACTAGTCGAATCCCGAGGTTAAAGGGTAGCGAGGCGAATGTCAACATTGCAGATCGCGCAAGTCGCTGTGGTTGGCCGGCGAGGCTCGATTCGCGAACGTCATATCGATCGCCATGGCCACGCTATTGCTGAGCCGCGGTGTACGCCTTGTCTCCGAATCGACGAACCATTCGAGTCATAATTCTGGCGACCCGACGGCATCTTCGCGGCCGACGGGAATTCTCACAGGCACAGTAAAGTTGCTGGAGAAAGACTTGATCGCAGTCGCATTTCAGGTGCCCCGCATCGCCATAGCACGCATCATGATTCCGACACACGGGCCGAAAATCGGCTCCACCCCAACGCTGCGGAATGATCAACCGCAACCCATTCTCCGGACCACATGGGCGATTGTTGGCTGCGGCATGGGAGGGCATTGAACAGAACAGAGCAAACACAACCACGAAGAACGGTTTACGCACTCTCTTCCAGCTCGTCCGCATCGACCTCGACTTCTTCGTATTCATACTCGTACTCGCCGTCTTCGTATTCTTCGTCCGGGTCCGCATCTTCGTAAACGTATTCGTACTCTTCGTCTCCCTCATCGACTTCGACATACTCGAACTCATCTTCCTCTTCCGCGTCAGCCTCTTGATCCGCCGAATCCTCGGCGACCCCGTCTTCGACTACCGCAGCTTCGTCGAGTTCATCTTCCTCGTCGTCGACTTCAACCGGAGCCTTCTTTTTGGGCTTCGCCTTCTTCGCCGGCGGCTTGGATTTCACGACCGACGTCGTAGCCTGGATCGTCTCTGCAATCTCCTCCGCCAGTTCACTCGACGTATCTTGCGATCCGCCTTTCATGATGGCGACTTCGTTAACTTTCGGCTTTTCCGTTTTCGCCAGCGGCGCGGTCGATTTTATCTTCGATGGAGGTTCAGCATTGGGATCACCGTTTCTCATGACTTCCAAATCAGCCATCGACATAAGCACTTCCCGAGCCCTCGACCCCGAGTAGGCGCCGACGACACCATCCTCAGCCATCCAGTCGATCATGCGTGCAGCTCGACCGTAACCAATTCCAAGGGCACGTTGCAACAGCGAGCAACTTCCGCGGCCTTCCCGTACAACGACTTCGATCGCATCTTCATACAAATCGTCACGTTTGGGAATCTTTCCACCGCCACCTGATGCACTCCCCTCTTCCTCTTCCTCTTTGACCTTGAGGTGCACCAGTTCTTTGACAAAGTTCTGTTCACCCTGGCTGGCGTGAGCAACCACGTTGTTAATCTCATCGTCGCTGAGGAAGGTCCCCTGTCCACGCAACAACATGCTGGTCCCCGGATAGAGGAAGAGCATATCGCCAGCACCCAGCAACTTGTCGGCTCCCATCTCATCCAGAACAACGCGACTATCCGTACGACTTGCCACCTGGAAGGCAATTCGAGCCGGCAAGTTCGACTTGATCAAACCGGTGATAACATCAACCGTCGGTTTCTGCGTTGCGAGAATCAGGTGAATGCCAACCGCACGACTCTTCTGAGCCAGTCGAATAATGTGTTGTTCGACTTCCTTCTTCGCCGTCATCATCATGTCGGCGATTTCGTCGGCCACGATAACAATGAAAGGCATGTGCAACGGAATCGCGGCTCGCTCTTCATCCGTCTCCGGCTCCAGCCGATCCATCAACTCTTCGCGACTGAGTTCGTTGTACGAATTGACGTGCCGCACCCCAGCCTTAGCCAGCAAGGCGTAGCGTTCTTCCATCTTCTCGACGGCCCAAGCCAAAATCGCCTCGGCCTTTCGCATATCGGTCACAACCGGGTGCATCAAGTGCGGCAGTGATTTGTACCCACTCAGTTCGACCATCTTCGGGTCGATCATCAGGAAGCGGACTTCGTCCGGGCGCCGGGTCATCAACATTGAAGCGATGATCGAGTTCAAACACACACTCTTACCAGTACCCGTGCGACCTGCGATCAGCAAGTGAGGCAGTTTGGCCAGATCGACCGTCAGCGGATTCCCCGATACATCTTTCCCCAGGAAGATCGGGATGCTCATCTTTTTGACTTTGGGCGAAGCGGCTTGCATCACCTGCCGCAACTGAACAAGCTGCCGTTGCTCGTTCGGGACTTCGATGCCAACCGTATTCTTCCCGGGGATCGGCGCCACGATGCGAACACTGGGGACTCGAAGCGCGATCGCGAGATCGTCTGCCAAGCCCGTGATCTTCGACAACCGCAGTCCGGATTCCAATTCGACTTCGTACTGAGCGATAACCGGGCCCGTTTCGATTTCGACGACTTTGACGTTAAACCCAAAACTGTCAAACGTCTTCTCGAGCACCTTGGCTTTGCGACGAACCTCTTTCGCCTGTTCTTCGAACGAAAAATCAGCCGGCTTGGCCAAAATATTAATCGGCGGAAGCTGATAGTCCGTGGGCTCTTCAAGCACGGCGGCTTCGTCAAGCTGCGACATGACCGTTTCGCGATCTTCGGGTTCAGGGGTGTGAACCCGGAAGGGTGACAGTCTCCGTC
>CAYYHV010000065.1:0-22680 GCA_964471695.1 uncultured Pirellulaceae bacterium
ATCGCGTCTTCGAGTCGTTTGACAACCACGACTCCTGCGCCGTCCGAGAACAATGTCCCCTGCCCTTCTGCATCGAAAGGTCGGCAGTGTCCATCCGGAGTAAAAATGCTGCCTGTTTGATAAAGGTGGCCAGCACGCTGAGGGAATTGCACGCTTGCGGCACCTGCCAAGGCGACATCACAATGTTCAACTGCTAGAGATTTGCAGGCTTCGATCAGCGTAACCAAGGAAGTCGAACAGGCGGTGTTGACGTTGATGGCAGGCCCGCGCAAATTCAACGCGTGGGCAGTTCGCGTGGCGATAAAATCTTTTTCAGAATAGGCGCTGACTTGAAAGGCACCCGCTTCTCGAATGCGATCAGGGTTGGTGAGAACATTGTTGACATAATAAGTCGTACTGAAGGTTCCCGCCCAAATTCCAATAACGGTGTCTTCATCGGGCATTACGCCCGCGTCTTCCAGGGCTGTCCAACTCAGTTCCATCATGAGTCGCTGCTGTGGGTCAATCAGATCAGCCGCTTTTGGCATGATCGAAAAGAACCTTGCATCAAAGTATTCGGCGTCCCGAATTAGACCTCGAGCTGCAACATAATTGGAGTCAGACGTGTCTCGTGGATCGAGGAACGAGTCCAATTCATCTTTGGTGAAGAACTGAATCGACTCTCGTTCATTGACCAGATTGTCCCAAAACTCATTGAGATTATCAGCGCCTGGGAATCGAGCCGACATTCCAACAATGGCAAACTCGGAATTCAAGTTTTGTTTCTTGGATCGCGACTTGGAAATGCGCGCGACCAACTCAGATTTCTTTTTGGCTAGACCAAGCACCGTTTCGATAGTGGGGTTGTCAAAGAATTCTGCATTGCTTAACTCAAGTCCAAGCTGTTTCTTGACTTGTGCGACTGCTCGAACGGCTCGAATTGAGTTTCCACCAAGTTCAAAAAAGTTGTCACGAATCCCGATGCCATCAATCTGGAGGATTTCGCCCCAGATTGCAGCGAGTCGGATTTCCATTTCAGTTTTTGCTGCAACAAATTCAGTGGCGACGTCAGGTCGCGCCGTTGACGGTTCCGGAAATGATTTGCGATCCAACTTTCCATTGTTGGTGTAGGGGAACTCGTCAACACACGTGATGATCGCCGGCACCATGTAGTCAGGTAAGACTTTTGAGATGTTGGTGCGCACATCTGGGATGCTGATGGTCTCGCCCGGTTTTGCGACGAGGTAGCCGACCAGTCGTTTGTCGCCTGGGCGATCTTCCCTCAGGACGGTTGCGGCTAATCGAACGCCGGTTTCCTTCGCTAGTGCTGCATCAATTTCACCCAGCTCGATTCGATGTCCATCAAGTTTCACCTGTCCGTCCATGCGGCCAAGGCAATCGATAAAGCCTTCGTTTGTGACCTGAGCCAGATCGCCGGTTCGATAGACGCGTTGGTCGTTGAATTGGATGAACTTTTCAGCCGTCAATTCCTCGCGGTTGAGGTAGCCGATGGTTACGCCATCACCACCGATAAGAAGCTCGCCCGGTGTTTCAGGTGGGCAAAGGTGGTCATTTTCATCCACAATATAGAGGCTGGTATTCGCGGCAGGACCGCCAATCAGAATACGGCTATCTGCGTCCTTGATCTGATACAGCGTGGAATAGACCGTCGTTTCGGTAGGACCATAAAGGTTCCATAGCTCTTTACATCGTGCCAACATTGGTTGGACAAGATCGCGAGGCAAAGGCTCTCCGCCCGTCAGGAAAACCATATTCGAATTTCCTGAGAAGTCAGCTTCAAGGATCATTCGCCACATTGCAGGTGTTGCGAACAATACGGTGACGTCATGAGCTTCACATGCTGAAACCAGCTTCAAACTGTCTTTGGCTGTTTCCCGATCAACAATTCCCACTGAGCCCCCGCTGACGAGCGGAAGCATGATTTCAACTACGGAAATATCAAAAGACAGCGTGGTGGTGGCTAACAGCCTGTCTGTCGTTTCAAATCCGGGAACCGCTTTGAGGCTGAACAGCATGTTCACAACACAGCTGTGAGGAACCAGTACACCTTTGGGTTTTCCAGTGGAACCAGACGTATAGATCACATAGGCAATGTCTGATTTGGGATCAATTTTCAGATTGGGATTTTGATCGCTGGCCTGCCCAATCTCGTCAGCCTGCTCGTCGAAAATAACGTCGGTTGTGTCAAAGCCGCTAATCAATGGCAGAAGAGATTTGTGTCCGACAATGCACCTCAATCCGCTGTTTTCCACCATGTATCGAAGTCGATTCAACGGATAGTCGGGGTCCAATGGTACATAGGCAGCGCCCGCCTTCATGATCCCAAGGATCATCGCTGGTGTGTCGAGGTTGCGTTCGCAGCAAAGCCCGATCAAGTCCCCTTTCTGGACGCCTTGGCTGATCAGGTAGTTTGCAAGTTGATTGCTTTTCCGATCCAACTCTCCATAGTTTTGGGATTCCTTTTCCCAAACGACAGCAGTGGACAGTGGCATCGCGTTGCACAGATTGGTGATGACCTCGGGCAATGATTGCGACGGGTAATTCGCTGTCGAATGATTGAGTTGACGATAAAATTCGATCAAGTTCATAGCGATTGATTGTTGGTTAGGTCCATTGCGATTGCGGTAAACACGGCGTCCTGGCCAACGAGATACTTTACGTCCAAGTGCATCGGTTCCTGCGAGTAATTGGGGTTTGCCTCATTCATGGAAATTCGAACTGAGTTCGAGGTGACGGATTGAATTGTGGCCTGCTTGAATCCAAAGAATTGTTTGGTAATGGGATACCAACACTTGTAGAAGGATTCCTTAGCTGAAAAGGCGATCGAGAACCTGGCTTCTTCAGGCAACGGTAATTCCGAAAGGATTCGCCATTCGACAGGGTCGATGATTTCTTCCCTCAAGGTCGCGAGCGTTTTTTGATCAACAATGTTCTCTGAATCAATTCCAATCGACTGGTAGTTCCAGTTGGTGGAAACAGCCGCCAAGACATTCGTCTGGTCATGCGAGATTGAACCAACGTAACCTGACGGCCATATTGGCGAGCGGTCGGCAGCCTGTTCGACGGTTGCCGATTCTCCGAAGCGTGCCAGTGCCGCCGCGGCACACGCTCTTCCCGCCCGAAACTCAAGCTGTCGTTTCGTATCCGAATCTTCCGGTTCGAATGAATTCAACAGCGAAGCCACCACTGCCACCTCGCGCGGCAAGAGTTGGCCTATCGCTTCAGCCATCGGGTGAGGCTTGACCTGTTGCGCTTGCGAATTCAACGTGTGCGTGGAAGACATTGAGAATGTTAAAAGTAGAGTCTGTTGCAAATACGCACATCAGGCGCACCAATTCTTGAAACCCTAGTTCGCGATTACCCACGTTCGTAGAATGTTCGTTGTTTCCTCAATCGACGCGAGGCAGACGAAGTACGATTGGTCTGTTTGGGTGGATTGGAGCGAATGTCCATGTCTTTGTGCGCGAACCCACTCAATGGGAAAGTGCAGCAGATCACAGAAGATTTGCGAAGCGTGGATGACTAGTGATAGGCATTTAGTCAATTGAGATACGCGACTGCACGATACTTGTCCGTGCACGTGGTTTATTGGAAGAGGCTCCAGTTGGGTGGAGTTGCGAGCCACCAACAGGAGGTGCTATCGCCAACGGTTAGTCGTCGATTGTCAGGTTGACGCCAGGGTAGGATTGGGAGAGCGACTCGAGAAAATCGCGAGGGAATTGTGATTCTGCTACCGAAATCGAAACGAGGTTTTTCGCAGCGTACAATCGCTGGAAACCTATACGGCTGAGAGCCGTCCCGCAAACATCAACGTGAGATATATTCGTAAAGACTTTGAGAAGTTCGGTGGCTCCTTGATCGTTCAGGTTCGTGTCTCTGAAAGATAGAGCGATTTCTTGTTTGGATGGTTTGCAATCGGCGAATCCTTCGCCCGTAATCTGACAACCATCCATGCTAAGGTGACGCAGGGTGTTGTGTTTTGATAGATAACTCAGGCCTTGGTCGGTTACTTTCGTGTTGTCTAACGTCAGCCACTGCAGTCCGCTGATTTGCCCTTTCTTGGGTACCAAGTCGGCCAACGTTGAATCGTCCACGGCGGTGTTCGCAAGACTTAGGTAGAGAACCTGTGTGTTTGTGTTCTCAAAAGCGCGTGGCGAGATTCCCGTGTTCGTCACGGCAACGGTCCACATCGGCTTTTGGGTGAGGGTGCTGATCGAACGGTCGGTTAATCCAGGCGTATTGCGGAAGTCGGCAACGCGCAACGAGGCCAAGCCCGTCGCGTTGTTCAATTCTTGAAGTGAGTCGTCAATAGGTTTGTCGATGTCAAGGCCGCGCAGTTGGATGATAAGCGGTGGCAGGATTGGAATGCCCAGGTTGTTTCGGGCATATTGAATATCAATTCCGTTACTCACCGCCGTCTGGATTGCTTGCTCGGAAGGCGATTTCGAATATCTATCCATAAAGACCCAGAGGCCACCAAACCAGCCAACCATAAAGACGAAAGCAATGATGTAGACGTACTTCATCTGCAAGTCTGTTTTCCAGATGCCGATTCTTCGAAGCAGAATCTGAAGCCATCCGAGTGCCGCAAAGAGGACAATGACAGCCAGCAATGCCGCCGCGACGACGAAAACGGTTAGCGTGTGGCCGTCGAGTGTTTTTGCGAACTGAAGCGTCTGGAACTTTGCCAGCAGCGCGTACCCTGCGAGAAGGGCAGGTAGCAAGACCCATGCGCTGCGAGCCCTAAATTGTGCCACTCCCGTCAAGAAAGCCACGAAGGCCGGGATCCACAATGCCGCTTCGACTAATCGAGCCGTAGGAATCACGCCGGAAAGTCCACGAGAACCTGCCAGTAGAACGAAACCACAAAATGAGAATATCAGAACAAAGCACAGCGTCACCATCGCCAGCGGGTGTTCGCGCAACCAACTCGGAAGGCTTTGCAGTTGTCTGACAGTCTGGCCATCCACAACGACCAATTCATGCGGTTGACTATCATCCGTCGTACTTTGGCCGCCGGTCACGACCTGTTCGAACAGGAGAAACCCGCCGGCAAGGAAGATTCCAACGAGGTAGCCGACGACGGGGGAAACAACGAACGAGCAGACTCCCAGGCAGACCCACGAAAGCGATTCGAGGATTGTGAATCCTCGAAAGTAGAACACGATGCTGACCAATGCGATCAGCATGGGCATGACGATACTGCCGACAATGATCGACGCATCCCGTGGTCTTCGTCCCTCAAACATTAACGCTTGCCCAGCTGCGATCGCTGTGCAATAGACCCCGACGGCGAGGATGCCGAGCGGATTCATGCCGACCCACGTCAGCGCCTTGAAAATGATGCAGAAAATGGAAACCAGTACAAACAGAGCGCCGAGCGCCATACGGCGTGGCACGCCGGTGGTTTGTCTGGCAAGCAAGTTTTGAGTCAGTGCACGTATCATTTCTGCAGGATATCACAAACGCTCTTGATTGGACTAACTCAGCCTTCGGGCTCGAATTTCCAAGGGACGCGACGAGCCTCAATTCAGTAAATCAATGCAGGGCATTGCCGTTACAACTGTGGGAATTGATATCACCGTCCGCGCCCTGAACGACTTGTTGATTCAAGTTGCCGTTGCCCAGGTGTCCGAACTAGCGACGACCTAGTCTTAGTTGTGCCGCTACCTTTGATTGGGCCCATGGTCCGTTGGCACATTCTTAAGCGTCGCATCATGAAAAAACTCCAAGTCGACGACTCTCTGTTACTGGCGAAGGCGCTCGAGCTACGGATGATCGAAGCCGTAGAGTTAGTCGACATCCTTTCGGATTGGCAAGCAGTCGACGGGCAGTCGTTGGAATCGTTACTCGTCGACAAAGGAAGCTTGTCGAATTCGCAATGGAGTCATCTGGTCCATGCTACCGGCGCAACCGATTCTGCCGAGGATGGCCATGACCACGCGACTTGCCATCGTGGAGCGCTGACTCCTGGACTGAAGAAAACAAAAACTCGGCAACGTCCCACTCTGCCACCAGCGCTACCACCAGCCGCGAATCGCTACGAATGGACGGAAGAGCTGGCCCGAGGGGGGCTGGGCGCTGTTTGGTCGGCTTATGACAAGACGTTAGAACGCAGAATCGCAGCCAAAGAGCTGTTGCCCGACACGCTCGATTCACCGGCAATGGTGGCTCGCTTCGTTGATGAGGCACGTATCACGTCTCAACTAGAGCACCCTGGCATCGTGCCCATCTACGATTTGGGGACGAAACCTGATGGCTGCCCCTTTTACGCGATGAAGCATCTGGATGGGCGACCCTTCAACGAAGTCGTGGCGGAATACCATGCGGTGCCATCCGGCTCATCAGAAAAGACCGTTCGTCTATTTAGGTTATTGGAGACGCTAGTCGATGTATGCGAAGCAATGGCTTACGCGCATCAGAAAGACGTAATTCATCGCGATCTCAAACCGCATAACATTATGGTAGGCGAGTTCGGTGAGACCGTCGTGGTCGATTGGGGACTGGCAAAGTCGACGTCAGAGCCCATCGCGGAAGCTCGCACCGTAAACCTGATCGTCGCGGAAAAACGTCCCGATGGAAATGATGATACGCGTCCGACCGGTCGGTCGCGCACTGCGGAGCAAACTTGCCAAGGCGATGTGATGGGAACGCCCGCTTACTTGTCGCCGGAACAGGCGCGTGGTGAGGTGGCATTGGGTACGTCATCGGATATCTACACATTGGGGGTCATACTTTATCAAATCCTGGTTGGCGAAGTACCTTATCAAGGACAAGACGCCAATTCGATTGTTGCCAAAGTCCGAGAGGGCGGCTTTCGACCACCGCGTGCAATTGACCGGGCGGTTCCCAGACCGCTGGATGCGATCTGCCGTCGCGCTATGCAGTCGCATCCATCGGATCGTTACGCTACGGCGAAGCAGATGGCGGCTGACATTCGCGCCTGGATGGTTGGCGAGCCAGTCCAAGCGTATTCAGAGCGGCTGCTTGAAAGAACCCAACGTTGGATTCGCCACCACAAGACAATCGCGTTGTCGGTTGTCGCCTCACTTGGTATCAGCGTAGCCGTTTTAGCCATGGCCTGCTGGGCAATTTCGTCCGCACATCAAGCCGAGATACTGGCCCACCATGAGGCCACGATGGCTCATCAAAAAGCCGAGCAGGCCAGGATCGCCGAGCAATCCGCGAAAGAAGCTGCGCTGGCGATGTTGTCCGATGGGTTGGAAGCCGCCGATACGCTACTCATCGAAGAAAGTCACATGCTCCAATTCTACCCGGGATTGGGCGATAATCGTCAGCGACTTTTGGAGCAGGCCGAGTCCTCTTATTCCAAGTTTGCCCACGCTCGGTTCGATGATCCAAAGCTCAAGCAAGCCAGCGCCGCTGCCCTGCTCCGATTGGGTGATGCCCGTCAGCTGCTTGGCAAGCCACAGTTGGCACGTGATGCATTCAAGTCGGCCCATGGAATTCTGACGTCATTGTCGGACGCGACGCCCGACGTCGATAATGTTCAGCTCTTGTTGGCCAACAGTGAGATTGGATTAGGTCTGATAGCAGGGAAGGATGCGGTGGTCGAGGAGCAATCGCAGGCTCTGGGTAAGTCGGAAGCAGAATTGCATTCGGCAATTGAGCGACTTGGGATGTTGGTTCGTAAGAATCCGAATAACAATGAGTTTCTGTTCGCACGCAGTCGTGCACGAGTCGTCTTGGCGAGGCGTCTGATGACATCGCAACCGGAAGCGGCGATCTCGCACTTCGAGTCTGCGTGTCGTGAACTGTCGGAGTTGCTTCATCCCCAATCGCCGACTCGCCTTGTGACTTTGTGGCAGTCTGTGCTGTCCGAGTTGGGGCGACTCCACTTGCGATCGGGTGACTATGATTCAGCAACTGGTTGCTTCCAGCGCGTCGTGCGAGGTACAACGGATCAGATTAAGCAGAATCCGCACCAGATCGACTGGCTGGAAAACCGGATGGTCAATCGTATTCTGCTCGGGAATGCGCAAAGGGAATTGGGCGATGATGGCCAAGCCGCACAATCCTACGAAGATGCCGTGGCGGATTTCCAGTTACTGATTCAGTCGTTGTATCGCGGGCAATACCATAGTGAGAATCTCGCCGTCGCGCTGGTCAATTTGTCTCAGATCAAGCAAAAACAGGGTGAGACGGAGAACGTCACGAACACCCTTGAATCGGCGCAGCATGAGTTCATACAGCTGATTGAATTGCACGGTTCCCTGCCTAGATACGTGAGGCATCTTGCAGCCACAACGGTCTCACTGGCCGATTCCTATCGCTCGCAAGAGCAATGGTCAGCCGCCAACGCGGCTTATGCTCAGGCCGATTCCGTATGGAAACAGTTGATGCAGTCGGATGAAGTTTCGAATGCCGACCAGCGCCATTTTGTCGTTTGTCGAGTCCATTGGGCCGAATCGGCTCGCACGAGCGGTGACGATCGGCTCGCCCGCGAAGTTCTCGGCGAACTCTGGAAGTCGCGGCCATCCGATTGCGAATTGGACGCGCAGGCGGCCGCGGTTTGGGCTCAGGCGTTAGGTGCATACGGTCAACAGTTGGGAAGCGATGCGGAACATCAAGCGGCGCGGCAAGCCAATGCGTTTGCACTTGAATTGCTCAAGCCGCATGAATCGGATGCCGTGCTGGCTGCACGGACTTTCCTGAAGAAACAGCAGCGAGAGTTTGCCGACGCTCTACCTGAATGAAAGTAGGGTGACGTAGGCTAGTAACTGACTTCGGTGCCGAAGTAGTAGTTGATCCCCGGACGAAACACACCCAGCCCAGCGCGATAGTCCAGGTGTTCAAAGTAAAATTTATCGAAGAGATTTTCGACACCAGCGATCAGCACGGTGGATTTGCCGATCTTGCGAAAACTCCGTAAATCCCAGGTCGTAAATCCGGGAGTCGTCAGCTCTCCAAGTGTTCGCGCGACTCGGTCTTGATCATCGACGATCCTGGCCTGTAGCTCGGTCCACCAGCGTGGCGAAGCGGCTTCGTCGTGGAATCGTAAGCCAGTGATTGCAACCAGCGGTGGAATTCCGGGAAGTGGTTCCTTGGGTCTGCCGGGCTGACCGCTGCGAGGGCCCATGACACTTCGAGCGGACTCCCGTCGAGAGTGGTCGCGACCTTCGACGAAACTGATGTTCGCAAATCCAGTAATCCGCGGCAACAGTCGTACCTCGCTCGCAATCTCAAATCCATTGAGGCTGGCCAAGTCCGTATTGGTAAATAGCACTCCTGTCGTGAGTCCACCGTCGGGGTCGACGGGAGTCGTCAAGTCATAGGTGATGTAGTTTTCGACCCAAACGTTGAAGGCGCTGATTCTAGCTTTGATATCCTGGTCTTGGTAATTGAGACCGATATCGAATTGCCGAGTCCGCTCCGGTTTGAGCCGCGGGTTGCCACCCACGAACGTCAGTCCTTGTTGAATGGTGCCAATGAACGGGCCTATCGCATACAGTTCGGTCAAGGTTGGTGGGCGCTGAGCGATTCCACCAGCCAGCGATGCGGACCAACGGTCGTCGATGCGAAATTCGCTGGTTAGATAGGTCGACCATAGCACAAACTGCTGGTCCAACTCGGCATTCAAGATGGTCGATACGGGGGCCGGAACGCCTCGCACCATGTTGTCAGCACCCGTCGACACATAATCAATGCGGGCCCCTGAGCGGACCGTGATTCGATCGCCAAATTCCCGTTCTCGTTCCATATAGAATCCCAAGTCGAGCATGTGCGACGGGGGAATTGGGAAGTTATTGTTAGTCGGTGGAAGGAAGAGTTCCAGGTCGTTCAGTTCCTGTTGCAAACTGAGTAGATCGGTACCGATCGTAATTGACCCATTGTTGGTAATCCATGTGCGGTCGGTACGATAACCGGCCGAAGCCGAATCGGCATTCGTATAGGCGGCTCCGGACATCCCATCCGGCGAAAAGAGAATCGACTGAATTCCGGGCAGTTGACGGTTAATCCCGTCACCCAAAGTATCGCCCGAGAATTTGGTGCGGTTGTGCCAACCCTCGGCTGTGACGATATCGCCAATTAGCGGATTCTCGTCGACATACTTCAACTCAAATCCGTTGGTTACCAACACGTTGATATCAAAAACCAATCCGGGAAACTCCAATCCAGTTTGGTCCAGTCGCAGGTAGGTGAATTCGACTTTGCTGTATGGCGTCGGATCCCATCCGAGCGTAGCGAACACATCGCGAGAGTGAAAACTGGAAGGCAGCTTCTTGCGGTTTCCGTCAATGTAGTCATTGCCGACGCTATGACCGTAGCTGATGTGAAATCCCCAATCGGTGGAACCACCCAGAAAGTTTTGGCGACCGTAGATTTGTTCGCCGTTCGTTTTGTAAGTGACGCTCGTGCTACCCTCCGTCGTCGGCGTTGCATAGCGTGGCGACTGCTTGAGTTGCACGTCCACAAAATCAAAGGCCGGTCCATATCGTGAACTGTAGGGACCCTTGATCACGATCAAGTTGTCAATCAATCGCGAGTCGATTTTGTTCAGCATGGTGTCCAGGTCCATGCGGGCCGGGAACCAGTACGAACCGGACGCCAGTACCTGGCCAACGCGTTCCCCACGAACTCGCGTGTCCGTGACAATAGGCGTTCGCTGTTGAGAAGAAACGCCGACGGTGAGGAGTGACTTGCGCAACAAGTCGCCTGAATCCGCGGTCGCCCGAGTCAGTGCTTCGGTACCAAAAATAACGTCAGCACCAACTCGCAGGCTGCGCTGGCGTATCGCATTCAGTTTCGAATCGCCAAAAGCGCTCAGGTCAACGGAGCTGGCGGCTGTTGACCCATCCTCGCCGTATTCCACCGTGTCCAACGCCGTCGGTCGGGCTGTCGGTTCCAGCGGCTGGGATTCGAGATGTTGGGCAACTCGTATCGGCTCATCAACGGATTTGTCGATTCCAACGTGCTGAACGGCTTGTGCGGAAACAGAATGCGAGGCTTCGCAGATAACAATGAGAAGCGTTATCAGTAAAAAGCGCATCGCAGTCCGAATACTGGAAGGAACTGAGCCCGAAGACGTGGTCGATGTATGATTTGAAGGCAGCGGATCGGCAGTCAGACCACCAGTCCACCACCATGGATAGGCATCGGTTGAACGAATTGAATGAAACCAGCCGAAAAGCGGCATAACCCGCATTATTGTTACAAACGGGTCAGCCATTATGACTGGTAGGTGCTAGCGTCGCAGGTAACGGCCAAGGAAGCGACGCTCGTTCCCGGACATTGTTTGGAGGTGAAGCGACAGGTAGTTCCACAAAGCTGCGGAAAAACGGCTGATAGCATAGTGCTGCACCCTACACTTGCTTAGCGTACCAGCCCCAACCATTCTGCGAAATTGAGTGACGCATGAATAAGATTGCAATCGTCGTGATTATCCTCCTCGTACTTTGGGTAACAGGTTATGGGAGCCTGTTCACTGCCTTCTTCTAGCCGTTATTGCGATACCAGGATGTCAGCCTGAACGTGCATCGCAACTCGCCGAAGAGCGAGTAACGTCGTTGTGACGGATGGCGTGCAGAATGTCCATCGTGGAAACAATTCCCAACAGCCGTTTGGATTCATCGCAGACGGGTACATGATGGACTTTGTGAAGTAGCATTTTGTCGATTACATACGTCAGCGGCGAATCCGCTTTTACGTAGAGCGGTCGGGTCGCCATCACTTCAGAGGCTTCTTGATTACTTGCTGCGGTCACGCCGAGGCTGTAATAGATTGAACTCAAAGTTGTTCCGACGGTGAGGTCGGTGTCGGAATAGTTATGGACTCCTTCTATGACGTCGGTCTTGGTGAGGAATCCTACACACTGCCCTTCCTCGTTGGTGACGGGCAAAGCCGTCAAGTCGCGGGCGCCCATGAGTTTGGCCACATCATGCAGATTGGTCGTCTCGGAAACCGTAACGACATCGCGGGTCATCACATCTGTGGCAGTAAGTTCGTCGAGCATTTTGTGACTCCGGTTGTTGTGTAGCGTGTACCGGGGCGCGCCGGTTCACCGATGGACGAAAGTTTCTTGCGCGTCGCGCTGCCGTCAGAGGCTTGATGCGCTGTGGTTGGTGGATTCAACGTTCTGGGCTTTGGGTCGATGTTAAAGCCGATCTTGGGCATTTCTTTTCTTGCATATCGATGGCACTCGATGCACGAGATACTCAGCTTGACGTAGGCCAAGCCAACGGCGTCCAGGTTCTTCTTCTCCGCGGCGCTTTCCAACTGCTCAGCCGTCGCGCGAAAATCCTCACTTAGTCGCAAGTAGGTTGGCGTTGCGAGAACATTCCAACCGGCTTCACGGCTGAGGAGATGAAGTTTCTGAGACTGTTTGGCGACCGTGTCAAAGTTGGCGCGGGCAATTCCTTCCATGACCTTGTTTGCGGCGCCTAGTTTCTGTTCCATGAGACCTTTGTGACGCATTGTTTTTGGATACTGTGCGATGGCAGTTTGCGAAGTGAGCAGTGGAATTAGAAGTCCAACGCTGACGACGGTAGTGGCAGCGACCACGACATGTTTCACTCTCAGTTGATGGAGCATATTGACTTCCTTGCTTGAGGTTGAATGTTGACGGAGGGCATAGGAGGTGCGGCATCGGTTATACGGCCGACTCCTGTTCGAGTTTCAGTTGGGTGGAGATTACGGGCGCCGAGTGCTGTTCTTCGAGCAGACAACCTCGGGTAACAACCGTGATTCCACTGTCCGTGACTTTGCAGCCGCGGAGTCGATCGGCAGCGAGGTCGACTCCGATTGATGCACCCGGCGGAACGGTGACTCCGGTATCCAGGATCGCTCGGCGAATCGTACATCGCTCCCCGACGTGGACGTCGTCGAACAGGATCGACGAGTCGACTTGGGCGAACCCGTCGACGCGGACGTTGCGTCCGACAACACTGTGCTTGACCGTTCCCCCGGAGATAATCGAGCCAAGTCCGACCATGCTGTCGTGGGCCTGTCCGACTCGGCAGTGGGCCGTATCGCCGCTGAATACGAACTTCGGAGGAGGCAGAATTCGACGATGCGTCAGGATAGGCCATTGGCTGTCGTACAGATTGAGCTGGGGTTCAATCGTGACTAAATCCATATTGGCTTCGTAGAACGCATCAATATTCCCAACGTCGCGCCAGTAGGCTTGCTCTTTGCGGTTTTCATCACGGAATGGAAAAGCAAAGACGCGGTGACTGTTGATGATGGAGGGGATGATGTCTTTCCCAAAGTCGTGAGAGCTGTCGCCTCGAGATGCGTCCAGACAAAGTTGATTAAAGAGAAAGTCAGCTTTGAAGACATAGATTCCCATGGATGCGAGGCACATGTCGTCGCTGCCCGATATGCATTGGGGTTCAGTCGGCTTTTCCTCGAAGCCGACCAGTCGATGGTTCTTGTCGACTTGCATAATGCCAAATCGACCAGCCTCTTGTTGGGTGACTCGCAGAGCCGCGATAGTCAGATCGGCATCCGATTGGTCGTGGAACTGAATCATCTTCTGGTAATTCATCTTGTAGATATGATCGCCAGACAGAATAACGATGTGTTTTGGTTGGTCTTGCTCCAGTGCAAAAATGTTCTGGTAGACAGCGTCGGCCGTACCACAGTACCAATGTTCATCAAGACTGTGTTGAGGAGGGACGATATGCAGGTACTCGCCCAAATCGCGGCAAAAGTACGGGTTCCAACCCGTTGTGATATGTCGATCCAAAGTGAACGCTTTATACTGTGTCAGGACCATCAGGCGTTTCAGTCCACTGTTCACACAGTTGGACAATGAAAAGTCGATGATTCGATAGCCGCCACCAAACGGGACCGCCGGCTTTGCTTGTTCTCTTGTTAGTGGATCAAGTCTCGTCCCTTTGCCACCAGCCAGGATTACTGCAATACAGTTGTTCATTTACTTGCCATCCTTCTAGGGAAGCGAGCTACGTGAAAGCGCGGCTCGTCGCTGTGAGAGTTTGCAATGGGCGTGCCACAAAAAAAGAATGCAGCGAACGTCGCTCTTGTGGCGATCCACCCGTGCCCCATCGCCCGTCCTGTTGCTACCATGTGCGAATCCGCACACGGGTGGTGTCGCGAACGGCGTCTGGTAAGCGGATGTGCAACGGTTCAATGGGCTCGGAATTCGTTACCCGGTCAATGACTGTGCGGTTGGATCCTAGAGGAGCAAATTGTGTTTGCGAATCGCTTCTGGTTGCACTAGTCCCTGGTTAGAGGTTACTGCTCGGAGGCGTTGATTTTCAGAAGAGGGATTCAAGCATGGAGAAGAAATCGCAAAAAATTCTCGTTGTGGATGATGACGTCGATATTTGTCAAAACATGTGTGACATTCTCGGAGAGTATGGATATCACGCAGATATGGCTCACGATGGAGCTTCAGCGCTGAAGTTGCTAGGTGCGCACCGATACGACGTTGCGTTGCTTGATTTCCGCATGCCCGACACGGACGGCGCAGCGCTCTACGAGCAGATCAAGCAGATGCAACCCAGCCTCGTCGCGATCATGGTGACGGCTTATGCAGGGAGCGACGGTGTGCAACGGGCGAAAGATGCTGGGACATGGCATGTCATGCGCAAGCCTGTCGATATTGGTGATCTTCTCGGGCTTATTGAGTCTGCGACAAGTCAGCCGATTGTACTCCTGGTGGATGATGATCCAGAGTTTTGCGAAAATATGTGGTGCATTCTCCGCGATCAGAATATACGAGTCGCAATTGCGAACGACAACGAATCTGCGATTGACGTGCTCGGCGATTTAGATGCCGATGTCGTACTGCTCGATATCCATCTAGGTGCTGCACTTTGCACGCCTGTCTTCGAAAAGCTCGTAAGTGAGCATCCAATGCCGTCAATCTGCTTAATCACTGGTGATCAAGTCCAGGCTGATTTTGCAAAGCAATTGGTTTCTCGTGGAGCGGAGTGCCTGATGCGAAAACCGCTGGATATGGGGGCAGTCTTGCAGAAGATTCGCTCGCTCTTACCTCATCCAAAGTGACCACGCCTCGGGACGATTGTGGTCAGCAAGACACTATCCATCGGTGAATGCGATTTGAGCCCAGGGCAACGGCAAAGCGAGAAGTCGTCGACCGTCTTGAGGCCCGCTAGAATGGCAGCTTGGGTTTTAAGTAGGCGAAGGAGAGCATGCCTAGCAAAGCTCCGGCCAACGTGAACAGAGCATAGATTTCACCGCTTCCCAATTGTGCGTAGATTGGGCCCGGACAGGCGCCGGTGATGGCCCACCCGCAGCCAAAAATCATGCCGCCTAACACGACTCCCCAGTGGAATGGTTTGGGATGGTAGTTAATTGGCTTGCCCTCAATCGACTTGGCCTCGAACGTCTTCAGGAGCCACATGCTAATCATGGCTACGATGATCGCCGTGCCAATGATGAGGTACATGTGGGGTTCCCGGAAGAGAAACATGTCGTGGACTCGTTGCCATACTGCGACTTCGGATTTTACGAAAACGATGCCGAGTAGCGTGCCGATGAGCAGCACAAAAAAGTAGGCGATCGCGGACGTAGATTTTGTCGTGCCACTCTGTGACGGAAGTGGCTGAGCGCGCGTGTCGGTATCTGGATTGGTCATGGTGCTGCTCATCGGTCTGTTTCCATGGGGCTTTGTCTGTTTAATACTCACGGCAATCAAAAAATAAGGCTTCCCAAGCCCCAGGTGATTCCGAGTCCACCGGCGAAGAAGCTGACGGTGGCGACAAGGCTGGGCCAGTTCAGGTTGGAAATGCCATTGATCGCGTGACCGCTAGTGCATCCGCCGGCGTAGCGAGTCCCGAAACCAATACAGAACCCACCAAGAAACAATCGAAGTGCGCCGCCGGCCGAATGAAAGTCGTTTGGGAGCAGTGTGACCGGTGATGAGGTTAGAAACTGAGTCGCGACAAAGCCACCGAACGCAATACCGATGACAAACACGATCGTCCACATGCCGGCTCGTCGATCAAAATCGCTCAAGTACGATGGGCCACGACCTGCCGAGCACATCGCTCCAATTTGTTGCAGACTTGTCGAGATACCAAAGCCCTTCCCCGCGAGGAGATAGAGGGCGGGTACGACCAGACCGATTGTGATCCCAGAGAACCACCACGGCCACGGTTGAAGCATGAATTCGGGCATCGCGTTTGCCTTTGCTCCGATGTGGTAAAGGGTGAGAGGCTGGAGAATCGTTGCGCCAGGCTTCAGATTCGCAGCCTACGGTTGGGTAATGGCAGAGGCACGGAGGACGCAGAGTGAACTCTGTCATCCATTTCCCCAGTGTTCCGTGCCCCTGCACTGACTCTTTGTTTGGTTAGGGTTCAGGAAGCGGAAACCGCCGGGCATTTTGCATTCCAATAGATCGCTTGGCTTTGGCAGGCGAGTTCGCCTTCCGATGACTCGTGCGTAGGCCCGCAACAACTCGTTGTACTCGTTCTGGTTTCAAGTCCTGCAGCTTCCCAAGCGCTGATGCCCCCGGTCATGTTTATGACGTTCTCAATCCCAGCGGCTTGAGCCAGACTTACCGCGATTGCGGAGCGAGCCCCACTACGACAGTGGAACACTAACGTGCATTCGCCTTGGTACTCGGCAAGTTTCTCTGGAAGATCCGCAAGGAAGCACCGCTTGGCCTTTTCAATGTGGGATTCATGCCATTCCGCATCGCCACGAACGTCGATCAAGATGACATCATCGTTGTTGATGCGATCGGCGATTTCTTGTGGACGACTGGAGGCATAAGACTGGGAGAAAAGCCCAGCAAGACTTGCCTCTTGATCGTCAAACCAGCCAGCGAGCTGCTCGATTCCGATTTTTCGAATCACTCGAATTGCTTCGTTGAGATCCTCGTTTGCCGTCAGGAAATAGACCGGTTCGTTGTAGTTGACCAGCCAACCTGCCCATGCGGCCAGAAATTTTGTCGGGATATTGATGGTTCCTGGCACGTGTCCATCCGCGAAGGACCGTGAATCTCGGGTGTCAATGACCATGCGTTTGGCAGCCACATCGGCGATGGAGTCTGATTCGAGTTTTTCAGGAATGTCGTCGACAATGATGGCCGGGCCGACTTTGTTTACATGCTTCATGACGGCGAAGTACTTCGGAGCATCAGGTTGATCGCTAAGAATGTAGCGAACAAACGCCTCCTCCGATTGGAATTGAAATGCTGGATTGAATCGCTTTTCGTACCCGACCGTTGATGAAGGGATCGCTCCTAAGCCCTTGCCGCAAGCACTGCCGGCTCCATGCGCCGGCCAGACTTGAAGGAAGTCTGGAAGCTCGTTGAACCTGGCTAGGGAATGGTACAAGTCGCGGGCGCCTGGATCAGCTGTCCCTGCAATCCCAGCGGCTTGTTCGAGAAGGTCTGGACGCCCGACCGAGCCGACAAACACAAAGTCGCCGGTAAAAACTCCCATCGGCTTATCGGCTCCACCGCCTCGATCTGTGAGCACAAAAGAAAGGCTCTCCGGCGTATGACCGGGTGTGTGCAACACGCGAAATTCGATTTTGCCCGCGTGGAACGTATCGCCGTCTCTTAGGAGTTGGTGCGCGTATTGTGATGCAAATCCATACTTCCATTCCGTCGGACCTTCATCCGAGAGATAAAGTTTGGCCCCAATTTGATGCGCTAATTGCCTTGCGCCGGAAACATAATCGGCGTGGATGTGAGTATCAGCCGCTCCCACAATCTTCATGCCCTCGGCAGCAGCCACATCGAGGTATTGCCGAATATCACGACCGGGATCAATGACGATCGCTTCACCGGTTTTCTGGCACCCGACGAGATAAGACGCATGGGCGAGTGATTTATCGTAAAAGTACTTGAGTAACATCGGTCACCTCCCCTGTCTGTGTTGGATCACGCGTTTCTTGGTTTCGCAAGTATCGTGCCACGGCGGTTTTCATACACATCGAAATATCTACATGTAACGATATAATTTGACAAAAAAAGTTTCAGCCGACAAACTTCTCTTCGATGCATTCCATAATTCGAGCCAAATGCGGTTCGGCGATTGTGTAATAAACGGTTCGTCCGTCTTTGGAGCTATTCAGAAAACCGCAACGCTGCATCAGTCGCAAGTGATCGGACGTCACAGGTTGGGCGATGCCGCACACTTCTGCGAGCTCGTTGACCGTATATGGCTCACCTGTCAGCAAGAGCTGAACGATTCGCAGTCGATGGGGGTGCGCCAGCGCCTTGAGGCATTCGGCAGCGCGGGATAGCGCTTCCAGTTGCTTTTTCGTTGTTTTGGTGGCTTTTGCGGGCATCGAGAATCCTGACTTCAAACCCTTCGCTATTCAAATATATCGACATATTCCGATGTGTCAATTACCATCATGGCAGATTTATTGACTGGAATTCGTCGGAGCTTCACATCCGAGCCTCTTGTTCTGCTCTTACGAGCTTTTTTTGCTCCTCGGTGGCTTCGATACGGGTTTCGAAGTTCCAGATAAAGTTGCCGTCATAGCCTATGACGTATTTTGTTTCGTGGTAGGTCACCACGAACGTCTTGCGGTCGGCTTGGGAGAGCGGGTGCGATTCGTAGTAGACGCGATGTTTGTCGATGCCGTAGTTGTATCCCAGTAATCGGAATGTCGTTGGGTCGCTTCCGTCAAGTCGACGTGCATTGCAATAAACAGCATTGGCATCCGCGGCCCAGGCTCCGTCGTTCTTGTACTTCGTTTCTGGTATCTCGAGTAATTTGAAGGTTTCTGGATTCGCGCCAGGGATCAATCGGTCGAACCAGTAGGCGCCGTTGATGTCGGTTGAGTAGATACCAAGATTTACGAACTGTTCGGCCTCGTTTCTTGTCTTTCTCGAACCCTTATATTCGTTGTCACCAGAGCGACCAAGGTGGTTGGTTCGGTCGGTAATCTCAAACTCGTCGGGGTCGGCGCTTCGAAGCACGCGTCCTTTGAAATAGACGTGGTTTTTGTCCTTTGCCCATTCGCTATCTTTGAGTGAGAAGACCCGAAACGTTTTCAAGTCGGCTTCTTCAATCTCGTTTCGGGTTTGACGAAGGTCATGATTCAGAGCCGTAACCCAGAATGCTTTGCCGTTGGTTTTTTCGTAATGCGGGCCAAGATCTCTTAAAAGCAGGTAACCACAAACGACGAGGCCGCAGAAGCCGAGAAACATCGCGCCCCCAACGATTCCGATTACTTTGCCAAGCGTCTTCATTGCCATCTCCGGGTGAATTCGTTTAATTGCTCAGCCGGAAATGAGAGGCGGATGGTCAGACTTTTCGAGTTTTTTGGGACTAGACAGCTTGGTTGGTTGTCGTGGCGGTCCAGGAAGGTGACCACCATCCAAGCAAGTCATGGTAAAGCACGGTGGATCGACGAAAGGGCTTGAAAGGCCACTGAGATCCTCAGGTTTGTCATGTGTCCGGTTCACGACGCGACAAATTGGTGCATAACGGTCAGATTCGGGAGAAGACTGTTACTGACTTTCAGGACCACAGCTTGCTCTTTCGGCCAGTATTCAGGCTCTCCAAAGAGAACTTGGGTAAGAAGCGGCCTGTGACCTCTAACAATGATCGGTACGATCGCATACCATTCTGCTGCTCAACGATTGAACTTAAACCTCCTTTACGAACTCTAGGAATCGATATGAAGAAAACGTCTCAAACTGGTTTGCTAATATTGGCATTGATGGTTGCATTCACTGGATGTGATGCTGCGAAGGAAGCAGCGCAAGAAGCAACGGACAAGGCTGCTGATATGGCAAACGTCGACTTTGGTGATTTTGATATGACGGGCTTGCAGGAAAAGTTCACCGGTATTACGGATGGATTCAAGGACGTTACGGCCGACAGCGTTGATGGACTGTCGACGAAGATCACTGATCTCAGTGGGTCGATCGAAGGCATGGGAATCGACAAGCTGAGCGGACCTGCAAAGACCGCAGTTGCCGGCGTGATTTCGAAATTCACGGAAGCAGTCAAAACGGCGATGGAAGCCATCTCCGACGATAGTATTCTTGCCAAGCTTAAGCCAGTCGTCGAAGCCTTGATGGAAAAGGTTGCGACGCTCTAGTCGTTTGCCCGCAACGAAATGACCTGAAGGGACGCCGATGGGCGTCCCTTTTTCTGTTGCCCCCTGTCGTCTCTGGAATTCAATCACGCCGCTTTCGATAGCCGTGTCAGCGAATCTTCCCGATGTACTCATCTGGTTGCGTACCCATCAGCAAACGCCAGGGAAGTTTTGCGGCGAATTGCGACTCATATCGCTTTGACCAAGTCCATGCTTGAAATCATTCCTACGACGGTGCCGTCCGCATCGCAAACGGGAACATGATGCACTTCATGGCGTAACATCTTTTTGGCAACCTCCGGAAGCGGTTCGTCGGGAGTTGCAGAGATGACACGAGTTGTCATGACGTCCTCGACTTTTGTGTGAGTCAATTCGTCGAGTGGAACTCCAAAGTACAACGCCGCAAAATCCTGATGTTGCGGTGCACGGTCTTCATCATCAAGCGAACCGGTTAGTCGAATGATGTCGGTTGTCGACAATACGCCTAGGCACTGCTGTTTCTCATTGACGACCGGTAGAGCGGACAAACCCAATTGCACCAGCGATTCTAAAGCGGAGTGAATGGATTGGGTGATGAGTACGGTATCAGCGCCTCGAGTCATCACGTCGCGAGCCGTCATATTGTAAACACCAATGGTCATTTCGTATCTCCTTGAAGATGCCGGAGTCTATGGGGAACGTTCAGGCGGCGCTAGGCAGTCGTCGTTCTGACGGGCGCCGCAAGTGTATGCGAGCAGGAACAGAAATGCGGGAGAAGTGAAAAGTAGGAAATAGGGCCCGCCCGGCATTGCAGATCGGGACAGGTAGTGCCAGAAGTAAAATGCGGCGAGACTTGACAGGGCCAGTAGGCCACCCAACAAAGGAAATCGCCAACCCACGATGAGTCCGGCAATGACTCCGATAGGAAAGAAGACGAGTCCGACCCATTCGTTGGGAGTGGGCATGTTGTCATTGCGAATGCTTCCCACGACAAACGCGGCAAGCAGACCGATGCTCGCAAGACTGGCAATTCGAGCAATCCAGTTCATGACTCGGTTAAGATTGGACTTCATCAGACACTCTCCTGTCTTCGAATTTCGCATCCGCTAGTGTGCAGATGCCTGCCGTGGCGAATTAGGTTTCTGTCCACAAATCTTGAAGTTCGAGAGGCAAACTGAAAATAATATCCTCGACTTCGCCCTGCGAAACGTGCTTCTCAATCACCTGCAAAACGGCGCGAGTGATGTCATCCGACGCCACGAATTCGGATTCCGCGAAGTTGTGGTTCACGGACTCTACAAAATCGGTCGCCGACTTCATGCGTTTCCGACGTGCGTTGGGATTCCATCCTTCAAAGTACATTCCACGTATCAACATGGGGAGTTGGGCGGCTAAGTCTGTGACTTCTTCGTTCGTGAGACGATTTCTCAGGGTGTGCAGTACAGCGCGAAGTGCCTTGTAGGCTTGTCTGCGATCACTCCAGTCGAGTTGATCCATGATTTCGTCCAACCATTCGTTGGATTTGTCGAGCGTTTTTCGAAATGCGGGAATCAGTTTTGCGGACATCTCCTTCTCCTATCACGGTTGAGATGGTTGACAAGTCTTTCGAGTTGCGACTTCGCAGCGCAATAGAGAAGCAATCGGCGTACCGCGCGTGCGCATCACGTTTCCAAGCTTGAAAGTGAGCCGAATTGTGCGGTGAGGAATCCTGATGTGCCCGATCGCACATCGTTTGGATGTTCAAGCCCCATCGTGCACGTTGATGGGGAGGGTGGGCTGACCCGATTCTGTCGAAGCCAACGGCTAGCGAGCAGCCTTCAGATTCACGCGAAATGTGCTGCCTTTACCCAGTTCACTGTCAATCTCCATTGAGGCGTCGTTTTTTTCCAGGATCGCGAGACTGATCGCCAAGCCCAAACCCATACCGCGCGCCTTGGTTGAGTAGAGAGGTTCGGTGACACGAGCGATCTGGTCGGGCGAGATGCCGACACCGGTATCCGTAACTTCAACGATGACGTGGTCCGTACGACGTTTGGCGAACACTCTCAGATCGCCACCATCAGGCATCGCATCTCTTGCGTTGCGGATGAGATTCTTGAACACCATAGGAATCTGATTCTCGTCAACGAGTACGTCTTGGACGTCATTTGCGACGTTGAGTTCAATGACGATGTTTGACGGAATTGAGACGTCTTTCAGGGCACGCTCCAGGATGCTCTCCAGGCGATGCGGGATCAAATGCGCATCCGGCAACCTGGCAACGTCGGAAAGAGCCGTGACGACGTTGTCGATGATCGTGACTTGTCGGTCGATTCTTTCCAGGTGCTCCTTCGTTTTTTCCTGAGACGGTGCCTTGGCGTTGAGAAGAAAGAAGGCAGAAGTCTTGACCGCATTCAATGGATTGCGAATCTCGTGGGCTATTCCGCCGGAGACTTGTCCGAGTGTCGCCATTTTCTCGGCTTTGACCAATTCTGCCTGGGCTACACGAAGTTCCTTTGTGCGTCGCTTCACGCGATCTTCGAGATCCTCATTTAGGATGCTGAGTCTTCTTTGGGCTTCCTTGAGGTCAGAAATGTCGCGAACGATACCTGTGAACATACGGCGATCGCCGACACTGACTTCGCTGACCGCCAGGTGCATTGGAAAAGTAGAGCCATCCTTCCGCTTGCCGACGACTTCGCG
>CAYYHV010000066.1:0-22627 GCA_964471695.1 uncultured Pirellulaceae bacterium
ACGACTGATTTTGGATCGCATACGGTGGCATTCGAGATGCCTGCGGACACGAGGTTGAGCTCGGCCGGCGTCAGTACCCACGCGGTGACTGTCGCAGACGGTGATTCCGAGACCGGGTTAGATTTTGCGCTGTATGAGTTTACGCCGGCGACTATCTCCGGTATCGCGTACAACGATGCGGATGAAGATGGTTTTTTCAGTACCGGCGATACATTACTCTCCGGCGTAACGGTTTACCTTGATGCGAATGGCGACGGCGACCTGGATAGCGGTGAAGTCTCCACTACCACGAATGTTGTGGGAGCCTACAGTTTCTCAACGACGGATTTCGGTACGCACACGGTGGCTTATGAGATGCCAGCCAATACTTCAATCAGTCCAGCGGGCGTAAGCACATATACGGTGACAGTAGGCGACGGGGACTCCGAAACCGGACGCAACTTTGCTCTGCTTCAAGGCAATTTGACCCTGACAGTTTCCGGGACGGCTGGGTCGGATTCATTCACGTTCACCGACAATGGTGCCACCTTCGACGTTACCATCAATGGGACGACGAACACCTATGTCACCGCCGATTATGCCACAATTGAATTTGATGGGCTTGGTGGCGAAGACACTCTGAACCTGAACGCGGGTTCGAACAATGAGACGGCTACCATCAACGAAGGGACGATGAGTCTGGTAAGCGACGCTGGCTGGACAGTCAACGGTGATAACTTCGAGAACGTCAACGTCGACCTGGGAACTGGCGATACCGATTTTGCTTATCTCTACGATGGATCACTGGATGACGATTTGATTTCTCATCCAGAATCGGGACGACTGATCAGCAGTAGTTACAATCACTACGTTGAAAACTACGACGAGTTATACGCCTACGCGCACTCTGGCGGTAACGATCGAGCCTACGTGTACGACGGTCCCACCGACGATCGCTTCATTGGTCGGAAAGACTTTAGCATCATTCGTGGGAACGATTTTGAGTTCTACATGTACATGGAAGGTTTTGAACGCAACTTTGCGTTTTCGACGGAAGGCGGAGAAGACTACGCGTTTCTTTACGATTCCGATGGCGACGACAATTTCTTCGGGCGTTCAGATTACACGGTGATGCAGGACGCTGCGGTGTCGTACTTCAACTACGCGCAGGGATTTGATCGAGTCTTTGGGTATGCGAATGCTGGCGGTACGGATTCGGCCTTTCTGACTGACGGGACGACGGATGACCGGTTCTACGGTCGCGAGACGGTCAGCATCATGCGAGATTCGGCGGATACAGAATTCTACAATCAAGTCGAAGACTTTGAACGCGTGACTGCCTACTCCATCAACGGTGGAGACGATCATGCCTTCCTGTTTGATTCCGACAATGATGACATACTGACAAGTTTCTTCGACAACACGACCCTGAACGGGGCTGCCGATGAATTTTACCTCAATGCTCGTGGGTTCAGCCAAGTGGTTGCCGACGCATCGGGTGCCGGAAATGACACCGCCGTGTTTTACGACTCGAGTGGTAACGATTTGTTCTTTGGTCGGGAGGACTATGGTTACCTGAGCGGCAATGGGTTCCTCAACCGAGCCAACGGCTTTGACGAAATCGAATTGAACGGAAGCAACGGCGGAACCAACACGTTGAACACGGATGCGTTGGACTACGCCTTGTCGACGTTCGGGACGTGGCGATAAATTGATAGATAAGGACTCAGGCAACCGCGCGATCAGGCAGCTCGCCCAGATTGGGCGAGAGCACGCGCGAGCGGTGAATCGGTTTTTCTCCGAGCTGCTATTCCTGCGCGGCAGTTTCGCCGCCCAGTTGCCGAAGGAAATCAAAGGTGAAGATTCCCGTGTCGTGGCCATCCCCGAAATGGATGTTGTAGGCGTAATTGCCGACGGGTTTCATGCCAAGGATGCGAGGCGGCAGAGTTTCCGCGTGCGTGATTACAGGAAGCAGCTCCATCGAAGATGCCTGCTGCTTCTCGGATTCGGTGCGCTTTTCGCGACAAGTCGCACAGGGACAGCGATCACGTAAGTCGGCGACGCGGAGCTCGTGCGATTGGCCATCGTTCCATTCGATCAGCAGCAAGTCATCGGATTTGCGTTCGATTTTGGTGGGTATGATACTCATGTTCTCGCGTTGTCTTTCAGTGGTTTCGTTGATCTACAAATCGCTTCGACTTTGCTTCAAACCGTGGTAGCGTACCATTGGCAACCGACACGAGTGCGACTCGCAGTCCAATTCGTGATTGCATTTCTGTCTGAATGTCGTCGAGTTGTTGTTTTGATTGGTCTTCAATTTCTATGAGAAGATCGTCCATCGTACCGACTTTTCTCGCAACAATGCGAAACTCCCCGACGTGATCGAAGGATCGCATGATTTCTTCCAGCGAACTGGGGAAAACGTTGACTCCTCGAATGACGACCATATCGTCGGCTCGCAACAAGACGCCGCCTTGGAGGAGCACAAATCGGTTGCCTGATTCGGGGTAAATGGGCCGCACCAGATCACCCGTTCTGTATCGGATTACGGGCATTCCGTAACGAGATAAGGTGGTCAGCACCATTTCCTGAGGAGCCTCATCGCCAGCTTTAGCCGGAATGTCGCTGGGAAGGAATTCAGCAATAAAGTGGCTTTCTGCGACGTGTAGTCCGCTGCGATTTTCGTCGGCGAATCCCCAAGGGCCAACTTCTGTCGCGCCGGCGTGATCAAATACCTGCGCATCCCAAGCCGACTCGATCCGCTGTCTTACGGCGGGTAGCGAGCCGCCGGGTTCGCCGGCAACGATAATCTTGCGAATGTTGTTCTGCGTGAGGTCTTTGCCCAACTCTCGTGCGACTTCTTCCATACGAAGTGCGTAAGTCGGGGTGCAGCAGAGTACCGTGGCAGCTGAATCCATTGCCAAGTCGATTCGCGCAGCCGTAGAGAGCCCACCTGCAGGGATCACAAGGACTCCACGAGCCGCGAGTGCGTCGTAGGCGCTCCAAAACCCGATGAACGGGCCAAAGGAAAAAGCCATCAAGGCTCGATCGTCCGGCGTGATGTCAGCGGAATCCAGAACGTATTGCCAGACTTCAATCCACGATTGCCAGTCTGCAGCCGTATCCATAATCTGCATCGGGCGGCCGCGCGTTCCGGAAGTGCGATGCCAGTGAACAAAGTGGCTGGGCGGAAAGCTCTGATTGGACGGTAGTTCACCACGATCAGCTTGAACGAGTTCTGATTTGGTGGTGAGTGGCAATTCCGCAAGCTGATCGAGCGATTTCAGCGGCAACTCAACCCCAGAGAATTTGCTCGCATAAAAGCCGTTTGCGGGCAAGATCGTCTCAAGAAGCTGATTCAAACCAGCCAATTGATGGTGTCGCAGTTCCGCCCGGGGCATTTGCTCAAATTCGCGGCGTTGCGGGTAGTTGGAATCAGCCATAAACGCATAATAAAACCTCACGCGAGTTTATGACAGGTCGCGAGTCTGATAAGTCACTCTCGGAAAGCAGGAAGCAGCTTTGAATACAGACATCTCGGAGCAAACGGAAAAGAAATCTTCGCGACCTTTGCTGGTAATCTTGCTGACCGTCTTTCTCGATCTGGTTGGATTTTCGATCATCTTCCCGCTGTTTCCCGACATGCTGGAATATTATCTGGCTAAGGAACCGCCCGGGGGCTGGTTACACGATCTCATTACACAGCTCGAACAATTAAGTGGATTGACCGGAAACGACGCGAGGCTGGCCGCTACCGTGCTTTTCGGTGGCCTGTTGGGGTCGCTCTATTCCGTTCTGCAGTTCATTGCAGCTCCCATCTGGGGCGCCATGTCGGACCGGCGCGGCCGGAGAAATATTCTCGTCATCACCGTCGCGGGAACGGCGCTCAGCTATTTGTTGTGGGTCGTGGCCGATGCGTTCTGGTTGCTCGTCGCCTCAAGATTTCTGGGTGGAATCATGGCGGGAAATTTGTCGGTCGCAACAGCCGCCGTAGCTGATGTCACGGACGCTAAATCGCGCTCCAAAGGCATGGGGATGATCGGGGCTGCGTTTGGAGTCGGCTTTATCATCGGGCCTGCCTTGGGCGCCCTCCTCAGTCTCTGGGATTTGACGGGCAGGCTGGGATTCATTCCGGGTATCAATCCGTTTTCCGGGCCAGCCCTGGTT
Organism: uncultured Pirellulaceae bacterium; assembly: GCA_964471695.1. Classification (GTDB taxonomy): domain Bacteria; phylum Planctomycetota; class Planctomycetia; order Pirellulales; family Pirellulaceae; genus CAYYHV01. The sequence goes on from CAYYHV010000066.1 coordinate 4,147, forward strand.
GCGTTCTTCATGGCGGCCATCAATTTTGTCTTTGTTTACAAGTCGTTTCCCGAGACGTTTCATGCGGATCGTAGTGAATCCAGTCACGCTCGCCGGCCGGTTAATCCGTTGGCTGTGTTTCGGCCCAGCCCGTTTGCGGGAGTCAATCGCACGAATCTAATTTTCTTCTTGTTCATTTTTGCGTTTGCTGGAATGGAATTTACGCTCACATTTTTGGCCAAAGATCGGTTTGGTTATACAGCAGCCAAAAACGGACTGATCTTTTTGTTTCTTGGTTTTATCATCGCCATCGTCCAAGGCGGAATGGTGCGCCGATTGGCTCCCAAGTATGGCGAGCAGCGATTGGTGTTCATTGGCATCTCCTTGGTGTTGCCCGGTTTGGTGATCATTGGCATCTGTTCGACGGAATGGGTGATGTACCTGGGTTTGCTCTTGTTGGCCGTGGGGTCGTCGTTGGTAACACCTTGTTTGACTTCGCTAGTCAGTCTCTACACGCCTGAGGACCGACAGGGCGAGACGTTGGGGATTTTCCGTTCGCTGGGCTCGTTGGCACGAGCGATGGCTCCGTTGGTGGGTGCCGCGATTTATTGGCGAATGGGCAGCGCATGGCCATATTTCGGCGCCGCGCTGGTTTTGCTGTTACCGATTTTTGTCACGAGAGCTTTGCCGAAGGTTCGCTGAGAAGTGGCCAGCGGGATCTAGCTGCCGTAGCCGCCACCACCTGGTGTTTCGATGCGCAGTATGTCACCAGGTTGGGCTCGAAAGTGAATACGACCGGGGAGTTCGGTTTGAGCCCCGTTCGCGGTCGTCAGCGAATTGCGACCGGGCGAGCCTGACTCGCCACCAGCCATCCCATAAGGGGCTCGATCGCGACGCTGGGATACGATGGAGACGTCCAGCGGCTCGAGAAATTCCAGTTCGCGGATAATACCGTCGCCACCGCGTTGTTTTCCATCGCCCCCCGAGTCTTTTCGGATGGAGAACTGCTTCAACCGTACGGGAAATCGTTGCTCGAGAATTTCTGGGTCGGTCAGCCGCGTATTCGTCATGTGGGTGTGAACCGCAACAGCACCATCCCGGTTGGCCGTGGCTCCCGCGCCGCCGCAAATGGTTTCGTAATATCCGAACGAGTCATTACCGAATAGCAAATTGTTCATCGTGCCCTGGCTGGCAGCGGCCAGTTCGAATGCGCCGAACAAAACATCGACGATACGTTGCGAAGTCTCAACGTTACCACCAACCATGGCTGCGTTCTCTTGAGGATCGCCATGATCAGGCGGATTGAGTATACCGATGGGAATGTTCAGCTTGATCGGACGCAGCATACCTTCATTCAACGGCGACTCTTGTCCGAGCAGGCAACGGAGCGTGTAAATAACTGCGGCTCGGGTGATGGCTGGATTGGCGTTGAGGTTTTCTGGGTGGACTGCGGCCGATCCTTCAAAGTCGATTGTTGCCGAGTCGCCTTCGATTGTGATCGCTACGCAGATTACGGACCCGTCGTCGAGCGCGTCGCGGAACGTACGAGTCCCATTGGGAAGCCGGGACAACGCAAGTCGCATTTTCCGTTCTGCAGCGTCTTGGAGGTGCCCCATGTAGGCCAGCACGCTCGCCTGTCCGTGGCGAGCCACCAGTTGGAGCAGCCCCTGGGCTCCCTGTTGGTTGGCGGCGATCTGAGCCGCAAGATCGGCGATGTTGCTATCCACATCCCTCGAGGGATAGTTGCCGCTGGATAACAGCGAACGTAGTTCATCCATCATTGAACGGCCAGCTGCAACGGCTCGTTGGCTGCGAATCAGCACACCTTCTTCAGCAAGTGATGTGGAAAACGGTGGCATCGAGCCTGGAAGGATGCCACCGATCTCGGCGTGGTGCGCGCGACTTGCAGTGAAGAACCGAAGACTATTCTGCAAAAAGACCGGAGTGATCATCGTAACGTCCGGTAAGTGCGAGCCACCGCGAAACGGATCGTTGGAAATGATCACGTCGCCATCGACCAGATCGGGATGTTCTTGGACTACGTGACGAACGGTTTCTCCCATAGCGCCAAGATGAACCGGGACATGTGGCGCGTTGACGACCAGTTCTCCTTTCGCGGTGAAGATCGCACAGCTAAAGTCCAACCGCTCCTTGACATTCACACTGCTGGCGGTGTTCTGTAGCGTGAAGCCCATTTGCTCCGCAATACCCGTAAAGGCATTGGCGAAAACTTCCAGTTGAATGGGATCAAAGGCTTCGTCACTTTTCGAGGCGTTGACGGATTCAAACTGGGTGTCTTCCAACAGTAGTTGGCCATCTGACAGTAAGGTTGCCGTCCAGCCGGGGTCGATAATGGTTGTTGAAATCGGTTCAGCGACGATGGCTGGCCCCGCAATCGTATCGCCTGGCTGCAGCGTACTACGTTGGAAGAGTTGAGTTTCGTGAGTTTCCCCGTCAAAAATCGCGGTTTGCGATCCGGTCGTGGCGGGTTGTGACGTGGGCAATTTTTGGGCTATACGTCGGTCGCGTTGCGTTTTGCCAGTCGCAATTACTCGTGCCGTTGCGATTTGGATGGGCCGACCGGCATCTCCAAATCCATAGCGGTGTTGATGAGCCGCTGTGAATCGTGCACGCAACGTTTTGAGGGGAGCAAATGGAAGCGTCAAGTACGCGTCCTGTCCGACGTATCGGAGGTCCAACTGTTCATAGACCTCGATGCTCGCTTCGTCGACGCCTTCCTCGATGACTTTTCGAGTAGCTGTTTCTGCCAGTCGAGATAACCGCGACGCAAGGTCATTGGTTCCACGATCAAGAGTCTGTTCAATGGGCGAAACTTCGTGACGTACCACATCGGCGGCTGCGATTCCGGCTGCCGAAAGAATACCACCGTGCGGATGATTGAGGACGTGTCGAATCTGCAGTTGCCGAGCCAGCGCGCACGCGTGTTGCGGCGCAGCGCCGCCGAAGCTGACAAGCACATGTTGGCGTGGATCGTAGCCCTTCTTCGTTGAAATCGAATTGATGGCTCGTGCCATATTCGCATTGGCGACTTGGACAAACCCTTCGGCCAAATCCATTGGATTGTAGCGACGAGCCGTCTTCGAGATGCGTTCGCACAACGCTTCGAGTTGCCGCAAGACCTGATGTCGGTCGAGTGGAAAGGGAAACTGCTCCGAGACGACTCGCCCCAACACAAGGTTCATGTCCGTAATTGTGAGCGGGCCACCGCGACCATAACAAGCCGGTCCAGGGTCGGCTCCGGCACTGGCTGGACCGACGGTGAGTTGCACGCCATCAAAATCGCAAACGGAACCGCCGCCGGCTGCCACGGTTTCGATGGCCAGAGTCGGCGTTGCCAGATGCAATCCGTTTTTCTCCACATTGTGAACGAGTTCGAATTCGCCGCCGTAGCGCGACACGTCGGTACTGGTGCCACCCATGTCAAAGCCGATCGCTTGCGAAAAGCCCGCAGCCTCTGCGGCATGCGCGAAGCCCACAACGCCCCCCGCCGGACCGGAGAATATGCTTTCGCTGCCAGTGAACCGATGGGCTGTCACCATGCCGCCGCTCGAAGTCATCATGCGGCACGAAGATGACTTGCTCAGTCGGCTTGAGATTTTCGCAACGTATTCTCGTAGAATCGGATTTAGATACGCATCAGCCACAGTCGTGTCGCCACGCGGGACGAATTTGATAAGCGGTGATATTTGAGTCGATACGCTGATATCAGAAAAGGGAAACTCCGCCGCCAACTTGGCGAGTCGCATTTCGTGCGTTGGATTTGCGTGTGCATTCAGTAGGCAGATCGCGATGGACTCGATGCCCGTCTTTCGTAGTTGCTGAAACGATTCTCGAGCCGCATCGATATCGAGAGGCTGCAAGACCGAGCCGTCAGCCGCGACGCGTTCGTCAATGTCTACCGCCGTTTCAAAAATCACAGGTGGACATTGAATGTCGAGGTCAAACAATCGAGGACGCTGTTGGTAACGAATGCGAAGGATATCCGTGAATCCGCGCGTGGTAACAAAAGCCGTACGGGCTCCCGAGCCGGTCAACAACGCGTTCGTTCCTTTTGTCGTACCCATCCGCAATTGAAGGTCGGGCAGGGGATCGCTCAGTCGCAGGCCCAGGACGTGTCGGATTGCAATGGTGGGCGATTCTTCGTCGCAACGTAATTCGTACCGCCAGTTCTCATTTGCCATGAGTTGAGGGTCGGGAATCGCGTCGCGCAGCATCAGGCTTCCAAGTTCGGCATCAAAATCCGTAACAAGTGATTCGAAAGAAATGGCGGGTATGCGAAGACGATACCCGATCCAGAAACCTTCGGGATTGCTGATGCGAAGTGGATCGATAAGCGTCCGGCCAGTCGGCAACTGTGCGGCTTTACCGAGCGTAAGTCCGGAACTCAATAGCTTGTGGGCACGTTGTGAGCCGTCGGGAGCGATGGCAAGGCAATCCGTAAACGTGCCCCCAACATCGATTGCGAATTGCCAGCCGTTCAATCGACTCATCAGGATTTGTCGGTGGCTCCTAGAGCCAACAATTGTGTCTCGGTACGAAAGTAGACGCGACCATTCGCCGCAGCGGGAGTCGCTCGCGATGGCCCCGGCAATTTACTTTGCCCCAGCTTTTTGTACTCGCGCGAGGCCTCAAGTACCGTCACAACGCCTTGTTCATCGACGCCGATCAGTCGACCGCTGACACAGATCGGAGAACCGGACATGGGACCGCTGACTCGTTTGCTCCACAGCGACTCGCCACTAATCGCATCAACGCACGTAGCGATGCCTTTGTCGGACCAAAGGAAGAGCAGGCCATCACGATAGACCGGCGTGGGGACATAAGGGGCTTGGCGACGAATGCTAAACGACTCGGCGGGTTCCGCCAATTGCGGGTCGACGGCCACCACGTAGTTGCCACCGCCGCCGGAACCGGTAGAACCGATCAGCAACTTTCCAGCCACAATGGGCGAACTTACCGTGCGTTGTTTGAAGATGCCGAGCGACCAGTTTTGGATTCCTGATTGGGGATCGAGACTGAACATGCCATCGGCTGTGTTGCAACAAATCAACTGCGGCCCATCCGGCGACTCGTAGAGACACGGGACGCTGTATGAGGCTTTGCCTTGCCCCAATTCAATGCGCCACGCATCTTTCCCGGACTTGCGATCGAAAGCCATGATGGCACCGGGCCTGCCGACTTCGCCGGGTGCCGGACGTTGCGTCTTGAAAGCGCCTTGTAACATTGTGCAAATGACGAGATCGTCAATCACAATCGGCGAAATTGCAGGCCCGTGGTTGCATTGGTAAGGACCGAGATCCCGGTTCCAAAGAAGCACTCCGTCGTGATTGTATTTGGAAAGCGTGTTCTTGGTGGGTGTGCCCCAAGCCGCGTAAACGCCCGTTTCATCGACGGTTGGCGTCGACGAACCAAAGCTGTTGCGATTGTGGATTTTGTGGTTGGCTGCATCAAGTCGTTGTTCCCAACGTTTCTTGCCAGTCAGGGCTTCGTAGCTCAGGACGATTCGTTGCGAGCCATCTTTGGTGCCGCTTTGGACGAATAGCATGTTGCCCCAGATAACCGGTGACGAGTGGCCCACGCCAGGGACATCGACAGACCAATCGTAATCGTCGTCGCCCCAGGTTATGGGGAAGTCGATGTTCTCAACGACTCCGGTACCATTGGGGCCGCGGAATCGAGGCCAGTCTTCAGCCCGTGTCGTTGCAGTGCCTACTACGAGTAACAGACAGAGGAAAAGAAAACGAAGCAAGGCGCGAGGTGAGGCGGGAAGCACGAGAGTCTCAATTGTTTGTATAGCAGACCGACATGGCGCGATCAGGCTAGATTATCGGCGTTCGATTTTGTACTCGTCAATTTTGCGATACAACGTGGCTCGGCCAATTCCCAGGAGCTTGGCAGCTTCGGGGACGTTGCCTGATGTTTTCAGGAGAGCCATGCGAATGAGTTTCTTTTCCCATTCTTCGATCTTCAAGGTGTCTAGATGGTCGGTGCCGGCGTCATTCAATCCTAAGTCTTCGGGTTCGATCGTATCACCGTTAGCCATCACAACGGCGCTGTCGATGACATTGCGAAGTTGACGTACATTGCCAGGCCACGGGTACTCAAGCAGTTTCTCTTGTGATTTCTCGCTCAAGCTAAGGTTGCTGCGACCGTGACGCTTTGTAAAGTGATCGAGAAAATGGTCGACGAGCAAGGCGATATCGCCGTCGCGATCACGTAGCGGTGGGACTTTGATGTCAAACACGGACAACCGATAGTAGAGGTCCTCGCGAAATCGCTTTTCGCTAACGGCCTTCCTCAAGTCGCGGTTGGTGGCAGCCAGGACGCGGACATCGACTTGGACTTCGCTGGTTCCACCGACGGGCAGGAATGGGTGATCCTCGAGGATGCGAAGCAATTTGCCTTGGGCTTCGAGTGGTAGCTCACCGATCTCATCCAGGAAAAGCGTGCCCGTGTTGGCTTTGCGAAACCATCCGTCGTGGTCATCCGTCGCCCCCGTAAATGAACCTTTGACGTGTCCAAACAACTGACTTTCAACGAGATTGGCAGGGATTGCCGCACAGTTGACCGCGAGCATTGGGCGATCCGCGCGGGAGCTGGCTTTGTGAACCGCTCCGGCCACCAGTTCTTTGCCGCTGCCGCTTTCCCCAATGATAAGAACGCTGCCGGTGGCTCGAGCGATCTTTGCGATTTTTTCCTTCAGCTTCTTCATTGCCGAGCTCTCGCCTAGCAATTCAGCGCAAGCCGCCGAGCTATCGACCAATCGGCGATGTTCGGCAGCCAAGCTGGCTTGGCGACGAGTCCGCGAAAGTGCAGCTGCCAGGACTTGGGTAAACGAAATCGCGACTTCAAAATCGACGTCACGAAAACGACCCTGTCCCATGTACAGATGGATGGCTCCGAGAATCTGCTTGTCGTGCATAACCGGCACGCAGACGGCGTCGGCGTAGGGTTTCAAACTCTCGGCTGCCGTCGTCGAAGGGCTGGAGTTATTGACCCAGACGGCTTTGCCTTGCTCCAATACGATGCGAGTCAACGATTGGCTAAGATGAATCTCACCTTTCGATTCGACGGGAATTCGCATCTGCGGTTTGAGGACGCCCTTGTCGGTAATCCAAAGATAGCCGACGACTTCAGCGGATGTCCGCTCCCGCAGTTTCTCCAAAGTCAGTCGCAAGACTTCGTTGGGATCGTCACAACTCAATAGCTCCAGCGCCAGTTCGTACAACTGCACGATGTCGGCGGAGTTGTTGGCCTGCGCGAGCGTCGCGACGCCCATGCCGCGCGTGTCGATCATCGCCTCGCGCACAATCGACTCGGTGGATTGCGTATCTTGGGACGACGAGATCGTTGGCGGCTGGTCCGATAGGTAGAAAGTAAACTCCGAGTTGCCAGCTCGGACTTCGATGCCGTCTTCCAATACGACCTCGGTGATTTGCTCTTCACCAATGAAAGTACCGTTGCGGCTCTCGAGATCCTTGACTCGCCAAGCGCCGTCTTTGAATGCTATCTCCGCATGCACGCGCGAGCAGACTTGGTCGGCTAGCACAATGTCGCAATCGATCCCGCGACCGATGCGAACGACGTCGTCTTTTTGGATAACGAAGTGAGTCCCAGACTTGGGGCCCGCCGTTATGGCGATGCAGCAATAGTCGAGTGTCGCATTCGAATCGTCTGACATTGGGCGCTGCACTAAAAGATTGTGTCTAGGAGGGGTCGGAGTTTGGCCGATTCAACATGAAGACGGCACGCTGCAGTCTTGCAGGTCAGTAATATGCCCACAAGAACGTGGCGAAAGCGGCAATCATCATAGTGTTAGGAAGCTCCTACAATGCCAGATGAGAGCAGTCGTCGGTATTGCTCTGCTTGAAAAATATGGATACGATCGTATAAGTTGTTGATACTAGGCAGCTTAGGTAAATCTACCCGCATGGGATAATTGGATAGGGATTCAATATGAGTCATTCGAAGTTCCGAGGTAAGGGCCGAAAAACTCACGCCAGCCTTCTGTTGTGCGTTGCGTTTTCTATCGCGTTTGGGGGATTTTTAGGAATCGCGACCCAAGGTTTGCAAGCCGAGCTCACCGGGCCTGACTCGAAACAGCGAAACGTGACTTACTTGGTCGCGAAGCTGATGCTTCAAGAGCACCTATCAAAGCGACCGATCGACGATCAGATTTCCGATCGAGCCCTGAAGATGTACCTCAAGATGCTCGACCCGATGAAGATTTACTTTCAGAAGTCGGATGTCGAAGAGTTCAAGCAGTTTAAATCGAAGCTCGATGACTTTGTGAACCGTGGCGACACCCGCGCCTCGTTCACGATCTTCAAACGATTCTTGCAACGCGTCGACGAACGGACGGCTGAGATCGACGGTCTGATCAACGCCGATCATGACTTTACCGTCGACGAAGAACTCGTCATTGACCCGGACAATGTTGAATACGCAGGCAACGCCGCTGAGGCTCGCGACCTGTGGCGTAAGCGAATCAAGTACGAATTATTGTTCCGCAAAGCGGACGACATGACGATGGAAGAAGCCAAAGAGAAAGTGGCTCGTCGTTATAAGAGTATTTCAAAGCGTAAGCATCAGATCGATTCGAACGAACTACTTGAGATGTTCCTGACATCGGTGACGTCGAGTTTTGATCCCCACACAACTTATATGTCGCCTGATTCGCATACGAATTTCGAAATCAACATGCGACTGAATCTGGACGGCATCGGTGCGGCTCTGAAACCTGATGACGGCTACACTGTGGTGACCAAAATCATCCCTGGTGGTGCTGCTGACAAAGCTGGCGAGCTCAAGCCGGAAGATCGCATCGTTAGCGTGGGCCAAGGTGTCGAAGGCGAAATGGTGGATGTCGTCGACATGAAACTGAGTGACGTCGTCAAGATGATTCGTGGCAAAGCCGGCTCGGTTGTCAGATTGGGTGTTATTCCTGACGGAACGACCAAGACGAACGTGGTTCAAATTACACGTGCTCGTATCGAACTGAAGGACAGCGAGGCTCGCGGCGACATTGTGGAGGAAGGCGAGCGTCCTGACGGCAAGCCCTACAAGGTTGGTGTCATCGACTTGCCGAGCTTCTACATGGATATGGAAGCCGCCCGTAAGGGACTTACCAACTTCAAAAGTACAACGCGTGACGTTCGTCACATCCTTGACGATTTTCGAGCCAACAAGGTCGATGTTGTCGTTTTGGATTTGCGTCGCAACGGCGGCGGGAGCCTCACAGAGGCCATCAATCTAACAGGATTGTTTATCGACAACGGCCCAGTCGTCCAAGTGAAGGATTCCGATGGTCGTGTACAGCATTACGATGATCTGGAACGAGGCATGGCATGGTCGGGGCCGTTAGCGGTTGTTACCAGTCGCTTTAGCGCGAGTGCGAGTGAGATTTTGGCGGGAGCCATCCAGGATTATCAGCGTGGGATCATCATTGGTGACGAGGCGACTCATGGAAAAGGCACGGTCCAAAGCCTGCTCGTCCTTGGGGCTCAGTTGTTCCGTGTTCCGGATCCACCCAACCTCGGTGCATTGAAGATTACGATGCAGCAGTTCTATCGCCCGAAGGGTGAGAGTACCCAAAAGCGTGGCGTGTTGGCGGATGTGGTATTGCCTTCGATCACCAACGAAATGGATGGCATCAGTGAATCCGATTTGGATTACGCGATTGATTTTGACCGCGTCAATCCGGCTCCGATGATCATTTACGACCGCGTGAACCCGGATGTCCTCCAATCACTTCGCGAGTACTCGAAGAATCGACAATCGAATTCTGAAGACTTTGCCAAACTGGAACGGAACATCAAACGATACCGTGACCAGAAGGATAAAAAGTCCGTGACGCTCAACGAAGAGAAGTTTCTCAAAGAGCGCGAAGAATTAGACGCGGAACGCGAAGAGGAAAAGACGTTCGAAGATCAGATGGATCAGAACGAACGTCCCGTCGTTGAAAAGACTTTTTACTTCGACGAAGTCCTCGATATCGCCGTCGACTATGCCAAGATGATCAAGCAACGTAAAGTTGCAGTCGTGAACTAGCTGTCACGCTTGGCAACATTAATTGCAGCACACAAAGCCGGTGGTTCTCCACCGGCTTTTTTTGTTTGGCTTTCTTCGTTTGGGAGTAGAAGTCATTCTGTTGAGGCGGCGATGGCCTTGGCCGTGTCGTAGAATTCGCAAAACTCGGTAATCATACCATCCTTCATGCGGAAGACATCGACTTTCTTGGTCTCCACCGATTTGCCAGTCGCGCGATTGCGCCATTTTACGTTTCCAAGAACGACGACTCGATCGTCCTGAGCCACGTACTCGTCGATTTGGCAGAATTCCATTTCCCAAGTCGCCGCGAGCTTCTCGAAGTATCTGACGACGCCTGATTTTGCGTTGGTATCTTCGGCGAATTCCATTCCCGCCGATTGTTCGTCCACGACGGAACTCCATTGGACGTCGTCGGCGATATGTTCAAACCAATATTCCATGGCACGTGAGTCGCCGCCCGCCCATAGCTTGTATCCGTGCTTGAGGATGTCGACATTCTCCTGAGTAGTCATTGTGATCCTTTCCTAGTTGGGCAGAGCCGTGAATGCACGCAACGCTTGGTTGATTTCACTAGATCGACCCGGCATATGTCAATCCACTTGAAAGAGAATCGATGCGTCTCGAGCGAGCCCAATAACGGTGTAGTCCGCTAGGAGCACAGCGCTGTTACGGCGTTTCTATTTTGGTGGTGTGCGAGAGACTGACTCAGGGCGCCATGATCCCGCATTGCCGGAGCATCATCGCACGCTCTTTTTTGCCGACCCACAGCTGTACAATGACTTGTTGGTCGGCGACAATTTGATCAGCCACCGGCCGCCCGCGCCGAAAACGTGGCTGCCTCTGGTAGCAGTCCTCTTCGCCCCAACAGGCAATCCAATCAGGAGCACGGTCCAATGAAAGACATCCCTGGGATCGACGAAAACGGCAACCCTAAGAATGGCCCCTTCAAGTTGTTCTTCAAGAACGGCCTTGTTTCTTGTCAGGGGGAATTCGACAACGGAAAGAAATCAGGAAAGTGGAAGTATTTTCTCAATAACGGGCAGATGCAGTCCTCTGGCAGCTTCAAAGACGGAAAGATTGTCGGCCGATGGAAATGGTTTTACAAGACTGGCGAACCAAGGGGGACCGGCGGTTTCGACGATGATGAGCAGAAGCACGGTTTGTGGAAGCGATACCACACGAATGGTCAACTCTGGGACGAAGGTCGCTTCAAACACGGCAAGAAGACGGGTACGTGGAAAGTCTACGATGAGTCGGGCGAGCTCCTAAAGACGCAGACTTTCAAATAGTGGTATACACGAGGCCGGGCTTGCGTGTGTTTGGCGAGACGGTTTGAGCATTTGCCGCCGAAACCGTTGACTCGAGCGACGAACGGCGTAGTGCTACCCAACGACGATTTGACGTGCGCTTACCGCAGATGATGTGGCTCGTCATGAGGTACTAAACGTAGAAGCTGATCTTGAAGCACTGCAAATGATGGCGAAGCAAGACGCGGCTTTTAAGGCCAACCGGCTCGCATATCAACCTTTGCTCACAGCACGCGACATATGAAAGTAAAGCTCTGACTTATGTTGAATTTGAGGTATCCATGATGCAACAAGTTGTCAATCATCCACTAGGCGGGACAGAATATCGCCTGCCAGCTGAGGTTCCGGTCGATCTTCTGCCAAGGGCAGGCGCGACTCGCATTCTATTGTCGTCAACTCCCGAGGAAGCGTTGCAGTGGTATGGGAGGTATTACAAGGGTAACACAGATTCAGTCAAACGGCTGGTTGACAGCATTTCCAAGTTTGCCCCCACTGCAGCCGTATCCTTCGATGGGCATTGGTTCATTCGTTGTTGTAAGGGTGATGTCGAAGATTACTCATTTGGCAACAATCTCTATCTTGCCGAAAGGCAAAATTTCGATGTCCTCCGCGAATTGATGGGCGACTTTGAATTTTCGCATACTTCCTACACTGATTTTCTCCGGTTGTTTGCCGGGCTTCGTGAAGATATCCCACCAATGTCCGGTGATTTTTTGTACGACGAGTTCACGCTGTTTTGCGATAACCGTTGGTCTGAAAACCTAGAAGAAGACGAATACGAAGAGTGGCTTGATGCGTTATGTTTTTACAGTGCGAGGAACGGCGATCTGTTGCTGTTGAATGAGGAAGGCCCAACTGGATGGTTTTTCCACGAAGAGAACCGGATCGAAATATATAGTTCAACATTCAATGAGTTCGTAGAGCGATTCGCCTCGTTCATCGACACAACCGATCGACCATTTGACGCGTATTCGGCATTCGAATCACGTTAAGGATCGAAAGTGCAAGCGGTAACTTCGTAATCTCTAAGCACGCCCGGAAGATTACATCGTCCTGTGAATTCACGGAATGCCCGACGCATGGTCGTGCTTGATGCGTTAATATATGGCACGGGATATGACAGAACTTCACTCAGCGGGCATTTCGAAATGACAGCGATTTCCAAGTTAACTCAATGGACGCTTGGCGTTCTTTTTTTCGCGTTGATTGCTTGTGGCGTTCAGGCTGCGAAGCCCAATATTGTCTTTATTCTTGCCGACGATATGGGCTATGGGGATGTCCAGTCGCTGAATCCCGACTCGAAGATTCCCACGCCCAATCTGAATCAATTAGCGGCCGATGGAATGACGTTTACGGATGGTCACAGCCCCTCGGCCGTTTGCACTCCGACTCGATATGCAACGTTAACAGGGCGATATTGTTGGCGAAGTCGATTGAAGAATGGCGTCCTCGGAGGGTATAGCAAACCCTTGTTGGGGAAGGGGCAACCGACGTTGGCGAGTTTTCTACGGCGTGCAGGTTATGCGACCGGCGCGGTGGGCAAGTGGCATCTGGGGATGGAGCTGCCGATGCTGAAGGAGGAGGCAAGCACCAAAGGTTGGGGTGGCGATCCAGGCGTCGATTTTGGTGGGGTGATTACGGACAGCCCGATTCATCATGGTTTCGATTCCTATTTTGGCGTATCGGCTTCGTTGGATATGGCTCCCTATGTTTACATTCGAAATGATCGTTTCACGAAAGTGCCGACGCTGGAACAGGATCGCGTGCCCTTTCCACATTTTGTCCGCAACGGCCCGCGTGCGGATGATTTTGTGATCGCGGACGTGTTGGATCGACTGACGGAAGAAGCGACTTCGTTTATTAAACGAGCCGCCGGTGACAAAGAAAAGCCTTTCTTTCTCTATATGCCGCTGACGGGGCCTCACAAGCCGACTCAGCCACATGAGCGTTTTCGGGGCAAGACTGGTTTGGGCGAGTATGGTGACTTTGTTCACCAAGTCGACTGGACTGTGGGTGAGGTCCTCAAGACGATCGACGATGTCGGTGTTCGAGATAATACTCTGGTGGTCTACTCATCTGACAATGGGTCGTACATGTTTACGGCCAAAGATTCGATTGCTGAGGATCACGTTGATAAGAGTGCGGTGCAGAAGTTCCGAAGAAGTACGCACAAGGCGAACGGTGACTTGCGAGGAACGAAGGCCGACGTTTACGAGGCTGGGCATCGTGTACCCTTGTTTGTGCGATGGCCGGGCAAAGTCGACAAGGGTTCGAAGTGCAATAAAACCGTTTGTCTCACGGATTTCTTCGCGACGTTCTCCGAGGTCGTTGGCCAGGAGGTCCCCGAGGGAGCGGCCGAAGATAGCTATTCGCTGTTGGCGATGTTGAGTGGCGACCAGTCCGCCGAGCGTGGCGCACCGGTCATCCATCATTCTGTTAATGGAACGTTCGCGATTCGTGATGGCAAGCTGAAAATGATCGCCGGTATGGGTTCAGGGGGACGCGAAAAACCGAAAGGCGAGCCGTTCTCGGAACCCTATCAGCTCTACGATATAGATGCCGATGTTTCCGAGTCGAACAATCTTGCGCTTGAATCCGCGAGTGATGTGAAGCGTTTGTCGGAAATGCTCGATGCGATGCGAAAGTAGTCGCTGGTGGTTTGTCAGGATTGAATTGAATGGCTCGTAGTACCGGCTTTAGCCGGAATCTTCCGCCTGAAGGCGGTACTACAAACACGCAACTCAGCTTTGACGTACTGCTAGGCTCGCACTTATCGCACATGGCGCGCAGGCCGGCAACAAGGTCGCCGAACTATCGGAAAAGCACAACCGCTTCGTGAACGAATCTGCGCTTGAAGTTTTGAGGCAGAGATGATTGGCGACCGAAGTTCCGGCATGAACTACGTTTGCTCGTCTGCTTTGTCGACGCCAACATAGATGGCTCCGCAATCCAATGAACAGGATCGCGGAGCAAGAGATCGTTTGCTGGCCTCACTGGAACGGCTTAATCGCCGAGGCAGGTGCCAAGGTCACGGGCAGTAAGGATGATGTCGCATTCAACCGGAACCAGGTTGAGTTCCTTGGTACAATCCTCGAGCGGGATGTATTTGACCGTGGGTGGGTCGAGCGCGACGAGGACATTACTCTCGCCTTGCTCAAGGGCTCGGACCGCTGCGGCTCCAAAGCGTAGTGAAAGCAGTCGATCTCGTGCGGTGGGGTTGCCGCCGCGAAGCAGGTGCCCAAGCACGACGCAACGGACTTCGTTCGATACGCGTGAACGGAGCGATTCAGCAACCCATTCTCCGATGCCGCCCAGTCGTTTGACTCCACCGGTTTCATGATAGATTTCTTCACCGCCAACGAGAGAGGCGCCTTCTGCGACGCAGACAATCGAGAAGTGACGATTGTTCTTGTTACGGCTCTCGATTTTCTCGGCGACTTTTTCGATATCAAAGGGTATCTCTGGCAGCAAGATCACGTCAGCTGAACCAGCAATACCAGCGTGCAGCGCGATCCAACCGGCGTGGCGCCCCATGCATTCGACGACCATGACGCGTCGATGTGCCGAAGCCGTGGAGTGCAGTCGGCCGATCGCTTCGGTAGCGAACGACACGGCGGTGTCGAAGCCAAACGTCGACGTTGTACCAGCCAGATCGTTATCGATGGTCTTGGGGACACCAACGACTCGAATTCCCAGTTTGGCGGTTTGGTTGGCGATCGCCATCGACCCGTCGCCGCCGATTGCGACGAGTGCGTCCAGCTTGGCTTTCTTGAATCCGTCGACCAATCGGTCGGAGATGTCGACTTTCTTCATCGATCCATCGGGTTGCTCGACTTCGTAGGAAAACGGATTGCCTCGATTGGTTGTGCCGAGGATCGTACCGCCCGTGTGTGCGATGCCACGTACCGCATCGGCGTCGAGTGGAATGGTGCCGCCTTGCGGGAATTGTTCGGGGTGCATGATGCCGTCGTATCCGCTGCGGATGCCGACGCACTCCCAGCCTCGTTTGAGGGCTGCCAGCGTTACGGCTCGAATGACTGCGTTCAGTCCTGGTGCGTCTCCGCCGCCGGTGGTAATGCCAATCCGTTTAATAGTCATGCTTTGCCTTGTGCTTTTCTCAGTCAGTGATTCAGGTGTCGTTAAGTTAGTGGAATGCGCTGGCCGTCGTATGCGAGTTCTACGCCGTCGGGTAAGCGTCGGTTGGTTTCGGTGTAATCAAGGTCGTGATTGACGTGGGTAAAATACGTCTGTTTCGGGCGGACTTGTTCCACAACATCCAAAGCGTCTTCGATGCCAAAATGGGTAGGATGCGACTGCCATCTCAAAGCATCAAGGATGAGAACATCCAATCCTTCCAGTAAGGGCATGCTGGATTCTGGGATTTCATTGGTGTCGGTGCAATATGCAACATTCCCAAATCGAAAACCCAGCACATTGAAGCGAGGCCCATGCTTCAGTGGAATCGGGGTGGCCGTTGTGCCGAGGATTTCGAACGGAGAATGGTCGATTCGAGAGAACTCAAGTCTGGGGATAGCCCCTGGGTGGGTGACGGGGTTGGAGGAAAACGCATAGTCAAACGACTTGCGAATTCGATCTTCAACGACTTCTTCACAAAATAATGGCACTGCGTGGCCAAGATAGAAGGGAAACAAGCGAAGATCATCCAGACCAAAGATGTGATCTGCATGTTCATGGGTGAACAGGACCGAGTGGATGATCCCGATATTTTCCCGAATGAGCTGAATGCGCAGATCGGGGGGAGTGTCGATCAGCAGATTCCCATCAGGCAACCCCAGGGTGATTGCGCAACGTGTTCGCTTGTTGCGGGGGTCATCGCTCTGGCAAACTTCGCATCCACAGCCAATGGACGGTACGCCGACGGAGGTCCCGGTTCCGAGGACGATGAGCTCGCCCTGATAGTCGTGGGTAACGTAGTTTTTGGCCAAGGAGTCGTTTCTAAGTCGAGTACTGCGGGGTGTTTGTAGTCCGTTGTTGGCTGCGAAAGTGCCTGCTGGAGTGTGGGTGTCCAATTGCCCAGCAAGTCATATTCAGCCGGTAAACAGCGGTGTTCGGCGATTGGCGAAGCCAAGTCGCGGTTGACCACGGAATACGTGGTCTATAAGCTACCAGTTGATAAGAAGTTAGGTAATATCGGCACGCTCTGATCCACATTGAATTGGTGCCGTCACGGGCGAATTTTCCCTCTCTCCCGGCCCCAAGGTTGTTCACCAGATCGAGCGGGCCAAATCCCAATCACGAAATAACCAAGATCATCGGCATGGACTTTCTTGAAACCCTCTGGGACCACCTTACTGGCTTTTTCAGCGGATTGCTGCAAGGCTTTGAACGCGGAATCACTTCGATCTTTGGATCGTCGAATGCACGTTACGTCAAAAAGCTGCAACCCCGCGTCGACGCTATCAATGCGTTGGAGCCCAAATACGAAGCCATGTCCACCGAGGAGTTGGTTGCCCAAACTGACATTTTTCGGAAGCGACTGGCTGCGGGTGAGACGCTGGACGACATTTTGGTCGAGGCATTTGCCGTATGTCGTGAGGGTGGAAAGCGATTTTTGGGCATGCGGCACTATGACGTCCAGTTAATGGGCGGCATGGTTCTCCATAGCGGCACGATCGCAGAAATGGTGACGGGTGAAGGGAAGACGCTGGTTGCCACGTTGCCTGCCTATCTTAATGGCATCTCGGGCTTGGGCGTTCACGTTGTTACGGTCAACGACTATTTGGCTCGTCGTGATATGGAATGGATGGGGCCACTCTATACAGGGTTGGGGCTGACGGTTGGAAGTATCCAGTCAAACATGCCCGTGGATGATCGGCAGAGGGCGTACGCTTGCGATATCACGTACGGAACGAATAACGAGTTTGGTTTTGATTATCTGCGCGACAATATGCGCTATGCGGCTCGGGACGACGAGCGTTATCCCAAGCATATGCAGCAATCGCAGGGACGATTGAACTATGCGATTATTGACGAAGTCGACAATATCCTGATCGACGAAGCGCGAACGCCGTTGATCATCTCTGGTCCGGCTCACGACAATATCCGCAAATATGCCGACGCCGACAAAGTCGCGCGGCAACTCAAGGCGAATGAGCACTTCGAGGTCAATGAAAAGGATCACAACGTCACGCTGACGGACGAAGGTGTACGGGCTGCGGAAAAACTCGCGGGAGTCGAGAGTTTCTATACCGCGGGCAATATGGAATGGCCGCACTTGATCGACAATTCACTCAAGGCTCACTTCCTTTACAAACGCGACGTGAACTATGTCGTCAAGGACGGCGGAGTCGTGATTGTGGATGAATTCACTGGGCGTCTGATGGAGGGTCGTCAGTGGAGTGACGGTTTGCATCAAGCCGTCGAGGCTAAAGAAGGCGTCAAAATCAAGGAAGAGACGCAGACGCTGGCGACGATCACATTGCAGAACTTCTTCAAGCTGTACAACAAGCTGTCTGGCATGACAGGGACTGCCATGACAGAGGCCGGCGAGTTCTGGAAAATCTACGAGCTGGATGTAATCGCGATTCCAACGAACCGTGTCCTGCAACGACTGGAGTTCCCTGACTTAATCTACTGTTCGGAATCGGAAAAGTATGTTGCGATTGCAGAGGACATTGAACGCAAGAACAAGTGGGATGTCCTGGTGAACAAGGACGGCACCGAAGAGTGGGGTACCATCCTGAGTGAAGACGGTGAGTCGATCACCTATCAACCGAAAGGCACGAAGGAAAAGAAGCAGATCAGCGCGAGGGACTACGAGTCGGTGAATCGACAGGGTCGTCCGGTTTTGGTGGGTACCACGTCGATCGAAAAGAGTGAGCAGTTGTCGTCGCTTCTGGAACGCCGAGGGATTAAGCACGACGTTCTCAACGCCAAGCATCATCGTCGTGAGTCGGAAATTGTGGCTCAGGCGGGTCGCAAGTATGCGGTCACGATCGCTCCCAAAATGGCTGGTCGTGGTACAGATATTGTGCTCGGCGGAAATCCGGAAACGATGGCTTGGGCGATCCTGCAAGATAAGTATCCGACGCGATTGGATGTCCCCCGTGAAGAGTGGGACGAGTTAGTCGAGAAGCTCGATAACGAACACGGCATGTCCGAAC
>CAYYHV010000067.1:0-5139 GCA_964471695.1 uncultured Pirellulaceae bacterium
CGGATGATCCCTGCGGGGAGTCATCGAACTGCACAGTTTCGGAGAGTCATCGTGGCCGTTGCCGACAAGACCGACAAGAGTAAGAAGAAACCGGAAAGCACTATGCGTGGACCGACCAACCGTACGTGGGTCGCTCGAGCCGGGGATGTTGAGCAATGTTGGCATCTGGTGGACGCATCCGACATGGTCGTCGGCCGCCTGGCTTCACGCCTGGCTGTAATTCTGATGGGGAAACACCGTCCGACTTACACTCCGCATGTCGATACCGGCGATTTTATCGTCGTGACGAACGTCGAAAAAGTCGTTTTCAGCGGCAATAAGCTGAAGAATAAGCGATATACCTGGTACACCGGGTATCCTGGGTTGCGAGCCGAATCGGCTGAATCGCGAATGAAGCGTCGCCCTGAGCTGATTCTTCGTGATGCTGTTCGCCGCATGCTGCCCAAGAATAAATTGGGACGCCAGATGCTTTCCAAACTCAAGTTGTTCGTTGGACCTGAGCACACCCATCAGGCTCAGCAACCACAACCGCTTGAAGTACCAGAAGCGAAAAAGAAGCTTAACTAAATCCAGCTCAATTTTATGCGACGTCGCTGACCGCGACTGAGCCATTTCAGGACAATCAAAAAGATATGGTTGCAACCGCCAAAAAAGACAAAATCACCGGTGATGCACTGGGTACTGGTCGACGAAAATCGTCGGTAGCTCGCGTTCGTATCCGCGAAGGCTCAGGCAAGATTATCATCAACAAACGCGACATTTCCGAGTTCTTCTGCAACGAGCAAGATCGGAGCAATCTGTTGGCTCCGCTGGTCGCCAGTGGAAAACAGGGCGAAGTCGACGTTTTGATCCGAGTCCACGGCGGTGGAACGACGGGTCAAGCCGGTGCTTGCCGCATGGGAATCGCTCGTGCGTTGGTAAGCCTTGGTGAAGAACACTTCCCAACGATGCGTGACGGCGGGTTTCTCACTCGTGATTCGCGAATGAAAGAACGTAAAAAGCCTGGTTTGCGTGGTGCTCGCCGCGGAACGCAGTTCTCGAAGCGTTAACTCGCGGAGCGACAATACAAATCCAAAGCACCGTTGCCTCGTGCAGCGGTGTTTTTGTTTGCGCGGGCCGGTTGGTTATACCCCCAACGGTAGGGGGCTTTGAGTAAAAGTCTCGGCTTTGTGGTTTGGAAAAGCTTGTCGACTTGGTGAGCAAGCGGTATAAAGCGTGCTCAAGCATTGAATACGCAACAGGCAAAGCCAATCCAGCATTCAGAATATCGACAGGATCATCCCTTGAGGGATGATCCTTCTTTTTTGGATACTGGGTGTGATTTCTTTTTGGGGAAAGATCTCATGAATTTGATATACCGATGTTTCTTTGCGGTGACTTTGCTCATCTGCGTCACCACTTTCGTTTCTGCCGAACCTTCGTTGACTCAGGTTGCAAATCTCGGCATGAGCCCCGTTGCGTTGTCCGAATCAAGCCTTCAGCTCGACTTGGAAGGCAGCACGCCCGTAGAGGCTTTCGATGGAAAGGCTTTCGATCGAGAGGCTCATCCAGCTGGTGACGCGTGCGTTCTTCTCTCAGTCGCTACGCTTTCGTTCTTGCTTATTCGCAAAACGGATTGATTCTGTGCCACAGCCATTTTGTCTGTGATGAAAGCGTAATCGGCACCCTGGGCTCTTGTTGCCCACTCGCCTTCAAGGTCGTTCGAAGTGTGGTGGGGTGTATTATCGCCAGGAAGGTTTCTTGCCACGACGCTTGGGATTGCTGGGTAACTCACACTTGGGGAGCTTACGCGGTTCTCTTTCGATTGCCTCGATCGAAATCGCGCCCATATCTTCGTCGCTAAGACGTTTGTTCTCCGGCACGATGATGCGTATGAACTGCACGTAGTCGCCGACTTTGAGTCGATCGTACCTTTTCTCTCCATGTACTGACGAGGCGGCGAAGCGAAGTTCTTGACCGCCTTTGTCTGGTGAGATAAAGCCTTCTCGTTTGCGCATCAACAACTTGGTAACGAAGCCTTTTTCCGCATTGGCTGGCGTTCGTGGTTTCTGACCACGCCGATTGGAAGATGAATTTCTGTCGAATTTGCCGGCGGCTCGATGTCCAGATGATCCACCGCGATTTTGAATGGGACGAATTTCAGAAGTCCCAACCACGGATTTGGCCCGCGGCTTGTCCGCTTCGGTATCCATCTCATACTCGGCGACTTGTCCAAGCGAAAGGTCCTCGTAGGCTCCGCGCACAGCCGAATTGTGGAAGAAGATATCATCTCCTCCGTCTCGGGGTTTGATGAAGCCAAATCCCTTTTCTTCGACTAGTGATATGATGTCGCCAAGCGGCATTTCCGAATCCCCTGATGCTGCGTCAAACTTTTGTTGTACTCGACAATGATACGCAGGATA
The DNA here is from genome assembly GCA_964471695.1 of uncultured Pirellulaceae bacterium. Taxonomy (GTDB): domain Bacteria; phylum Planctomycetota; class Planctomycetia; order Pirellulales; family Pirellulaceae; genus CAYYHV01. The sequence continues at coordinate 2,403 of CAYYHV010000067.1, forward strand.
AGGATCGTGGTGATTGTAAAAACGTCATTTTTGCACAGATGCAGTGGTAAACCCGTACAATCCCCCAACTCAAACGTGACATCGTTTATTGGACTGGCGCGGGAAACTTACGCAACAACCTTCGGGAGTCATTGAGACTGGCGAGCCACGATTGGCAAGAAGGAGCCGTTCGCGGGGAAGCTTCGGTCCACGGATCAGCTGCTAACTCCATTCCAGTCGTCCATTGCTCGAGCCGAACTGGTCGATCGGTAGATTCAGTTCGTGGAGCAGCGAAACAAACAGATTGCACAGCGGTTTGTTATTTGCTTTATCGAACGCGACGTGCGAGCCATGTGAAAAAGGTCCGCCAGCCACGAGGATCGGCAGGTTTTTCCAGTCGTGGGAGTTCGCGTTGCCAAGGTTGCTGCCAAACAACGTCATCGTGTTGTCGAGCAGACTACCGACTCCTTCAGATTTCTGCTGCAGCGACTGGAGCAGGTTCGCGAGACTCTTGACGATCGCTGTTTCAATCTTCTGTAGTTGAGCGATCTTATCGGCGTCCTGGCCGTGATGCGAAAGATTGTGGTGATCCAGTTTGACGCCGTCGACCGGCGGGACTTGGCTGCGGCCCTCAATCAGGACGGAAATGACTCGCGTTGAATCGGTTTGAACGATGAGCGGGATCAAGTCAAACAACAGCCTCGTTCTGCCAATGATGTCTTCGTTCTCTTCGATATCGGTCGGAGGTTTTTCATCGACTTTCGGTTTAGGGCGATCCAGCCAGCGGGTGGCTTCGGCGAAGCGGTTTTCCGTTTGCCGAATCGATTGGAAGTATTCGTCCAAGCGCTCACGGTCGTCCGAGCTGATTCGGCGACGCAGTCGTTTGGTTTGCTGTCCCAGCGTATCCAGGACACTCTGGCCTTCACTCAGACGTTGTCGTTGAAGCGCAATCTCATACGTGCTCCCTTGGAGGAACATTTTCTCAAACAGTCTTCGGGGGCTGTGCTCGGCAGGAACCATGACACCATTTCGGTTGTACGATTGGCTGGTGGCACCACCGCTGCTAAGTGTTAGCGAAGGAAAGCGCGTCACATAACCAAACTTTTCCGCGATCAACTGGTCGACTGAAATCGTATTGCGGAATCCCCCTAAGCCTGGATTGGGAGCCGCCGTCAGCCAGGTCATCTGCGATGAATGACCATCTCGCCCTGCTTGTTCGGGGTGCGATAATCCGGAGAACAAAGTAAAACGATCCCGATGTTCCTGGAGTAAGTCGAGGTAGGGCGTTGAGTCAAAGTCGCGGCCTGTGGACGTTGGGAAAAGCGATGGGCCGTGTAGTCCCAGCGAAGTGCAGATAAAGACCGCCCGCCGTGGAGTCTTGGTGTCTTCGTCTCCAAACGACTTGCAACGCATTGCGTCCAGCGCGGGTAGCGCCAGGCATACGCCGGCTGATCGTAGGAAGCTTCGACGATTGAGGGGGTGTCTCATTCAGAGCTGCTTTCTGTCACTTGTTCCGGAACAGCCGTGATTGAACGACTTCTCGGATTATAGTTTGCATTCCGAAGTCACTTTCGCGACAGCTTTCGAGGATCTTGGCGACTTGATCCCGATCGGCGAACTGAATCTCGGCTCCCGTCGCATAAGTTATCAGGTTAGAGATAACGTTGCGCGCGATCTGTTCTCGCTGGTTTAGCAAGAGTTGTTTGAACTCGTCGATGTTCTCGAACGGTTCTCCATCTGCCAGTACGCCGCTGGAATCGACTGGCAATCCAATATCGTATTCCCAGATCGTTCGACCGCGAAGCAACCTCTCGGGTTGTTCCCCGTTTTCTGTACAACGGTACTTGGAACGATATCCTCCGATGACATCGTATGATTCGAGCGCAAAACCCGGTGGATCAATATGCTGATGGCATTGGGCGCACGATTCGACGTTTCGATGTTTGGCCAATGATTCCCGAATTGTCGTTGTGCCACGTGTATCGGGCTCGATCGAACCGATGTCCGGTGGTGGCGGGTTTGGGGGAGTGCCCAACAGATTTGTCAGCACCCAGCTACCGCGTCGGACCGGGGACGTCACCGTGCCGTTGGCCGTGATTTTGAGAATGCTGGCGTGTGTCATGATGCCGCCGCGATGGGAATTCTCTGGCAGCGTGACTCGTCGCATATGCTGTCCGTTGACTCCTGGAATGCCGTAATGCTCCGCCAGTCGGCGATTCAAGAATGTAAAATCGGAATCAACCAAGTTGTCGGTGCTCAAGTCCTTGCGGATCAGTTCGACCAGAAATTCTTGTGTTTCGAGCGGTATGGAGACTTTGAGCAGTTCGTCGAATTCTGGATAAAGTCGAGCATCCGGGTTGGTGAGATTCACGTCGCCAAGCTGCCACCACTGCCGAGCAAGGTCATTGGTGAATCGTCGCGACTTTTCATCCTTCAGCATACGCTTTACCTGCCGGTCAAGCTCTTTGGGGTCGTTTAGCTGCTTTTTGCGGGCCAGTATGTACAGTCGATCATCAGGAACGCTTTTCCAAAGGAAGGCAGCGAGTCTTGCCGCAAGGGCATAGTCATCAAGCTCCCCGGCCTTGGATTCGAAAAAAAGAAATTGCGGGGATGTGATCACGCCACGAATTGCCGTACGAATTGCCGCATCAAATCCATGCCCGGCAGACCAAGTTGTCATGGCTAAGTCGGCAAACGGTTTGCCTTCGCCGGATTTGAGCGGTCGTCGAAACGCGCGAGGCGCAAGTCGCTTGACGAT
>CAYYHV010000067.1:5149-8936 GCA_964471695.1 uncultured Pirellulaceae bacterium
TGCGAATCTGTTCTTTGGGATCGTCCGAAGGAACCAGCTCGTAGTCAATGTGTCGGTTGCGCTCCCATCGCTGATGTTCGAGTTTCTTGATTTCAACTCCGGGGAGAAGATGAGTCGTTGATTCTGGTGGCCAGTCATTCACCAGTGGACCTTCGACTTCCAACCACTTTACGCCGATTCCTGATCCTTCATATTCGTCTGCCTCATGTCCCCAGATGTTGCGGCCGTCACGAGCGTCCGCCATCAAGTCATCGGGCGACGGGTAGATGTACTCACCACGATCCAGAGTCACCGTAATTTCAACAGTACGTGACTTTTTCGCTCTCAGATCCCAACGGCCCAGGTAGCGCGAACGCCCGCGATTGTAATCGCCGGCCAGCAGAGAGAATACGATAGGCCGCTTCGATTGGTACGGAAAAACTTCCGCGCGGATCGTGTACTTCCCGCGAACAGGAGCGCGAAAGTCATCAATTCGAAACAGATAGGGTGCGTCGGAGAACATGACCACTGCGTCCTCCAGTTCATGGACGATCACGTGCTCTTCGGAATCCGAATCAATATGATCGCGTATTAGCTTACTCTCTTTGTATTCCCATCGTTTTGGTTCGGAATCGGGTTTGGGGTCCAACTGGATTGCCGCGTCGATGGCGGCATCTGCCGCGTGCATATAGCTTTCCAAATGCAAGGCTGAGATGCCTTGCCCATTGGCCACGGTATCGAAGCTGCTTGAGTTGTTCTCTTCCGGCAGTAATTCGGCGATCGGTGCGTCAATTCTGAGCAAGTCATGAAGCATGTACTCAAATTCCGTTCGAGTCAGGCGCCTTAATCCGACACGGCCCGAGCTTTTCTGGTTTGTTAGATTGTTTTCTTTGAGTACCTTTTCTAGTCGTCGCAGGAAAATGGCTCTCTTTTTTGGGTCGAGAGTTTCGGAGTCTGGCGGGGGCATCTCACCATTCGCAATGCGATCGTAGACTCTTACCCATTTTCTCGAACTGATTGGCCAATCAAACGTAAGTACGATATCGCCTGATGCATGGCAATCATTGCAGCTCGATTGAACGACTGGCTGGGAGATGGACTTGAGTGATTGAGCACGCAATTGTGTTGCCAACGTAAGCAGTATGAGTCCGCTAAGGGCAATTGCCGGCCGGAAATGTATCTTTGAACTTGTGGGCATCGTTCGCAGTATTGGATGCATTGTGAAAGCGACTGGTCGAAACGAAAGTCTGGTGCATAGCTAATATCGTAACTCATCTTATCGTACGAGTTCTCATCAATGGCTGAACTCGAGGAAGTTATTCATATGGCTTGCTGTCAAAAGAATAAATGAAGGCCTTGGATCTCGTTTCCCCTTGTGGATGAAAGGGGTGGGTGCCGTCATTACTGCTGCGAACGCGATCGTGCGGAATGAGTTATCGTCGCTTGAAACAAGCACTCAAACTCTGCTGGCAGGTAACCATTTCCCAGGTAGAAGTCTGGGTATTGATCGAAAATTGCTTCTCTGATTTGAGTTCGGGTAGCCAACATCGGAGTCGTGCTTTTGTGACATGCGAATGCCAATGGTCGCGATGCCGAATAACAGGGTGCGGTTGTTATTCTGTGAGCTGGTCAACTGTGGTCTCCGGAACCGGAATTGCTTGCATAATTGAAAATAGTCGTACAGCCCATGTTTTTGTCGGCGAAAGGAGGTAATTCTTACCCCCATGCGGGTGGGCGACTCGCGTAAGTCGCTGTGCGAAGTAGGGTTCTTGCGTACTCATAGTGAGTGATTTGATTCCTTCCGCGATCCCTTTCCAGGAGACTAATTATGTCCCAAGGTGTATCCAGCACAGCCTACGGCCTTTCGAACACGATCCTGACCATCATTAAGTCACAGAACCTGAAGGTTCTCACAGGTGACATTGATTGTCCACAACTTCCCACCGCCAACCAGCCTGGTCGTGCTGTTGTGCGACTTGGCCTTTCCGCCTCACAGGAGTTTGAGGGTTCGATTATCTCGGACGCAAACGGAACGTACTTTTCGATGACATACTCCCCGAATAGCGAGTCAGGTGGAGACATTGAACTGCTTCCTGATATGGTTTCGGTCTACCTCGACGAAGAAGTCGCGCCATTCGCCGAAGAAGACGAAAACGTAATCGTTATCGAAATCTGATCTGACAGAAAATGCGAAGGGAAACAGCCAGGGAATTTTAGAGGCAAGTCGCTGGCTGTTTTCCATTCGCCATTTGATTCGATCCGATTAAAAGACGGGTGGAAGGCGGCTGTTCTCGAGAATCGCCTTCAGTCGTTGTTGTTGACGCCGATACTCGGGTAGCTTTTGCGTAATCCGTTGTTGCATGCTTCTAGCTTCTTCGCGGAACGAGCCCGCCTGTTTTGCTTCGTGGTTCGCCAGGGCGAAGTTTTCTTTGGCAATCAGGCAATCGACCCAAGCCGTTTGATAGGAAACGGCCTTGATCCCACCGCTCAACAGATTCTTCAGGATGACTTCTGCCGACTCAAGATCAGTACGTGCGACTTGGGGGTCGGTCTTAATATAGTGATCGCTTCTCAAGATGAGTGCTTGAGCCCAGTAACGTTTGTAGTAAGCGATTTCGCGGTACGCGTTGGCAAGCTGTTCCCATTCTCTAATGGATGCATCAAGTTTTGCGTGCGACGTTTCCTCGATCGGCGAGGCTGCCAATCCCAAACTGGCCGCGCGGTACAAAACGAGCGTCGCACAGTGATCGACTTCGGCGCCGGTCTTTGAGTTTTCAACGTAGTTCGCTCGCATTTCCAGCGGCTCGGCGAGCACCGCCATGGCCATAGTGGGTTGCTGATTGAATTGGTGAGAACGTGCCTCTTTTTCGGCGAGCCGAAAGTAGAGTGACAACGATTGATTGTCGTGATCGTTCTCGAAAATCTCCTTCAGGAGCAATTTGGCTTTGCGAGCCGATTGGGCAGCGGCATCCCACTCGGTAAGTTCGAGATGGATGTTGCATTGATTCTCAAGGCAACGAGCACGCGTCATTCGGTAAGCCTTGTTGGCCGGCGACTTGGTCTCGAGTTTTCTCAGTGTATCAAGGCAGAGGAGAAGCTCTTCCTTCGCTCGTGGTAGTTGCCGTTGTTGCAGGACGCCTACAAGTTCATTGCGCGTCTTGGCAATCGAGAACAGCAGATTGTCGCTAGGGCTATCTTTGAAAGCTGTATCCATAAGTCGCAGGGACTCTTCGTACGTTTCGATCGACTTGGCTTCCTCATCTGCGACTCGGTGTTGGGTGGCTCGAAGCCGGAGTGCTTTGGCAAGATTCAGTCTGTCGTCAATATCGGTTTCGTCGAAGTCGATATAGTCGCGAAACACATCGATGGCTGCATCTGTGACCCGCGTTTGTTCTGTGAATCGGATCCGTCCACCCACCGCGTTGTAAGCAGTGATCAGGTTCTTCTCTGCGAGTTCCTTGGATCGCTGTGCTTCGATCGTGAGTGCACGATAAGCTGACTTGGTAGCATTATTGGAGATCAAGAGTCCACACGTCGACGCAATCAACAGGCCAGTGGCAACGAGTACCGCCGTCTTGTTGCGGCGAAACAGTCGATTGAGTCTCTCTCGCCATGAGTCGGCATGGGCTTCGACGGATTCGTCGGCCAGCCAGCGTTCTATTTCCTCCGCGACTTCCTTTGCCGAAGAATAGCGATCCTCGGCAGAGCGACTCATGGCCTTCAGGCATATCGAAACCAGCGGTCGTGGGGGGGGGGGGGGGCCCCCCCCCGGGGGGGGGGGGGGGGGCCCGGGGGGGGTTTGGGGGAA
>CAYYHV010000067.1:8946-22541 GCA_964471695.1 uncultured Pirellulaceae bacterium
TATCGAACCCCGCGGGCGTGGCGCGTCATAGCGGCCGCGCCCGGGGGGTTGGAATTCGCCACGTTGTACCTTTTCGAGAACATCTGCCTCTTTTGCGAATGGAAGCTTTCCTGTGAGGATTGTGTAAAGCGTAGCTCCCAGGCTGTAATTGTCACTCGCGAAGCTCAGCGCGTCATGGCTGCCGGCTGCCTGTTCTGGACTCATGTAGGCCGGGGTGCCTATCGTTGAGCCGATGACGGTTTGAGCCATCGAGCTACCGCTTGATACGTTGAGCGACGGCTCACTCGTCGAAGCAGTTTCCGGATTGTCGAGGACTTTTGCCAGGCCCCAATCCACGACATGGGTTTCACCGAATTTTCCCATCATGATATTGCTAGGCTTTAAATCTCGATGCAGCACGCCGCGACTGTGGGCAAACGCTATTGTGTTGCAGGCGTCGATGAATGACCGGAGGATTTTGCGAAAGGCGATCGCTCGTTGGCTGCGTGTGGATTTTGCATGGGTTTTGTAAAAGTCGTCGATGGCATTCTTGAGGCTCTTTCCCTCGATGAATCGCATAGTGTAAAACGGTCGACCGTTTTCATCATCACCCAGTCCATAGATGGGTACGATCCCTGGATGCTCCAGCGCTCCGGTGACTTCGGCTTCAAGGATGAAACGGCTGCGGCTGTCCGTTCTATCAGCATGCCAAGACTGAATGCGTTTCAATGCGACTTGACGATTCAATTCCGAATCATGAGCCAATAAGACTTCGCCCAGCCCGCCCTTAGCATGTGGGTGCAGGATTCGAAATCGGTTGACCGTTGTTGGCTGTCCAACGGTTTGCTCGCTGTCGGCGTATTGGCCCACCGCACGGGCTGCGATCAACGCAGCAAAGGGCGTGTTTGTGTCCCCTGCCCCCCCTTCGATCGCCTGCAAGACTTTCTCGCATAGTGAGGGATCAGGTTGGATGGCGTGCATGCTTTGCGCTGCGTCCCCGTTTTTCGACAAGTAGTAGTCGACGAGCGAGTCGATGAACTGGAATTCATCTTGATTCAGTAGTTCACGCTCCAGTAACAACTTTCCGAACGGATTGTCCTGGACGATATACTTGGCGGCTGCGAGGAGTTCTGGCTGGTTGAGATATTTGAGCTCACACGCCAGAACGCCAAACAACAGATTATGGTCTAACTCGGCAGTATCTGACATTACCCCTACCACGTTGTTGCAGTGTGAGGGTGCATTCTACCGAAGTCACCATGGTGACACAGTGGGTTAACCGGCTAGGTCGCTTTTTCGACGGAATCAGGCGTCTCGGCCACAGATTCAGATTCGATCATCCGTGGATACGGGGCCTCGTTCAGGGCGAACTCGATGTTCCGATCTAGTTCGCGGCACAGATGCTCTGTTTGCGGTTGGAAATGCATGTACATCGACATCATGCGATTAGCATAATCCAGGCTATCTAATCCTCGCCTTGCGGTGAGCCAGAAGTTTCGCCAATACAATCGTCGGACTTCGGTTCGCTTGGTCATCCAGACGGCAGTTGAAAACAGCCCTTTGAGGTTGCGTTTCCATTCCCACAACGAGGGTTGGTGGGAATAGGCAAAGTCGATTCGGGTCGCCGTGTCGAGGATTCGATCAAAGAACGCTTGCGGACTGAAAATGTGCCGTATCAGTCGTTGGTACTCGCGGTAAATTTCAACGCGATCTCTTGTCGTGATAAAGTTCAATCCGGCGGCTTGCTGGTCTTCGCCTTCCGCGAATTTTCCGGCGGTACTCAGTCGATAAGGTTCGTCGCTTTCGTAGAGAGTCAGATCGGTCGACAACAACCGGCGCTCGCTCTGTAGTCTGCGAGTCAACTGAGTGTTGGGCAACGCTACTAACAAACCGACCATCGCCATCACGATTCCACAATCCTCAATGCAGGCTTGCATGGCGACGTCGTTGTCCTTTTTCTCGCTGTCAAAGCCGAAGATAAATCCGGCCGTGATGGCGATCCCGTAGCGGTACATTGTGTGTACGCGCTCAACAATCGGCTTCATCGCGTTGACGCGTTTCTGGGTCACAGCTAACAAATCCGGTTCCGGAGTTTCGATGCCCATGAACACGAAGCGGAAATCAACGTCGCGCATCAATGCGAGGAGCTCTTCATCATCAGCCACATTGAGTGTGGCTTCTGTCGAGAAAAAGAACGGATACTTATGCGCTTGCTGCCACCGCTTCAGCTCCAATAGCATCGGTTTGATTTCTCGTCGGTTGCCGATGAAATTGTCGTCCACTACATCGACCCATCCGCGATAGCCGAGTTCATAAAGCCGCTCAAGCTCCGCTAGAAACTGTTCGGCCGATTTGACGCGGGGGACGCGGCCAAACAACTCAATGATGTCGCAGAATTCGCAATTGAACGGACAACCTCGAGAGAACTGCACGCCAATATGGACATAGTCTTCGAAGTTGATCAGCTCATATCGGGGTACGGGGCTGGTAGTGACATCTGGCCGGTCTTTGGCCTCAAAGATTCCACAGGGGGTGCCGTCGCGCCATGATTCGAACCAGATTGGGATGGATGCCTCCCCTTCTCCCACAACAACGGCGTCTGCCACACTGTATACATCCGGTTGGCTTGATGGGTCTGCTCCACCGCAGACGACATATTTTTCGCGGCGTTTTGCTTCTTCAATAACACTGAGGATTTCGGCTTGTTGTGGTAGCATTCCGCCGACACACACAATATCGACTTCCCAGTCCGATTCTTTCCAATCTCGAACATTCAGGTCAAGCAGTCGAATGTCCCAGTTGTCCGGCAGCATTGCAGCGACGGTTAGCAACCCGAGGGGTGGAGCCGGCGTGTGGGCGCCGATACCACGCGCGGTGGTGGTGTAGTTCCAGTAATTTGTGGACGCAAAGGCCGGTTGAACCAGCAGGCAGCGCAGGGGTTCATCCGGCTTGGGGATGCGAGTCGACGATGCGTTTGCGTTAATCAAAATGGCTCCGTAGGAACTTGGCTTGTCCGATCGGGTTAGCGAACGGACACTTGCAATGGCTGTGGTGTGCTGATGATTCGTTTGTCAATCATCGCGTCGAGCACGACGTTCAAGTTGTCCAACGCATCTCCAGTCAATCCGAGGGATTGAACGAAACGACTGAGATCGGTCATGCGAAACTCGGTTCGTCCACGAACTGCCGTACTGCGAACGACGGCTTCGGTAGGATAAAGATTGGCGTGGGAATACTTCGTAAAGGCGACGGTGCCCTTGATGCCACAATCAGCCGATCGGCGTGGGTTGCGCGATTTGGAAATGTAGTGCAGCACTTCCCTACGCTCGGTCGTACCAAATGCGTGCAGTTCCAGCGACTCGCCGTCTTTCGATTCACGGGCTCGAATAAATAACAATTCAAAATCGGGTCGCGCACGATCCAGTTTGACTCCGGTGCCAGCCATAACATTGCGGTGAGCAATGACAATCGTTCGTAGATTCTCTGGGATTTTCGGCGCGTCAGATGGCAGGTACAGTCCGAGGCTGCGCATGTCGCGTAGCGAGGCAATCACCGCTTCGGTGAAGGCTTCGGTTTTTCGCGAAGTCGCATATTTTACGGTGGCGGCCAGTGGGCGATGGTGTAGAAACTTGGCGTTGTCGAGTGGGTCTCTTTTGATTCTCGCCTGGATGCTAACGTAGTGTCCGCGAAGGTATGCGAGTATCTGGCTACGGCTTACCAGCGGCAAGTCGGATTGATCTTCTCGCGCAACATCCAATCCGACAGAGAACACATGTTTGCGGATGCTAGGGAGGATTAATCCTTTGCCGATTTGTCGATTGTCCCGTTCGGTCAGAAAGGGTGTGAAAGTGGATACCTCGAACTGGCCATCTGCCGCCAGGATTTCGCAACTGTTGATTTTGTTTCGGTTGTGGGCAGCATCAAGCTCTGAACGCGTCCTTGGTATCGCGGACAAGGTGCGCAAGTCGCGGACGCTCAGCGCCGGTCGGATCGAGTCGCGAATGGTCGAGTTTTTGAAGTCGTCGATGGTAAAATCACCCACACGTTGAAGTCCACCAATGCTATTCGCAGATGCTTTCACCGACTCGGTCGACTCGGTCGTTTCCGGTGAGCCATCGGATTCAGCCTCAGTGTCATCGCTTGCTTCGTTGGGGATGGATTCGGTCGCTTCATCGACGGTTTCGTCGGTCGCGTCTGAATTTCCATCGGTATCGTTCTCAGCCGCGTCGCCTTCTTCCGTTTCGCTGTCGTCGCTCTCGAGTTCCTCACTGGGGATGCCGCCGTCGTCGATGTCTTCTTCGGCGATGGTGTCCTGAGCCACGATTGCTTCACCAGCCTCGAGAGCTGCCTCTGCACGCTTCAGTTGAATCTTGTCTCGCAATTCCTGGAGAAAGCCTGAGCCCGGCCCAATGATGATAACGGCCACCACGGCGAGAAATAGAAAAGCGATTACAGCCTGCATTGTCGACTTGCCGGCGCGGTGTCGTGCACCTGGCTTGTGTCGGGTTCTTTGCATCATCACAAAATCCTAGTTGGTAAGGGGTGCCTGTTCCTGAACGAACCTTCGCCACTCTGCGACCAGTCCAGCTGCAGCACCAAGGTTCCACAATAACCAAAATGCGTAATCTTGGGGGAACCAAACGGTGAGCATTACCAGCATTACTGCGAATATGGAGCTCGCCAAAGCGCAGCAAAACGCAGAGCCCCGTAAATCCGGATTCCAGCCCATTCTCAGCATGGTCAGGACGGCAAACAGACACGCCGCCGTTAGAGCCGCGACCCCGAGATAGCCAAAACGCAGTAAGATCTGGATATAGACGTTGTCGATGAATCGAATGTCTTTGACGGCTGTGACAAACTCTGGGTCAACCGGAACGCGAATCGGGAAGCTGGAAACGCTCTCGCTGCCGTAGCCTATTAAGCCGGCTTTTCGCATGGCGCGGTTGTAAATCGAGAACAAATACAACCGAGTCATGGTTCCTGATTTCTCAACGCGTTGCTCACCGAGTTGAACAAAGCGTGGGAACTTCTTCACCTCACCCGAAGCGGACTTGATGGTGCCGACAAACTGATTGGGAAACAGTCCAATTGCTACGAACCCTACCGCAGCCACAATCGCCATTCCGATTCGCCATTTGGGCCGTCGAAGGAACTGGTAAGCGAAGGCGAGGACTCCAAAGCCGAGTAAGGGGCCGCGCGAAACCGTAAAGAAGACGCCGAGTAAGGAAACGAACGGCAGGATTCGCCACCAACTGGGTCCCGACTGCCTTTGGGCACGAGCCGCGGCGTACAACGACCATGGCGCCAGAATCAACTGAAGGACACCAAAATAGATTGGATGCATGGTAGGGCCAAAAGCTCGGCGCAACCCCCAGCGCGTTTTGTATTCAAACTTCCCGTGATGCACGATTCCTTTGGCGGAACCGGTTGTGGTTCCAGTGAGGGGACGTTTTCCAAATGCTGCTTCGACGGGGTTGATACGAGTGACGCCTTCAAACATCGACAAGCAAGCCAGGATCACGACAACAGCGACTCCCAGAGGAAGCGCGTCTCGCACATCAGCCAGTGTTTGAAAAGCCAGTCGAGCTGTCACGTAGGGAACAAACCATTCGCCGTAGGCCTCGGTCAAGGTGACTCCCATGTGCTGCCCATGTCGCCAATCGGAAATGATGTGCACCAGAAAGAGGCAGATCATGGCCGAGTCGATCAGGCCCAATCGCAATGGAAAAGTCGATTGGGGGTGGAAGCAATAGGCTCCCAATCCAATCACACAAACGACTGTCCGAATCGGAACCGGTATTCCGAGGAATTCTCCAGCCACCCAGGAGGGAAACAGCATGGACAGCATGGATATCCAAACCAACCCCTGACGGGCTCCGTGCTGCCACGACTGCCAGAGCATGATGGCGGTGAGTACGGCAATGCAAATCCACCAAATCATGACACTTGCTCCGCGCTACGATCTGAATCCCGGGCGTTGCCAAGATGGGTCGCGTTTTGCTCAGCCCAGATTCGCCACGCGGCCACGTACTCGTCGAGGAAACGTTGTGACTCGTCAGGCGTAATCCACTTGGGATCGCATCGCAGACTGATTCCCATCACACCTGAACAAAAACACAACCCGGCAGAGACTCGTGTTCGCGGACGAATGGGTGGTACACCAATCAGTCGTTCGAGCAATACATCTCCAACAAGCGGGATACCATTTTGCGATGGAAATCGTCGTCGAACTTGACGAGTCGTTTCGCCGAGATTGGTCAGTACCACGGTGGCAAAACAGCTGGGCATACGGGCAAAGCCGCGAATCGCTCCGGGTATTTTGCCAAGCAATCCGAGCATGAACAGAAAATCGAGCCCCAGCCGCACTTGTTTGATATACCTTGTCTGTTGAAACAATCCACGGAGCAAGTCATTGGTATCGCGGCAGTCTTCAATACGACGAACAATGAATGCATAACTCATGCGATTGGCAGCCGTCATGCGGCCGTCGCGCCGGTCACGTAAGTCGGTAGGCATGACGACTCGAACCTGTTCCTTGGGGCGAGCACCGTGCTTTTCATTCCATCGCGCAGTGGTTTGAAACATCAACGCGATGGCGACATCATTCAGCGTCGTCTCAGCCTTGGTAGCGAGTAGTTGGAAGTGACTGGTTTCCGCGGGGTCGAAGTAATGGGCAAGAATTCGGCTGGTTTGGCATTCGTCGATCGACTTGGTGTGGGAGGTTCGTAGTGGGCGAGGTCGCTCGTTGGCAAAAGCCCACGCGTCTTTGATTTTTTGAAGCAGCGTCGTTTTTTCTTCAGGCTCGGAATGGGCTTCCGGCACAGACGCTGGTTTGGTGGCAAACTGGCCTCGATGCCGAAGCCGATCGTAGTTGATTCGCAACCATGGAGGCGGATTCTCAGGAGAACCGGCGATCCTGGCGTAAGCCGTGACAAAGTCGATGATAAAAAAGCGACAGCCTTGGCCGTCGGTACTGGCGTGATGTAGCTCAATCTCGACCGACGATTCGCTTTCGGCGTTGCGACCGATGACGCGGATGCCACACTCGTTGCGAATATCAATCGGCGGCTGCGGGGCTTGTTGGCTGGTTGCCTCGGGTCCGTCCACAATGGTGACAGGGATTTTGGGGGCGTCCACCAGTTCCCAGTACGCGTTGCGACCATTTTTCCGAAGCTGACTGAGGAGCATGGGGTGTCGCCCGGCGGCTTGGCCAACAGCCGCGACGAATGCGTCTTCGTTCAAGCGTCCGCGAAAGTAGAGGATGGCGACGATGTTCATTGGGTATTCAGGACGATCGTCTTCAATCATCAATCGTTCGAACACCGTGAGCGGAAGCGGGAAGAGGTGCTTATACTCATCGCTGTGGTCCGTCGGCGTGACTTGGATGGTCTTTGTGGAGTTCATGCTTGCTTGATTCGAAGGTCGGATGGTGATCCGGAACTATCCTCGAATACCAACTCCACCATCAACAACGATCGTCTGTCCTTGAACTTGATCGCTTAGAGGACTTGCCAGAAAAAGCACTGTGTCGGCAACATCTTCCACGGTCAGGATATGGCCGTCGACCATCGTCCGATCCGCAACGGCTTGAAAGGCTCCGTCGGCTCCGGGCATGCTGCGGGTAGAATCCGTGGCAACCAATCCGGCCAGCACGGTGTTGAAGTTGACTCCGTTACGTCCCAGCTCCAGCGCCAGGTGGCGAACGACACTTTCGAGTGCTGCTTTGGATGCGCCGATCAACCCGTAAGCTGGCAACGCCAGGTGCGAGCCGTGGCTTGAGAGCGCGATGACTTTGGCGCGATGGTTGGAAGATTCGTTGCGGCTCAACAGCGGTGACGCAGCCTGGACCAATGAAATCAGTGGCTGGACATTGGCTTTCATTGTGGCCGCCAGGTGTTGCGGTTTGGCATCCATGAGATCCCGAAAGCCGCCCGATGCAACATTGCTGACGACGATATCCAGTCGACCCAAACGTTGTTGGATGAATTCGATCATAGAGGCAACGTCTTCCGGTTCGCTCACGTCGGCTTTGACCGTCACCACGTTGCGGCCCAGTCGTTGAATCTCACCGGCAACTTCGTTGGCGGCAGTCTGCGAAGTCAGAAAGTTGACGATAATATCCGCGCCGGCTTCTGCCAGGCGGATCGCCGTTGCGCGACCAATCCCGCGGGACGATCCGGTTACTAAAGCGACTTGTCCATGAAGGTCGATCATTTTGAAACTGCCAACCAGACGATTCGGTAATCATTGACTTGAACGATAAGCTGCCCATCGCTGCCCCAGAGCCGGAAATTGAACCACGCCGAGGCGTCATCACTCTTGATCAATTCGGTCCGCAGTAAACAACGTTCACCAGGATGGGGTAAACGACCCAGCCGCAAAGCGCCAATCTCTGCGGGAAGCGAAGCTCCGGGACGAACGCTGGACCACCCGAGCAATCCTGTGGCATAGAGGGATGCATCAATCGCAGCGCTGGGCACAATCCAATCGGCGACCTTGCGATGGGCGCCGCAAAGTTCTACGAGTGCTGGCGCCGCAATGCGAGCCCAGGCGACCTGGTTTCGGATGCAGATTTCCTTCGTGCCCTGTAAGGCTGGACCCAGATAGAATCTGGAACCGGCCGGTGCGTACAACACGGGTTGCCACTCGGCATCGTTTGGGGGGGCAATCCGCGGCGTGTGAAAAAGCGGCTCGGACGACGCAGCCAGTTCGATGTCCGCCGACAGATATTTGCGATCACGTTCGACGACTCGCCCATCGCGAGCACAAAAGTCCGCCGTAAGCTCCGTTCGTATTCGCTGATTCGCATGATGTGTCGATTGGACGCGTGCAATCTGCGGGTTATCGTTGAAGAAACGTAAGCCATTGTGAGCCACGATATTGTGGAGGACCGCGACGCGGTGTTCCGGTTGATGACGCACAGCGGCTTCACTTAAGAGTTCCATGCCGATAACAATGGGAAGCATGGGGCGATCTTCGAGCCGATGTTGAATCAAGAACGATTCTTTGGTCGGGTCCAAATGCAACTGCTCAACGACTTTGCCATTAGTAGACACCGGAGGATCGGCGAGCAGCGGGTAGTTGCGATGGGAGCTCTCCGCATCAGGGTCGGCTCCGTCGAGCGTTTCTGAGGGGTAGAACAGTCGATAGTAGCGGTCGTCCGTTATCAGGACTTCGCCATGGGGAGCTCCTGCCGACAACTCGTTGAATAGATGATCCAAACCTTCAGCGGCTGGCATGAACTGCATGTTGACCATCTCGAGTGCAAGTTTGGTTTCCGGTTTGGTAGCCATGCCAACATCGCCCCAGGCGTGCCAGTGGAACGCGACGCTTTTGACGGATGGACGCTGTTGCCGATACCAATCAACGAGCTTGGCCATGGCGTCATTGGCGAGCGAGTAATCCGCGTGCCCGTTGGCTCCGAACCGTCCGCTAATCGAGCCAAAAGCGACGAAGTACTCGATGGGATCGTTTTGCGTAAGCTCCATCAACGCGAGGGTACCGTCGATCTTGGCTCGCAAGCACTTTTCCACGTTGTCGGGTTTCTTATGTTGGAAACGCGAGTCCTTGCCGACTCCGGCTCCATGAAGAATTCCATGGATCGGTCCATCCGTGCGACGAATGGTGTTCAGCACTTGTTCCAGCGCGTCGGTGTTGGAAACATCACAGGAATGGTAAGTAGCTGAGATGCCCGCCGCGGCAAAAGACCGCAGCGATTCGTCGATCTCGATCAGTTTCTCGGTGTTCTCCCATTCCTTGACAGGACTCTTGCCGTCCAGCCGCGCCTGTTGCATGATCGAAATCTTGAGATCGCGACGTTGTTGCTCGGATTCGATGCGCCATGAATCCGGAATTTCCGGGAGCGGCGAAACACCAATCAAGTGCAGTCGTGCGGAAGTGCGATCGGCCAAAGCCCTAGCCACGTGCGCGGTGATTCCACGGGCTCCGCCGGTGCAGACCCAGGTTCCACCCTGAGAAATAGTTTGCGATGCGTTTTGTGCGACGGGCTCTTTGCGAGCACGGACGAGGTGGCGTTGTCCGTTGCACCAACCAATCTCACAATCGTAGCTACGAACGGCGAGTTCGCGGAACGAACCGTCGACAATCGAACTGGGCGACTCGTTGGACGGAGAGTCGATAATCTTGACGGGCAAGGTGCGATGCCCATTGACCCAACTCTCGATAATGATTGCCTTAAGCAGTCCCGCGACGGCTCCGCTTTCGGCAGACACAACGTTCCCGGAGAACCCAAAGTCGCCGCCAAGCGCGGTTGTGGCTACGATCGAAGCAGAGTCCATGGCTTTGTGATCTTCAACCAGTTTCAGGAAGCGTTGGCACAACCAGAAGGGAGTCATGATGCCCCGTTGTCGGCGACTTTGCCATTTCTTCGTATCGAAATCAGTCGTCGCCGCTTCATCGCGTGGCGTCACGATAAACAAGTGCAATACTGGCTGGATTGCCCAGATGCGGTCAAGCTCCGCTACGGCTTGTTGGGGATCACTCGTTGCGTCAATCACATACGTCGGAACGCCGGCAGTTTTCAGCCGTTCTTCAAAGGCCCGCCCAACTGCATTAATTCCCAAGATGATGGCTGCACCATGAAATTCAGGCATCGTGGGCGAACCGGGTGTTCGCTCTGCCGGAATTGTGCTCAACGTGTAGCGGTCCGTAATACTAGAAGTCGACGAGTCGATGGACGCAGCAGCAGGATCGATGGGCGGCAGCTTGGATTGCTTCGGTTCCATCCGACTGGGCGAATCTACCGACACGCCAAGGAATCCAAATGGATCACCTTGGGATAGGCTGTTCAAATGACCAACCACGACATTCGTGAAGTTCATCTGGGCTCCGTCCGCAACACCACGCAGTCGTTCGATCTGCGGTTCGGTCAATGTCGCCCGCAGTCGTCCAAGCTCGGTGGCTGATGGCAACGTACTGGACGGATCGGCGGCTGCAATCAGTTTGGCTTTAATTTCGCGAGCTTGTGACTGGCCGATTTCCAGCCCCTCTTCGTAGTCACTTCGAGTCGCTGGTTTTGCGTGAAGCGAACCAAGCAGCGGATTCGCGCGTTCAATCACGGGTCCGCCGGACATATCGGCGGTCACCGTGGTCAATCGTCCCGTATCATTGGGAACAGCGATTGGAGCCGCTGACGTCGTCGTTGTGGTGGCTGATACGCCGGTGGCCTGAGGCGTGGCAGGTGCCGCGGTTTGAATCAATTCGAGTACATCGCG
This sequence comes from uncultured Pirellulaceae bacterium, assembly GCA_964471695.1. Taxonomy (GTDB): domain Bacteria; phylum Planctomycetota; class Planctomycetia; order Pirellulales; family Pirellulaceae; genus CAYYHV01. Next base: position 20,160 of record CAYYHV010000067.1, read on the forward strand.
CAAAGTCCTCAAGTCGCCGAGTTGGGCGCTGCCGGCTGATTCTTCGGTCAAGCCAAACTGTTCGCTTAACTCGCCGATCAGCTGAGCCTTCTTGATGCTGTCGATCCCGAGATCGGCTTCGAAGTCCGCATCGAGTTCGACGATTTCTGGCGGATAACCCGTTTGATCTACGACGAAATCGACTAGGAACTGTTCGACCACCGAAGCGTCGGGGCCAGTATTTGTCGGCGTCGCTATCGTAGAAGTGGCGTTGCCGCTGACCGCGACGTTGGTTGGCTGGTCTTGAACGGTCGTCGACATTCCGCCGCCCGCCGCATCGTCCGCCAGCCAGGAATGTTTGCCCGGGAGCTTTTCCAGAAAGTCGACGATCTGACGAATCGTATTGAATTGGTCGAGTTGTAGTTCCTCGCCGTTGGCAGCCGCCGAATCCAAATCGACGACTTCGCGAAGTTCCCCAAACAACTGAGCCCGCTTGATGCTGTCGATTCCCAAGTCCGCCTCAAGATCCCAATCGACTTCGATAATCTCTGGCGGGTAACCCGTTTGATCGACGATAAAGTCGACGAGAAACTGTTCAAGTGAAGCGCGTGCCGCGGCAGAATTTGCCGAAGTGGTGGCCTCAGTGATCGGCGGAGTCGCTGGTTGTGCGGGCGTCGTCGGTGCCGTCGGAGTCACCGGTTGCTGTGGAACAACTGCCTTTGTCAAATGTGCGGCAGTATGGCCATTGCCGTTTCGGAGTCCGGTGCCTGTTGGGGCGACCGCACTGCGAATTGCAGTCCGACGAGATTGCGTCGCATCGAACTGTGCAACATTCAAGTTCGCGTTCTGCTGCGGCTCGTGCGGCGGAGTCACATTTTGTCGAATGCGGTTGCGGCGAGCTGCGGTCGCGTCAAAGAACTCAACTGTCTGATTGTCGATGTTGGAATCCACGTTTCGCTGCATAATTGGTACTGGAGAATTGACTCGTGGTGGTTCCGCTTGGGTGATTTCGCTGCCGAGGTTTGAGCAACCACGGGACTCTATAGCAGCCTGAATATGCGACAATTGTTCGAGATGTGTCCGGTTTGAATCGTCGGTACAGATTGCCAACACATTGGATTGTGCATCAAGCGACTCGATAATGCGACGATTTAACGTAGTTAAGACACGACTTGGCCCAACTTCAATGAGCGTTCGGTACCCATCGTTGACCAATCGTTGGACTAATTCAACGTATCGTACGGGGCTGGTCAGCTGCGAAACCAGGTTTTCGCGAAACTCGGTCGGATGCGTCGCGTAGCGATTGTTGGCATTGCTCAAGAAAGCGACTTGGGGCACGCCGAATTCAAAGGATTGAAGCGCGTTGGCAAAAGGCAGCTGTGCCGGCTGCATCAGGTGGGTATGCAATGCTCCAGGTACATTCAGTCGCTTGGGCCGCATGCCACGTGCTTCGGCTGCTATTGCGAACGATTCAATCGCCGAGATTTCTCCACCCACGACGGTCTGTTCGGGTGTGTTGTAGTGAGTCAACGTGACGCCCGAATGGGTCTCGCGGACCAGTTGGATAACGTCGGGTGCCGCCGCATTAAGGCTGAGCAAGCCGCCACTGCTGGGGTGAGCCAGAATCGCTTGCGTACGAGCGCGGGTAATTTGAATCGCATCACGCAGCGACAAGACCTCCGATGCAACCATGGCTGCGATTTCGCCGAAGCTGTGCCCCGACACGCAAGTGGCCGCATATCCTTGCTCGTTCATGATGGTGAACAAGATCAAGTTGCCGATCAGTACCGCCAATTGCGTGGTTTCCAGATCGCTGTGAAGTAGATTGGCTTCGCCCCACGCAAACCGATTGAACGGTTCGCGGCCGATCTCTGCCAGGCATGTGTTTGCCTGATCGAGGAACCGACGGGCGGCAGCCGAAGACGCGATCACGTCCCGCATCATGTCCGGATATTGGGAACCCTGCCCTGGGAACAAAAACGCCACGGGAGACGCGTCCGCGGGTCGACCGATATAGATACCTTTTTGCTGCAAAGCCGTCGATGCGTTCGGACGATCCATCATGGCCAAAGCAAGTTTCAATTGCGCCGCGACTTCGTCCGCGTTTCGCGTCACCAGGCTGATGCGAAACGGTTCGTTTGGCAAGAACGGACTTTGACCGCTTTGAAGCAGGCGCGTCGGATTCGTCGCGGTGATCTTCGCCACAAGCTCTTGAGCGCTGGCCGCACCGACGCGTACTAACGTTGGGCAATCCTGAACCTCCGCTGTTGCGATAGCTTGAGCGGGCTTTTGCTCCACCACGGACTCTGCCGGTTTGTCAACCACGAGGTGATACGTCATGCCGTTGCGAATACGACTTGTCAGGACAGCAGGTAACGATGCGTTATTCTGTTCGTGCAGGAT
>CAYYHV010000068.1:0-345 GCA_964471695.1 uncultured Pirellulaceae bacterium
AGCAGGTGAATTGGACAACCGTGGCAGCCACTTTTACCTTGCCCTTTATTGGGCGCAGTCACTGGCAGAACAGTCGGACGACGCAGAGCTCCAATCGACTTTTGCACCGCTTGCTGACGAATTAGCCGCCAACGAATCCAAGATTGTCAGCGAATTGAATGATGTTCAAGGCGCGGCAATGGACGTCGGCGGGTACTATTTCCCGGATGAAGCCTTGGTACAACATGCGATGCGTCCCAGTGAAACATTGAACGCAGCATTGGCCAAGATCGGTTCGTGAACGGTTTCGCGGAATTAGTCACCGACACCGTCATAACCACGAAGTGGCGAAAGTCTAGCGAGGTT
>CAYYHV010000068.1:355-22504 GCA_964471695.1 uncultured Pirellulaceae bacterium
CCATGAAATCGCCGCTTTCGCCTTCCGAATTTTATGACCTTGTGAGCGGACGGCGAAAGGGAATCGTTGCCAGCTTCTTACGAGGCTTTTTTCGGATTGCCGAGATCCCTTACACACTCGTCGTCGCTCAGCGCAATCGAGGCTACGATTCTGGTCGCATTCGTGCAACTCGCGTCTCGGTTCCAGTCATTAGCATCGGTAATTTGACCATGGGCGGCACTGGCAAGACCCCGATGGTTGCCTGGCTGGTCCGATGGTTGGAAGAACGCCAGGTAAATGCAGCCATCGTCAGCCGCGGTTATGGGGCAAAAGATGATCTCCCCAACGACGAGGCACAAGAGTTGGAGCGGTTGCTACCGGACACCCCGCACTTTCAGAATCCAGATCGAATCGTCGCAGCACAGGCTGCAATTGATCAATTCGATGTTGACGCGATCGTACTCGATGACGGCTTTCAACATCGGCGACTGTATCGAAATCTGGATATCGTTCTCATCGACTCCCTGCAACCGTACGGTTTCAATCATGTGTTCCCCCGCGGCTCGTTGCGAGAGCCTCTCGCCAGCCTGGCCCGCGCGGATTTTGCCGTGTTGACTCGATCGGAATGCATCTCGCCTGAAGAGCGAGCGCAGATTCGCGCGACGTACAAGCGACTGGCGACCAAAACAGAATGGATCGAAGCGACGCATCGCGCAACAGGACTGGTCTCGACACTAGGCGATGTACAACCCGTCGAACTCTTACAGAACCGCAAGACGCTGGCTTTCTGCGGCATCGGAAACCCGGACGGATTTCGACGCACACTGGAGGAAGTCGGTTGCCACCCCGTCGTGTGTAAGGAATTCTCTGATCATCATGAATTTGTGAAGGGCGACTTGCTTGCCTTGCAACAATCAGCAGAATCCTCTGAGGCAGAGCTATTGGTTTGCACCCAAAAAGACCTCGTCAAAATTGAGCAACTCGAGCAAATCAACCTGCCCATCTATGCGTTGCAGATCGAAATGGTCCTCAGCAACACCGACGCTTTCGAACAGGCGCTCGGTCATCTCGTACATGGTGAAAGCTAAACCTGAAACTGAGAAATCAGCCGATTTGGCGCTAGCCACGGTTGCACCACAAAACCGTGCCTAGCGATAGAACGGCTGATCTTCCTAGCCGGACTGGGCAAATTCGTCGCGCAAAAGAAAACCCGACAGGTAAGCGAGCGGCCCGATTTACCGGACCCATCGCTCACATGTCGGGAGCTTAGCGAACACAACCCGAGTCGATTCAGAATGCTTTAACAAGCACTTCGTTTTCAACTTGCATACCGCCAGCGACGCCCCGAATAATCTCCTGCGCCTGCTGCTTTTGATAGTAAGTCTCAACCGTTCCGGTGATTACCAACCGACCGTCGACGTCGTCCACACTCAATTGCTTGAGAAATTGCAGTGCGCTATTCTTCAAAGCATCCTGAGCTTGAACGATCAATTCAGATTGTGAGGTGTACATGCGTTCCTTCCGTGGTGGACCGAAAAGTCCATCCTTAAGCCAACATCGTCGATCCATCGCCCCGAGAAACAAGAACGGCCGGCATGATATCAGAGCGCAGTCGAAGTGGTTAACCGGTGTTGCCACGTCCATCGGCAACTCTCGAATCGTACGATTTATTCTGTACGTGAGTCAATTGAATTCGTCGAGTCCCGCAGAAGATTCGCCAACAAACAACATTTCGAGAATCCGCTAGCAGACATACCAACGTCTTCACCCGACGACTCGCCCAACCGTTAAAACAAATGAAATAAGTCGACTGGATAAACTGCTAAAGCGAAACATCTCGCGTATCAGTTACTCAGATGACCGGCGGAATCGAGAAAGGCGATGACTTTCTTCGCCAGTTCGGTCGGCGTTTCTGAGCCACCAGGCAGAACCAGTTCGGCCGACTCAGGAGCTTCGTAAGGGTCATCTATGCCGGTAAAGTTCTTGATTTTCCCGGCTCGAGCCAACTTATACAGTCCTTTGGGATCGCGAGATTCGCAAATCTCCAGTGGAGTATCAACGAAGACTTCGACAAAGTCGCCTTTTGCGCCGGCTTCCTCAACTTGGCGACGAACGGCATCCCGATCTCGTCGATAGGGGCTGACAAAGGCGGTCAGTGTGACAATCCCGGCGGCACAGAAAAGCCCCGCTACCGAACCGATGCGGCGAATATTCTCCTCACGGTCCATGGCTGAGAAACCAAGTCCAAACCGCTGAGCGAATTCCTCGCCGTGCCGCTCCTTTAGAAGTTCAGGGGATGCGTTCAGCCCGTGCCGTACGTTGTCACCATCAAGCAGGTAGGTATGCGCGCCTCGGTTATGCAGCAGATGATCGACTTCGTTCGCCACAGTGCTTTTGCCGCAGCCGCTCAGCCCGGTGAACCAGACCACACATCCACGATGTCCGTTTTGCTTTTCACGAGCCTTCCGATCGACGGCATGCTCATGCCAGGTGATTTTGACTTCTTCAGACATCTTGGTTCCGATGATTGGTTCGTTGGATAACTTAGATCGCTTAGTTCGCTTGAATCCCGGCGAATTCACACAAGTTTGCGGACATCACGGCTTGCGGGCAACTCCAAACCAAAAAGAAAAGCGCCTGTCGGCACCAGCGTCCAGCCGGATGGCCTGCCACGTAACCCGCTCCCTTCGCCGCAGCAAGAGCCGCTTGGGTACAACGAAGTACAAGAGAATTTGATTTAGCGCGTAGCTCCGCGGAGTCCAACTCCGCTGGTTCACCGGCAGCCAATCGAATCAAAATATTCTCAGCCGACTGGAGTTCGGCACGCAGTTCATGAGCCGGTGCCATCAGGTCCTTACGTTTTTCGGCTTCGGTTTCCATTAATTCAATCGCGGCCCAAGCCAGCCCAATCGCCAGCGTGGATGTTTGCAAGCCACCGGTCCGCGCTCCGATAGCATTTTTGATCACATGCTCCATGGGCCCCGCCATGATCCACTCTTCCGCCAGCGTGACTTGGTTAAATCGCGCAGCCCCCGTTCGACTGGCCGTCAACGCGACCAGCTCCGCCGGCGCTGGAATCTCGACTCCTTCACGATTCGTAGGCACAACAGCTAACAACTGGCGACCGTCTTCCAACGATGCCCCGGTAATGATGTACTGCGTCTCGGAAGCTCCCGTCACCCAGGGACTGAGTCCGTCAAGCTTGTAGCCGTCATCCGTTGCCGTTGCCACCAGCGCTGGTCGCCCCAAATGTTGGCGACTGGTTGTAAGATGGGAAATGCCGAGTGTCGCCAATGATTGTCCGGTCAACAATTCTGGCAACAAATGGTCTCGCAGAGTTTCGTTGTCACTCGCAGCCAACCGACGCAACGCTCCCGTAAGTTGTGTCAAAACAAAAGTCGTCGTAAGGCAGGCGCGGCTGAGTCGCAAATGCCCACGTACGATATCTTCGCCGGACCATTCGTAGCCGCCGTAAACTTCGGGAACGAACCATCGAAAGACGCCTGCCTCCGCGCAAAGGGTCAACTGTTCTCCTGGCCACGCACCCGGCGTCTCCAATCCCGGAGCCAGTCGTGCTAACGATTCGCACAACGCATCCAGTCCATCGCTGTCGGGCGAAGTAATCGTATTCGAGTCAGCCATTGGACCTACCTGGTTTGTGCACTAGAAGAGTGTTCCCTGTACCCACTCCTCATCGTCCTTCGACGAATCCGCAGGGGCAACGCTCGCCTTCTTCGTCGATGGCTTTTTCTTGCGAGTCGGTTTCGGGGCAACTTTGCCTGAGCCACCAGTGACGACTTTGTCCAAACCGGCATCGATACGGATAACCGCCGGTTCAGCGGTCGGCTCGGTGGCCGGTTCCGTGGCCGATTCGGGTGGTATTTCCGCTGCCGACTCAACTCGTGTTTCGACCGCGAGAACCGACGCAGCTACCGATTCTGCATCCGCCGAAGCCCCGACCGTTTGCATTTCGACGATGTTGTCTGCTTCGTCGCGGGATTCTTCATCCGACAACTTCGACAAATCCATCGACGGGATATCTTGCAGGCACAACCAACGATCGACGACCGTCACGATATATTCAACGTCATCGTCCGAGAGTTCGTGCCCCGCCGCGATACCATGCCACTTCATCAGGCAACCGCGGCAACAAGTCGCCGTCGCATGTTGTGCCACAAAAACTGGATGGCCCCTCATCGGAGTCTGTTTACCATCGTTTTCAGGTTGGGCATCGGCCAGTAGCTCGATGACGAATTGACGCGCGTGAGCGAGTATCTCGGTCAGGCCCTTGTCGAGAAAATACCGGGCCTCCTCCGCGCGCAGCTTCTGCTTGGCACGGAAGTCTGACCGAACCAACCTCAGGAAAATTCGATCCACATCGGGTCTGGTTTCCATCGTCTTCCTCACTGACTGACGCTGAGTACCAATTTGCCAAACTGCCCGGAGTCACGCATCCGCTCCAGCGCATCATTGCCATCCGCCAAACGATAGACTTGATCAACGGCTGGCGTGAGTTTTTTGTCGTTCACGAATTCTACCATGTTTCCGAAATCGTCTGGCGATCCCATCGTTGATCCCTGTAGCGTCAGTTGCTTCCAAAAGACTTTGAACATGTCGACTTTTTCAGGCGGGCCAGCCGTAGCACCATAGTTGACGATACGCCCACCAAAATCGGCTGCGTCCAACAGCGCTCGATAACCGGCTCCTGCTGCACTATCAATAATCAATTGCACGGGGCCGTGCTCAGCCACCATCTGCTTGTGCCAGTCTTTTTCGCGATAGTCGTAACCGGCGTCCGCCCCCAACTCGCGGGCCTTAGCGATCTTGTCAGGCGAAGACGAAGTCACAATGACGTCCGCGCCCGAGAGTTTGGCAAACTGTAAAGCGTACGAAGCCACTCCGCCGCCAATTCCAGTCACCAACACCTTTTGCCCAGCCGCGATGTGTCCCTGAGTGACGACGGCGCGATAGGCCGTCAATCCGGCTAACGGTAATGCGGCTGCCTGATGCCAGTCTAGATGCTCAGGCTTCGCGTAAAGCTGCTCTACACCCACGGCGACTTGTTCGGCAAACGTACCATTGTCCGGCATCCCGAGAATACGATACGACTCCGATTGCGCGCGAGGATTATCGCCCCAATCAATACTGGGGTTGATGATCACCGACTTGCCTACCCAACTCGCATCGACACCTTCGCCTACCGAACGGACGACCCCGGCTGCATCAGACCCCAGCGTTATGGGAGTCGTGATACCTGGATACATGCCTTGCGTGATCCAATAATCGCGACGATTCAAGGCAGCCGACCGTACGTCCACGATGACTTGTCCGGCAGCCGGAGATAACTCGTCGCTCTCTTCGAGAACAAGTGGGCTCTTCAATTCCTTGAAAACCAGCGACTTCATGGATCAAACTTTCTACTCGCGAATGGTGGGTTGCATCTGACGTTATTCTCACAGATGAACACATTCCGACAAGCCGAGCAGTTAGTCTCGCGGCTTATCGCACAAACCGCAGCGAATACCCGTATGGGATTTTCCGACCATACTTCTTCAAAACGTACTCGCCAGGCTTGTCTTCCAGCATGTCGCCAAAACACGGATAGGGACTATAGTCGTATTCGCGCAACGCTTCGACTTGAAAACCCAGCTTCAACATCGGCTGGACCACGTCCGCCAAACTGTGATTGAATGTCACCGAACGCATGGCCCCCAGGGACTCGCCGCCATCCGTATATGTGCCCGCCGGCGATTCGTCGTAGCCATCACCATTGCTGAAGTAACCGTATTTCATTTCGCCAGCATCTCCCAACATATAAACGAAGGGATGAAATTCGTTGATTATCACCGTACCGTCGGGCGCACAAACTTTGTTCACCATTTCCGCCCAGCGATCGAGATCTGGCAACCAGACCAGGGCGCCCCAGCCGGTGTAGACCACGTCAAAAGTTCCCGTCACGTGCTGGGAAGTTTCGTACACGTCAGAAACGATAAACTTGGCTTCGATCCCAGCCTGCTTCGCCAGTTCGCGGGCTTTTTCGATCGACGCATCCGAAAGATCAATGCCACACACGTTGGCTCCGGCGCGGGCCATGGAAAGCGTGTCCATTCCAAAGTGGCATTGCAGATGCAAAAGCCGCTTGCCTTGAACATCACCAGCCATCGCTTGATCAATCGCAGGCAAGGATGATTTGCCACTCAAGAAACCAGGAACATCATAAAACTGGCTCGCCGCATGAATGGCCGTGCGTGCGTTCCAGTACTCGCGATTCAGATTCAAATAGTCATTCATGGCTGCGATGATAACGCAAACTCAGACGAGCGATACCGCGATCATGAAGCAAAAGCACAGCGACTTTTTTCGTGCGAACCTTTAAAACGGAAGCGTGTCTTTGGACGTCCACATCGCGGATCGACCGTTTGCTGGAGTCGAAAGATGCGCGTTGGTTGCGAATAACAATATGTGTTGAACTGTCACCTGCAATACGCAACCATCGACTCAGCGCAGTCGCCCCAACCCGCACAATCCGTTTCGTATTGATGCACTCACGCAACACGTTGAGCGTATTCGCTACACCCTTCTGGTAAGAAAATCACACCTGTCGGCTCGAAATCGTCGATTTCCTGCTGGAATACCCGAAATCAGGTGTCCACAACCCTTGAGGCACGGAATTCGCAATAAAAGAGCAATTGTTGGCGTGAACCATCGTCGACTGCGTACCGTAATAGAGGTGGAGACAGAAACGCTCCTTGAGCGTTGAGGGAGAGAAGAAGATGGTTAATTTGACTGGCGATTGGGAATCGCTGCTGGAAGACAATGACGTCGTTGTTGTGGCAGGTGCGCTTGTGGAGCCGATTCGCTCCAGCGATCGCGGAAACATGCCAGTGTCCAGCACGAAGAACCGAGTCCGCTCACAACGCGAAACAACCAACAGCGCGAAGAATAGATCGCGAATTGCGAAGAAGAAGACTGGCATACACAAACGCCGTCACCGCAAGATTCGATAACTCGAATCCAACACAATATAAAAGCTACTTGCCCGTCCCCACGGACCTACCGCATTTGCAGAACCCCCCGTTCGGTAGTTTCGTGGGGACATTTTATGCGCACTCATGTGCCCTGCGGTATACCTCTTAAATTGGCAGGACCCGTTTTCGTTCTCGATTTAGAACGGCACTCGCAAAGCCTCACAAAGAAACCGCATCATCGGCTTGGCACTGGCAAAAACCTCAGCCACAGTTTCAATAAACTTCGGTTTTGAGATATCTGCCGTGGCGAACTCCTTCACGCCAATAAAATCTTTTCGCTTCAAGTCCTCAATGAATTCATGATCCGGCTCGAAGCCACGCGGTGGCCGCTTTAGAGAATCCCCGGTCAAATGATAATGGCTTTTGAATTTCTTGTTGTCACGAGCCTTTTTCCAAGCCCCCGATTCTTCATCAATGTGATATCGAATCTTTCTGAGTGAATCACCATCCGGATGCCAGATTCCGGCGCCTAGAAAACACTCTTTCGCGTCCAAATGGAGATAAAAACCGGGGCAATGCACATCCTTGCCTTGTTCATGGCGAAAATGGATTCCGACGTTGGTCTTGTAAGGTGTCTTGTCTTTGCCAAAACGAGTATCACGATATATCCGCATCACGGATCCGCCGACTCGTTTCGGGACCGCGCGAAAGTAGGGCGAAATTTTCTTCAACCTTGGCTGGAACGCCTCGACAAAGGCCAAAGCGGGAAATAGCACGTCATCTTCGTAACGCGACTTGTTCTTGGCGAACCAATCCCGATTGTTATTGCGACCAAGCTGCCGCAAGAACTTTAGCAGTGCCGGGTCAAAACCATCGAACGGTGGCTGATTCGAACTCTTTTTTGCCATTGGTTTTCCTATTCTGATTTGACCTCGGACGGTTCATTGGAAATACTATGGGCGCGTCGGGAAAGGCAGCTGCCTTGGCCCGGCTTTTTTTGCGCGCTCACTTACTCGGAGGTCTCGCATGCGTCTTTGTATCGTTTGTAAGCAGGAAATTGAATCGGATCGCGTCGACGCGATTCCATCTACGCGACTTTGTACCGCTCATGGTCGCGAAATTCAAAAGTTCGGGGGCGAATTCAAGCTGAGTGCTTCGCAAGAAAGGACTTCGAAGCAAGGTAGCCTCAAGCTGAATTATGGCGGCATCACAACTACGACAACGAGAAATGACGAAGCCCTCAACAAATTGCTCGACGAATACGAGCCTCGGGAGATGGAAAACTAGTCACGAGCAAAACGGTTGTCGCATCGCCGTTAGCATCACAACCAGACGCTTCAACGAGGGACTGGCTTCGACTCTAGTTCCTTGTCACTCAGTGATACGTCGGGTTGTACAATTCTCGATGAGCAATGTTGATCCTAGCGTCGGGCTACTTGGTCAGGCCATCTAGCTCGGTTCGGATTTCCCGCACCAAACCGGTGTCGGTTTCCTTACGACGCTGGATTTTGCCATCGACGACTGGTTCGGCCACAAACTCCGACCAACTCGAAGCAGAACCATGGATTTCTCGGATACCGGCGACTGCCGCGATCTTGCGGGCGTTGACCGGGCTCAAGCCCGCACCGGGCATCACAACGATTGAATCCCCGAATGCCTGATTCAATCGCGTGATCTGCTCGAGTCCGAGTTCAGCCGTATTGGCTTGCCCAGAAGTCAGTACACGATCAAAACCCAGGTCCACAATTTGTTGCATCGCCGATTCAAGATCCGCCACCACGTCGATCGCACGATGAAAAGTCACGGACATCGGACGCGCCACCGCGACCAATCGTCGACACGCTTCGACATCGACACAAGAACTAGTATCAAGCACCCCCAAGACGACTCCATGAGCTCCGGCGTCACGCAGGAACTCGATATCCGCCGCCATAATTCGCAGCTCAGCCTCCGTCATCTGAAATCCACCGCCACGCGGGCGAACCATACACATCACGGGCAACGCAGTCGCAGCAACCACTTCACGAACCAGCGATGGGCTTGGTGTTACGCCACCTTCGGCGAGACCGCTACACAATTCCAGTCGATCTGCGCCGCCTTCGAATGCAGCCAAAGCCCCGCAAACTGAATCAATACATATCTCAAGTGTGATGCGCTCTTCCAAGGTAAATCGTCTCCCTTCAAGTCAAAGAATCAGGCATTCGAATCGACTAGCATACTACCGCCAACATGCCTTCGGAACATAAACTAAACGATCGACTTACGATCCGCCTAAGTTTTAACCCCGAGACCAAGCCGTGGAACTGACTCTTCTCGACTGGATCATTGTTGGCTCCTATCTCATATTCGCCCTTGGCGTTGGGATTTACTATTCTCGCCAAGCCGGCGAGAGCCCCGAAGAATATTACCTCGCTGGACGATCTCTTCCATGGTGGGTCCTGGGCACCTCGATGGTGGCCACGACTTTTGCTGCCGATACGCCATTGGCGATTACGGAGATGTCTCGTAAGCAAGGTATTTGGGAAAACTGGTTCTGGTGGAACTGGTTGCTTTACGGATTGCTCGCGGTGTTCCTGTTCGCACGACTTTGGCGACGAGCGAACGTTTTAACAGAGAACGAACTGCTCGAGATTCGTTACTCCGGTAAACCAGCGGCTTTTCTTCGAGTCTTCAAAGCGGGCTACTTCGCCATTCTCTACAACTTTATCGTGATGGGCTGGGTGATGCTGGGCATGTCCTCGGTGCTCTCCGTGATGCTGTTCGACGAACCTCAGATCCTCTGGCAGAATGAATCGGGTTCAGTCGCCATCCATACCGAAACGCTGATCATCTGCGGATTGGCAATCCTCTCGACCGTCTACGCACTGCTCTCTGGTTTTTGGGGAGTCGTCGTTACCGATGTCGTCCAATTCGTGATTGCCATGGTCGGAGCCGTCGCGTTGGCCACGATCGCTGTCAGTCATGTAGGCGGGATGAGCGGGTTGATGACCAAGCTAGATACGACTCTCGCCAAGCAAGCTGTCGTATTCGAGGAACGGATCGAAGCTAAGCAAACGGAACTGTCGTCCGCCAGCGACGAGGACAAATTTAAACTTCAATCGGAAATCGACAACTTGACTGTTGCGCTGGATAAAGCACCAAAGAATGCCGAACAGGCTACGCGAATCGTGCCGCCATTCCCCGACGATATTGACTCGATTTTCTCGATGAAGTTTGCCAACTCGCAATGGTTTCAATTCGTCGTTTTAATCTTGGTAATGTGGTGGTCCAACCACTCGACGGACGGCGGTGGCTATCTGGCTCAACGAACCATGGCAGCCAAGGACGAAAAACACGCGTTGGCCGCGAACCTCTGGTACAACTTCGCCAACTATGCCTTACGGACGTGGCCGTGGGTGATCGTCGCCCTCGTCTCGATGGTCCTCATCCCGGATCTGACAGAGCACTCGCTGGGCAATAAAGCTGGCTATCCCCTCGTAATGCGAAAGCTGCTTGGGCCGGGCATGCGGGGATTGCTTCTCGTTAGTTTCCTAGCGGCTTTCATGTCCACCATCGACACCCACCTCAACTGGGCTTCATCGTACCTGGTCCATGACATCTACCGCAGATTCCTGAATCCCAACGACTCGAACAAACATTACGTTGCGGTTGGACGCATAACGACAGTCGTGCTCATGATTGTCGCAGCCGTCCTTGCGACCCAAATGGGAAGCATCGAAAAAGCCTGGAAATTCGTGATGGCCTTAGGCGGCGGAATCGGCTTGGTGCTGATCCTGCGATGGTTCTGGTGGCGAATTAATGCATGGTCCGAAATTACGGCGCTGGCCATGTCAGTCGCAGCCACATTGGGTTTTGAAGTCATCGCCTACCAGCAAACCGTTGCTGCCGGTGAAGCCTACAAACTGTTTGGCAACGATCCGAGACTGTACGGCGAGCCGTTTCCGTTTCACTTGCAATTGTTGGTCATCGTTTTCGTCTCATTGGTCTCGTGGGTAACGGTTACGTTCCTCACCAAGCCTGAACCCGATGAAACTCTGGAGAAGTTTTATACCTTGGTCCAGCCGGGTGGTTGGTGGGCTCATATCGCTGAGCGCGTCCCACAAACGATGCCAACGGTGGCCCGTGGCTTTGTCGGCAACTTTATTGCCGGGTTGGCATTTGTCTGGGGCGGCATGTTCTTTATCGGATACGTACTGTTTGGCAAATGGATGTGGGCCGGCATCATGTTGGCCACCATGTTGGCTGGGTTTTTCTGGATCTGGAAGCATTGCCTCAGTCGCTTGGATGTGATCGAGGACGCCAACCATCAACAATAGAGTGATAGGGTGTAGTCGGCGGGACCAATCAGGCGGGACCGTACGAGCCTCAGGAATGCGACCCGTGATGTGGGAACATTGAAACGTCGCAGTTTGCAAGCCGGTAATGAGCAAGCTTGGTTTCATTCACGCAGAGCTTAACGTGCACCGGCGGTCCGGCGACTTTGCGCTATCAACTGGCTTGCTTGACAGGTACAAAATCAGCAAACGGAGATCGGGGCAGCTCAACGGTCTCGACAACCGATTCGGACATCGTCCAGAGTGCGAACCCTTCTTCAAACCAATGCCCATGCTTCCCGCAGTCCTTACACTGGCAATGGTGCGAACTGACCCAATCCACGGAGTGATGTCGACAGACATGATGCCACATGATGATTGCTCCTGTTTGCTGAATGATCTTCCAGCCCACAGTCTCTGGTGGCACCGTGACACGTTTGGTCAACAGTTTTGAATCATCGCAAAAGCAGCAAATAATTAGAGCTCGGCGAGCAAAACGAGATGCAATCGCCCATCTTGCCTAATGAGAAACCCAAGGCGATTTTGCGCAAATTAGCGGTCAGAATTGCAAAGCGAACTACAATAGTCAAGGTAAACCGAAAGAGAGGATCGTACGAAGCCGCCTACTGGGACAAGTAGCATCCGAGTCTCCGTACGATCCTCACTTGAGGCTTGCGTTCACAGCACGTTAGTTTGCCCGCCAGCAACAAGAGCTCCACGTCAGACACATCTGATTGACTTTTGGGTAGTGGTCGCGTCTGCCACACTGTTGTACCACTTGTTTAGCGTGGTGGCACTAATTCTAGACTCGAAATCGCCAATCCCGCGTCATTATTGATCGTCAGGCACCAACAATCATGCATCCCCAAACCAATTGGGGATTTGGGATGTTCAGGCTCCTTGGGTTTAAACTCATCTAACCCCACAATCAGTTCAAAAGGCCGTCCCACAGGCAGCGAACCGGCTTTGCGAAACGCGATATGTTTTCCAGCAAAACCACCTTTGAGATGTTTGGTTGTCAGCCCGACATACAAATCGGAGGCCGAAGCCAATTGACCTCGAATCACAACCTGCGAACCCGCCGCCAAAGCCACCGGTGGGTCGTTCTCGCCAGACATCAGCAGCGATGCCAAATACAACAGAAGCGGCGGCGACTTTCCTTTGTTGCGCCATAACATCGGAGTCGCTCGCAATTCTCTCGCCTCGGGCTCCCATTTCCCATACACAATCCCCAACGGCAAATTGCTGCTCCATGTATCGACTTCGCCGCTGCGAGGTAGCACCTTCAATTCAGCCGCTCGACTGGCAGCAGCAACAACATGATGATCAGCCGTGACTTCGGCCGATTTCCCATCTGCCAGACGCGTGACGCGCACACAACCTTCATTGACCGAACAAACCGTCGATGACATCTTCGACCCCACGTTAAATTGAGTACCGAGGACTTCTAAGGAAGCCGTTGGGGTGTGAATTCGCATGGGCTTGCCAGCCGGTTGTTTTTCAATGTCTGCAGACATATTGCCTTGTCGTAAATGCAAAGTCTTTTGATTGCGACCCGAAAAAGTCAGCATGGAATGTCCCGTCAACGTAACCGTGGAACCGTCGAGAAACTCGAGTTCCACCCAGGAATCCGTCGACAGCGATTCGAGCGTCCCCGCTCTGAGCCTTTGCCCTGTCTCCACGTCGGTCACCACGATGCCACCGTCACCCGTCCAGTGCAATGGCCCGTTCGAGCCCGTAATCTTCACAATCGGCCGGTTGGCTTGCAGTCGAAACACCAGCAAGCTAACCAACATCAGACTGGCAGCCACAGCCGTTATCATCCACCACCAAGTGGTCGCGGGTTGGGCGCGAAGATTCGCAGCCGCTGCCCGCGATATCCCCAGGGAAGTCTGCGACTTTCCAGCTTGCTCCACGCGCTCCATGTCGCCTACCGCTACGGCTTGCTCAGCCACCCTGCGGAGAAAGTCACGTGCCTCGGGATTATCCTGAAGTAGCTTCTTCACGGCCGCAGCTTCGTTGTCTGTGACGTTGCCGTCGAGAAACCTCAACAACAGTTCATGACTCTCCGCGTCGTTTGACAGTTCTATTCGCTTGTCGTCGCTCATGCTTCAACTACTTCCGATTCGCTCAGGCGAAGTTCAATACAATCTTTTAATCCGTGGTGCAGCCGTGACAGTCGCTTGTAGATAGCGTTCAGCTTGACTCCCAATTCTTTAGCGACTTCCTGACAAGGATAGCCATCGAAGTAGCGGAGCTTCAGCAGATGTCGAGATTTTTCGGGCATCGCTTGTAAGCACTTACGAAGCGCCTCGGAACGTACATCGGCAACTTCCCGCGACTGCTCCATCCAGTCCCGTTCCAGCAATTCCAGCACGCTCGTATCAAACGCCGATTCGTGCTTGCGACGACGCAACCAGTCAATGCCTTCGTGCCGAGCCGTAATGAAAGCCCACGATAGCACCGCGGCCTCAACCTCAAAGCTCACGTTCTTGCTAATTGCCTTGAGCGACACGTTCTGAAAAATGTCTTCGGCAATCTGGGTATCGTGGACGATTAACCAAACTGCCGCCGAGATGCGATCCCGGGATTTCATGAGAGTGCCTAGAATGTCTTCGGTGCTCAAAGGCATAATGGTATTAGAACGCCTGCAGCCCGCCTTTCCTGACATTTTTTCACAAAGCCGAATTTTTTCGGTCCGATTCCTCAAGACCGCCCGACGCATTGCATGGATGAGCCCGAAAATCGCCTCTCTGAGCGCAAAGTCCAACAGGCAACGGGTTGGAAGCGAGCCGCATTTCTGATGCTGGCAGGATTCTTCTTCATTCTCGGCGCTCTGGGACTGGCTGTCCCTGGGTTGCCCGGCACGCCCTTCTTCCTGTTGACCAGCTATTTGCTCGTTCGATCATCGCCACAACTGAACGAACGCTTGCTCTCATCCCGCATCGTCGGCCCCATGTTGGTCGACTGGCAAGTCAACGGTGGCGTGCGGACTCACGTCAAGGTGAAGGCGATTGGAGTCGTCATCGCAGCCGTAACATTGAGTCTCTATTTTTCCCTGTTACCGATGTGGATAGAAATCGGCATTGTTACGCTGGCACTCATCGGCATCGCGGTCATATGGCGACTGCCGGAAGTAAAGACAGGACTGAAGCAAAAGGGCTGACGCCCCGGCAAGACCTTGTGTCGAATCTCAAATCTCAAATCCGAGCAAAAAACCGTCGTCCCTCCCACAAAAGGCGTGGCCGTCAGCAACGGCCAAGAACGCCTTCAAGATTAAAACGATCGTGCTACGGCAGGCTGTTGCCGTAATTCAAGGTTGGTCGCACATCGCCTGGAAGCCTTTCTCCGTGAACAGCCGGGATGGTCAATCCTTCCGCCTGCAAACGCAACCCGTCGATGTAGTTTTGAATCAGTCGATCACGGTTTTTCTGGCGTCGCTCATAAGCCTTCTTCAGCTTGGCGACTTTCGCATCCAACTGCTTCAAATAGTCTCCGTGCTTTGACGATTGCTGGTCGAACGATTCTTCAACGATCTTCTGGATTTCAGCCAACTTGGCTTCCCGCTTGGTCTCATCTTGCATTCGCAGCACTTCAATTCTCAATTGCGTCAGTGCTGATTGTTCGACTTGAGAATTGCGCAGCGGTGTCGATGACCAACTGTCGCCCACACTCGATGGAATCGAAAGGTATGGTTGATTGGTCGCTGGTTGCGCTTGCGCACCAAATATCGAAGGGGCGGCACCCATCGGCTCGGTAGAAAACTGCTCTGGTTGCATTGTGCCAGGTTCAAAATTGCCACCCGCATAGCCCAGCGGATTGGACAGCCTGCGCGACGCCCGTTGCTGGGCGCCAACCTTACACGTGAGAAACGGATTGTTCTTGAAATCACGTCGCGTCAACTCTTTTACAGACCCATCAATCATGAGCGCGGTAATCCGTTTCGTATGCCGAAAAAGTTCGTCAAGCCGATTCGATTGGCCTGCCAACTTCCCTTGGTCCGAAAAATCATAAGGTTTGGTCCACGGAGTGGCGTTCTTGGGCAACGGGGTTTTCACCACAACGATCGTGTTTGATGTTCCATTGACGCATTCCGCCAGTGAAACCATCCCTGCCGCTGACACTGGCGATCGCGGCAGTCCAAGTGCCGCGCCTTCAAAATCGAAAGCCAAGTAGTGCGTGAGCTCTTTCCCACCCATCTTCTGTTCCGAATGCCGATAAACATCCGGCATCTGACTCGCCAGCTTGCGATTGTGCTCGCTGTCCCAAGGTTCATCGAGCTTGAACTTTTCGTAAAGCTCGTCTTCATCCATAAACGGAAGAATATGCACGCGCCAACTGAGAAGTCGCTCTCCACGGTGTCCCATACTAAAGCGAGCCGGCAACGACCTATGGGCCGATTCGAAGTTCAAGAACGCCAGCCCGATCTTTTGCAGGTTCGCAGCGACAACTTCCTCACTCACCACCGGCTCTTCCGGTCCTCGAAGGGGCTCGTCGATCGACGGTGATTGGCCAACAACCGTCAGCGTCAATACACCAACTGCCAACAGCGAACTTGTCAGGTA
Source organism: uncultured Pirellulaceae bacterium (assembly GCA_964471695.1). Taxonomy (GTDB): domain Bacteria; phylum Planctomycetota; class Planctomycetia; order Pirellulales; family Pirellulaceae; genus CAYYHV01. The sequence continues at coordinate 16,181 of CAYYHV010000068.1, forward strand.
CCTGAACATTTTGACCTCCAGTGGGATTAAGAAAATTCGTCGTCACCGCGCCACGCCTTCAATCATCAGCGCCCTGTTCGTCGAACGGACGGCACCGAACGCGACGCAGGTAGCCGCGGCGCCTCCGGGAACGTAGCCCGCACTGGTGCTACCGTTCGAGGCACGAATGACGTCGTTGGAGGATTGGGGATCGTCGCAACTGGCGGCATTTGGCGTTGGAACGAACGTGCCGTCCCAAAGCCTGCTGCTGCACGCCCAGGCAATCCGTTGACACCTGGAATCGTCAGACCTTCCGCTTGCAGCCGAATACTATCCAGATAATTCTCGATGATCCGATCCCGGTTTTCCTTCCGAGTATCGACGGCTTCGCGTAACTTCGCGACCCGATCTTCAAGTTGCTTGAGCTCATTTTCTTGAACTTCCAATCCCGAATCGAAACGTCCTTCGAGTTCTTCTTTGAGCTCCGCAAGCTTCTCTTTCCGAGTGTCTTCGTCGTCGGCATTGAGAATGTCGGCAGCAAGACGTTGTGTTGGATCATTGGATGGCGTGGCCATCACAGTAATATTCTGAGGGTAACGGTCGAACCTTTGCGGTTGCGCGAAGAAGCCGTGCGTTTGCTGCGGCACTCGCGCTGGATTGGCAAAACCTGGTGTTGGAATGGCTACTGACGGAACCAGCGTCGGCTCCGGCGACGCAAGCTGTGAATTCGCTTCGCGAAGTTGCGTGACCGCTGCTCTAGGCGCCAACGGTGGCGCTGGAGCGTCTCGCACCTCACGGGCAGCGGAAGGTCGCGTTGTGGATACAGGATCCCGCTGCGCAAATTCTGGCTCATCTTGAATCGCGGCAAATGTCGCCATGACACAAGCCATCGAACCGATAATCGCGGCTACATTGCGTAAAGTAGTTGTCATCTTGTGCTCCGAATTAAATGGTTGACTTCTATGGAAGGTCGTCAATAAATCCAAGACGCGAATCTAGCGAGTCGGCGACTCGAGTTCTTTGATAATCTGATCTATCTCATTGATCTGTTGCGCAGTCGGATCGGGTTGCCAACTCGGAACAAGCATGGGCGCGATCTTGACGTTCGATTCAAAATCCTCAATTCCTTGCTTCAACTCCCGTAGCTGCCGATCAATCTCGGCGTCTAAATTGGACATGGGCGTTGCGGGCGCCGGCAACGGCTGAACCATCGTCGGAGATTCCCACGCGCTAACTGATGACTGACGGTTTGGTGGAATCGGCGACGGATTAAACTGCCCGGTATTCCCAAAGACTTGTGGAGAGGCTGCGGGTGGCATGTACCCGTCGGAAGGTAACAAACTCCCGGACTCGGGCTGCGAACGCACACGACGATTGGAACGAATCACTCTAAACGGATATTGCGTAACGCTCCAAACGATCGTCAGTGTCAGCAGCGTCACTGCGGCACCCGCCACCCACTTGATCCTGCGTCTAAGCGACTTCTGCTGTTTCCTGAATTTCGGACGTCCGGATCGCGATTGCTTCATCTGCTGGGAAAGTTGAGTTGAAACAAGCTCGGACGACTCTTGGCGATCACTGGGCTTTTTGCTGAGCAACTGATCAATCAAGTCAGCTAGAGCCGCTGGAACTTGCTCATTAACCTCATCGACTGGCCGATGCTCAGTCGAGCAAATCCGATTCAGAACCGCCATGGCTCCGTCGGCTCGGAACGCTGGACGCCCCGTGCACATGAAGTACAGAACTCCGCCCAAACCAAACAGATCGCTGCGAACATCAATCGCCTGCCCACGCGCCTGTTCGGGAGACATATAGTGTGGAGTCCCTGCGATGATGCCGGATCGAGTCACACTGGCATCGTCGGCGGCTCGAGCCAAACCAAAATCTGAAATCAATACGCGACTGACACCGGGCTCGAGCAAGATATTGCCGGGCTTTACGTCGCGATGAACCAATCCTTGCTCATGAGCCGCAGCCAAACCGGACGCGATCTGTATTCCAATCTGCAACACTTCGTTAGTGCTCAACGGTCCTTCCCGATCGACACGTGCCTGGAGCGACTCGCCCGACACATACTGCATCACCAAATACGGAAGTTCGTCATGCGAGTCGACGAAGTGAATAGGCACAACGTTCTCATGAATCACAGCCGCAGCCGATTGGGCCTCGCGAGCAAATCGCTGCCTAGCCCCTCCGCTATGGGCAAGGTGCGGTGCCAGTATCTTCACAGCCACCGGACGATGTAGCTCCGAATCGAACGCCTTAAAAACGATCCCCATGCCGCCCGTACCAATCAGCCGCTCGACATCGAACTCCCCGACTCGCCCCAGCATTTCGGGATGCGAGGGTGGGTCAAGAAAATCTAGACAAACCTGATCGGCTTGCAGAGGCATATCTGGCGAGAGCTCCGCATCAATCGCAATGATCACCGAGCCGTCGGACCGAAAAGGTGCTAACTGACAAGTCGAATCTTCACCGCGTTGGAACGCGTCACTATCACGCAGCGCATGCGTTGCTTCGCTCCACGAATCCCCGTCGGCTGCCAACGCCACAATGCGTTCCTGGCAACGTTCACACGAATCTAGATGATCCAACATTTCACGGGGCGCCTCGGAATCGTTGGACTGGTCAAGCAACTCCAGCAGGCTTTTGTCGTCACACTGTTTCAAACTCATGATTGGCTCCCGAACTTGGCTGCCTCGCGTTGCAGTCGAGCCATCACGCGGCTGCGTGCGATATAAACGGCTCCTGTCGATATGCCTAGTTCCTTGGCAACATCCTCCGTTGATTCCTGGCTGACACTCGTTCGCCAAAAGGCTTCCCAAGTCGTCGGTTTCACATCGGGTCGAACCCGATCGGCCGCCCATCGAAACACGGATCGTCGGTACTCCATCGAGAACTCGTCCGCCGTAGCCTCCGGAACACGCTCCAGCAGTTCTCGCACAGCCGAATCGCCGGCCGCCGCGTACTTCCTACAGTTCTCCAGCTCCTTGCAAAACTCGTTGTGCGTAATCCGATACAACCACGTGCGAAATTTCGCGCGGGACTTGTCCGGCTGAAAGCGATCGACGGCTCGCGCGACCGCCAAGAGGACTCGTTGAACGAGCTCATGGGCATCCGCATCCTGCATACCCCGATGCCGAGCGACACGGTAGATAACCGGTTGATAGATCGCCGCGAACTCTCGCCAGGAGTCAACGTCCTCGCGATTGCGCAATCGAAGTATCAGGCTGTTTCGAGTTTTAGGTGCGAGCGACATGGCGTGGCCTTGCTGGGGTTCATAAGGTTACACCGACAGATACAGGATACCTTTCATGCAAAATCCAAAAATAGACAAGTAAGCTCTTTTCCCGGCAAAAATGACGCTAGCGGCTGAAAGAGCGGCGAGAATGCCCACAGCCCCCGCTCTCTCTCTGATGGCTATTCGCCTCGAAACTCGACACTACAATGGCATTCACCAACAGAGGCTCGTCGAATGCCCAAAGGAAATCATGAACGACTCGATCAACCAACTCACACAAGGGATCATTGGTGCCGCCATCGAAGTCCACAAGCGTCTGGGGCCAGGTCTGCTTGAATCCGCGTACCGGAAATGCCTGGCTTATGAACTAAAAAAACGAGAGTTTGATGTCGTTGAGGAGAAACCCGTACCGCTTGTCTACGATAACGTAAAGCTCGCATGTGGGTATCGAGCCGACATCCTCGTTAACGGAATGATCATAGTAGAGCTGAAGGCCAAGAGCATCATCCACCCCATCGACAAAGCCCAAGTCTTATCGCACTTACGGCTTCTCAATCTGCGTTTTGGTCTACTTATCAACTTCCACGAAGTAAGATTAGGTGACGGAGTAAGCCGAATTGTGAACGGATACGAATAAGTAACGACGAATAAGTAACGACGAATAACAACAGAACGAATAAAACACAGAGTCACAGAGAAAACCAAATAATTCCTCTGTGATCTCTGTGCCTCTGTGTTTCAAAAAACCGCCCGCACCTTCGCTCAGTTGCCGCTGAAAAAAATTCTTCTGCTGCCTGCGATCTCAATCTGCGTATTGATCTACTTATCAACCTCCACGAAGTAAGATGAATTGACGCAGAAATCCGAATTGTAAACGGATACGAATAAGTAACGACGAATAAACAACAGAACGAATAAAACCGCCCGCAACTTCGCTCAGTTGCCTCGCACTTCATCTGCCTCATAAACCTCAATCGAAGTCGACAGTTGATACGGAAACCCTTCCCCCGGAAACGTGACTTCTCCGAACACCGCCCGATAACCCGACTGAGGCGACGCCACTTCTCCGTTCCATCCTCCGTCCGAGTCCGAGTCATCAATCACAGTCGACTTCCACTTGGCGTCTCGGAAATCTCGATCATCGCTCGACGCCACCCACAAAGCGACTTTATCAGGTTGCTCACTCGAATTAATTGCCAACCGCAACTTACCCTCCGCTTTCGAATGCTTCCAATCGAATTCGGGAAGCGTTTTCCCCTTGGCAGACAACCTTGAAAAATTCACCAACCCACCGATGACTCGCGAAATATCATCCAGTCCATGCCCGGCATTGGGGACATAAAGAATGTGCTTTTTCCCCTTCAACGCATCCCAGTACAAATTCAAAGCATCGACTGGCCAATAAGGATCATTCGTCCCCAGCATTAGAAGTTTGGGATGTGTCAACTGCTCGCGATAGGCGTACGGATCAACGATTGAGATTAACTTGCGACCAATCTCAGTCTCAAATGCCTCGTGCAACCCCTTCTCGGTATAGTCGCGGATTTGGTCAGACTGCCCACCCCAACACTTCTCCATGTACTTCATTTGCCGCGGCATATCGAGAACATCAATCACCATCGGCGCGATAGCCTGCACGCGATCATCGACCACGGCACTCAACCAAGTCGTCCATCCGCGCTTGGACGCCCCCGTCACAATGAATTTCTCGACTGGCGGCTGACCATCCTTCGTCTTCAAGAAGGCTTGCATTGTGTCCATGCCCTTCACCGCACTTTTGGCCATCGGTAGTAACAGCGGCCAGTCCGCTTCTTGCGTCTTCAGGAACTGCTCAAACGTATGCGAGATAATTTCGTCTTCGTAAAGGTCGCCAAACAACGGCTGGTTAGGGACCTGCAGCAGCACCGCAACGGGCATCTTCAGCTTCTCAGCCGTCGCGGCGAAGATTGTCGCCTCGCTTGGCAGCCGAGTCTCGTTGTTCGGATCTGCCAGTTTGTCGTTCCAGGAACCACCGGCAATCATCAACAATGCAGAGCGATTGTCCGACGGGGTCGACTTAGGCATGACAACAAACATCTGATGACGCCATGTGATGTCACGCCAGGTTTGCGAAGTCATTATTAGCTCCGCATAGTTTGTTTTGCCAATCTTGCCTTCTTTCTTCACCGACCATTCGTACGAGTCGTCCTTGCGAGCAACGTAGTCTTTCAACGTCGAGTCACTTTGAACGGTTGCCGACGCACCCTGCTTGATCTGTATCCCGCGATACTCGATCTGTCCACGATCGCCTTCTAAACCCATGGGACCACGTTTGGGGATCTTGAAGGCGGCTTCCAAGACTTCACCGTTGCAGGTGCAATGTGCCACATTGTCTTTGCACACAACCACTATCTCATTCCAATCCTGCGGCTTGTACTTTTTCAGCTTCTTGTATGGACCAGCGATCAGATAGTCGCGACATTGAAGCTGTTTGCCATGGAGAAAGATTCCACTGTCGGCAAAAGGCGTAGCTCGGAATTCCAGTTTGAGCGTAAAGTCTCCCTCGAATTCTTTCGTCGTCCAAAGCTGCTGAAACTTGCGTCCTTCTGGTGGAGTTGTCACGACGAGCTTGCCGTTAATGGCGGCATAACGATTGTCTGGACTGATCGCTTTCCCCTCGTAGCTTTCCTTCAGTTGTCGCGACTTCTTTACACGGGTGCCCCATCCATCAAGATTCTTACCGTTAAAGAGACTGACGAAGCCATCTTCGGGCTCGAACTCAAAAGGCGCCTTCTCGACGTACCCCAGCGTAGAAAAAATCGGACGTAGCGAAGCTGCCCATTTGGCATATCCCCGCTTGTTGGGATGCAACAAGTCGGGAAAAAACTCCTTCGTCGCATCACCATCACCATTGGCGAACAACTGCCAAGTTTCCACGACGGTGATTTGCGGATCACCCTTCGCGGCAGCAGCCACCAATTCGTTCACTTTTTTGATTTTCGCGGCGGGGCGTTTTTTGCTTGCGGAGCTGGGAAACATGTGACACCAAACAATTGGCATCTTGGAATTGTGACGTTTCAATGACTTGATGATGAGCCCAACATTTTGAGCAACTTGCTCAGGAC